>JBBNAI010000228.1:0-4529 GCA_037994305.1 Pseudomonas sp. | reverse complement strand
TGCAGCGTGGTGAGGCGGATGCCTGGTTGGGCTCTTACCGTGACGAAATCAGCGAGGGCGTGATCTACCCGCACTCGAGTTATGACGCCGACCGCATTGCGGCCCTGAGCCTGAGCAGCAAACCGGTGCCGACCCTGCAGAGCCTGAGCCAGTTTCGCCTGGTGTGGATGCGCAGCTACGACTACCAGGAGTACCTGCCGGGGATCACGCATTTCCAAGAGATCGAACGGCGTAGCGGCATTCTCGGCATGCTCGAGCATGACCACGCGGACTTCTACATCGATGCAGAGACCGAGATCGACGAGGTTCTGAGCGGCAGCGCCACGGCCGCGCTCTACCGGACGACCCCGTTGACACTTCTGCCGCTGTATCCCGGCTTTGCCGTTAATGCCCGTGGCCGAGCGCTGGCCGCACTGTTCGATCAGCGCATGGCCGAGCTGCGGCGCAGCGGTGCCTTGCGCCCGCTGTTCCAGCGCTGGCAGCAACCTTATCCCTTCGACCAGGACATGGAGAGATCCAATGCGTCGCCTTGAATTCCTTGCAGCTAGTTTGCTGCTGATCTGTAGCCCGCTGGTGCAGGCCGAAACCCAGGTGCAGGTGGTGGGCCTGTTCCCCAACGCCGCCGTGTTGCTGGTGGATGGCCAGCGCAAGCTGGTCAAGGCCGGGCAGACCGGCCCGGGCGGAGTGAAGGTGCTGAGTGCCAGCAGCAAGGGCGCGGTACTGCAGGTGGATGGCGTGCAGCGTACCTACGAGATCTCGCGCGAGTACAACCAGGCCGGTATGGCTGTTCCGCAGAAAACCCAGGCCAGCATCACCAAGGGCGTAGGCGGGCATTTCTGGGTGGCGGGTTCGATCGAAGGCCATCCGGTGCAGTTCCTGGTCGATACTGGAGCTACCTCGGTGGCGATGAACGAAGGCCAGGCGCGGCGCCTGGGCATCGATTACCGCGTGGTCGGCGCGCCGATGGTGGCCGGTACTGCGGGCGGCAATGTGCGTGGCTGGCGCATCCGCCTGGATAGCGTCAAGGTCGCCGGGCTGGAAGTGCTGGGCGTTGAGGCAGCGGTGCTCGAAGGCGACTCGCCGACCGAGGTGCTGCTGGGCATGAGTTTCCTCAGTCGTGTGCGCTGGCGAGAGGACAATGGCGTGCTGCTGCTTGAATCGAAGATCTGAGAGTCGGTCCACGATCCCCGGCTCGCGAGATCATGAGCAGGCTCCTGCCTCGATTGATCCATCGAATAGCCTGATCCTTATGCCGCACAATTCGCGCTGACCGGGCGGCGGGTGCTGCTGGTACAATGCCGGCCTTTCTGCCGACCATTATCAGGAGCATCCGGTGTCCGTCGTCTTCGTCGCCGCCTCCAAGCTGCCCACGCCTTTTGCGACCTTCACCATGCATGGCTTTCTCGATGAAGCCAGCGGCAAGGAGCATGTGGCTCTGACCCTCGGTGATTTCAGCGATGGCCTGCCCGTGCTGGGTCGCCTGCATTCCGAATGCCTGACCGGCGATGCCCTGTTCAGCCAGCGCTGCGATTGCGGCGCCCAGCTCGAAGCCGCCTTGCGCGCGATTGCCGAGGAAGGCCGTGGCGTACTGCTGTACCTGCGCCAGGAAGGCCGTGGCATCGGCCTGCTGAACAAGATCCGCGCCTACGAGCTGCAGGATGCCGGCGCCGATACGGTCGAGGCCAACGAGCGCCTGGGCTTTGCCGCCGACCAGCGTGATTACTCGATATGCCAGCCGATGCTCGATCACCTGGGCATCAGTACGATCAAGCTGATGACCAACAACCCGCGCAAGGTCAAGGCGCTGGAAGGTTTTGGCGTACGCGTGGCCGAGCGCCATCCGCTGGAAATCCGCCTCAACGTGCACAATCGCAAGTACCTGACGACCAAGGCCGGCAAGCTCGGCCACATGCTCGGCTTGCAGCACCAGGAAGAAGCCGAGTGACGCGCACCGAAGTGCGTCGCCGGCTCGCCCTCGAGTGGTGGCGTTGGCTTGGCTTCGCCCTGGCGCCGCTGTTCCTCACCAATCTGTTGTTCGGCAGCCAGACGCCGGTGCTGCAAGTGCTGGAGCTGCCGCTGTTCGTCGCCGGCATGGCTTCGCTGTTCGTCACCTTGCCGCTGTTTTCCGCCTACAAACGGGCATTGATCGCCACCGAACAGGCGCTGGACACTGCCGAAGAGCCGGCCGCCTGGATTGAGTTGGCGCGCCGGCGGCGCCTGGCCTTCGTTGCCGCCGCACTGCCGAGCTGGATCGGCGTGCCGGCGCTGTTCACCGGGCTGCATGCCGTGGCCCTGGTTCTGCTGGCACTGAGCAGCTTGATGCTGTTCTGCCTATACCGCATTCCTCGCCAGCTCGGCTGATGCGCCTGCTGCTGGCGGCCTGCCTGGTCGCGCTGAGCTTGCCGTCGACGGCGGCGCTGCGGGTGGTCAGCCTGGCCCCTTCGATGACCGAAATCATGCTCGAGCTTGGCGCCGGCGATCAGCTGGTCGGCGTACTCGATGGTGGCGAACGCCCGGCGGCACTGGCTGGCGTGCCCTCGGTGGGGCGTTATGGCCAGCTGGAACTGGAAACCCTGCTCAGCCTGAAACCCGATCTGATCCTGCTGTGGCCGGACAGCGTGCCGGAGAACCAGCGTGAGCAGCTGCGTCGTTTCGGCATTGCCCTGTACGTCGGTGAGCCCCGTGACCTGCAGCAACTTGCCGGGCAATTTGCTGAGGTCGGCGCGCGCGTCGGCCGTGAGCGTCAGGGGCGTGAGCTGGCCGAGCGGTTTCGCGCCGGCCTGCAGCGCCTGCAGCAGACCTATCGACGCGAGCCGGCGCTGCCAGTGTTCTATCAGGTCTGGCATCAGCCGCTGTACACCGTGGGTGGCGGGCAGATCATCAGTGATGCCTTGCGCCTGTGCGGTGCCGAAAACCTGTTCGCCGACCTGGCCCTGCCCGCGCCGCAGGTCAGTACCGAGGCGGTGCTGCAGCGTGATCCGGCGGTGATCCTCGGAGGTAGTGCGACCGAGCTGGACGCCTGGAAGGCCTGGCCGCAGCTGCAGGCGACCCGTCGCCAGCAGCTCTGGGTGGTGCCGGACAAGGGCCTGGAGCGGCCCAGCTTCCAGATGCTGGCGGCTACCGAGAAGCTCTGCGAGCTGTTGGCCAAGGCGCGCTAGGCCTGGGTGATTGGCAGCGCCGGTAGCGCCATGCCATGGCTACCGAGCAGATCGACAAAAGGCCCCATGCGGGGCCTTTTGCGTTTCATCGGAGGGCGCTTACAGGGCAGGCGTCCAGGTGAAGCCGACCAGCGCGGTGCGGCCTTCCTGCTGGTAGCCGTACTGCTGTCCTTCGTGCTCGTACAGGGCGCGGTGGTAGTCCTTGTCCAGCACGTTATCCAGCTTCAGTTCCAGCTTCAGCTCGGGGGTGGTCTGCCAGCTGCTGCGCAGGGCCAGCAGGCCATAGCCGGCCAGTTCATCCTGGTTGTCCGGGTCGTCGTAGCTGCGGCTCAGGGCCTGCCAGCTGGCGCCGACGGCGACACTGCCGAAGCTGCGATCCAGGTCCAGGCTCAAGGTGCGACGAGCGCGGCGATTGAGGGTATGGCCGCTGTCACGGTCGCGCGGGTCGACGAAGGCCACGCCCAGCTGCCCCTGCCAGCCGAACAGTTCCTGTTGCAGCGCGGCTTCGAAGCCGTTGATCCGCGCCTGGGCGATGTTCTGCGGGATGAAGGCCTGGTCGCTGGCAATGGCGTCTTCGATGTCGGTGCGATAGACCGAGGCTTCCAGGTGCGTCTTCTCGGCCAGCTGGCTGCGCCATTGCAGCTCATAGCTCTTGGAGTGCTCGGGCTTGAGATCCGGGTTGCTGTAGTCCGGGTAGTAGAGGTCGTTGAAGGTCGGTGCGCGGAAGCCTTCGCTGTAGGACAGGATCAGGTCGTTGCTGGCATTCAGCGGCAGGGTCAGGGCGCCGCTCCAGGTGTTTTCGCTGCCGACCTGCTCGTACTTGTCGTGGCGCAGGCCCAGCTCGGTGGAGAAGTGCTCGGCCTGGTAGCGATGCTGGACGAAGGCGGCCTGGTTCCAGCGTTGCTGCTCGCTGAAGGCGGTGTTGCTGTTGAGTTGGTCCTCGTACCACTCGCCACCGAGCAGCAGGCTGTGCTGGTCGTTGAGGCTCAGGGTGTTCAGCCAGTTGACCGAGTCCCGGTAGGTATTGAACAGGCCGCGCTCGTCGCTGAGTTTATCCAGGCTCTCTTCGCGGTTCTCGCTGTGGCCGACTTCCAGGCGGCTGTTCCACGCCTCGTTGACCTGTGCGTCGAGGTAGCTGGAGACGCTGCTGACAGTGAAATCGCTGTACGGATCCTGCTCGACCGACTCGAAGGTGGTCATGTCGAAGCGGCCGAACGGGTTGTCGTATTCGGTGCGCCCGCGCTGGTCGAGCACGTTGATCCCGGCCTCTATGTTGTCGCTGAAGCTGTGGCTGAGGCTCAGGCTGAAGGCTTTGTTGCGGTAGGCGTCGTGGTCCTGATCGGCAGGGTAGGACGGGCCGCTGCGGTCGAT
>JBBNAI010000227.1:0-8216 GCA_037994305.1 Pseudomonas sp. | reverse complement strand
TTGATCGCCACCACCGGCTCGCCGAAGCGGGCGGCGCTGGCCTTGCTCAGGAGGATGTTCTTGAACGCTTCGCTGCTGATTTCCAGCAGCACGCCCGGCGTACCGGATTCCACCAGCAGGCTGCTTTCCTGCAGCATGCGTTCGTCATACAGGCAGGGCGAGCTGGTCAGCGGTGGCAGACCCGGCAGGATGCCGAGGCTGTGCTTGGCCAGCATGCGCTCCAGGCGCTCCGGCTTGACCGCGGCGAGCTTGCGCCCGGTCAGCTCGGCCAGGCGGTTGAGGTCGAGCAGCAGGCTCTGCGGAAACAGCACCAGCAGCGCGCCGACGGCGTCGTCGAGCAGGGCCACCTGGACCCGGCGCGAGGCGGGCAGGGCGGGATGATCGTGGCGGATATGGCTGGCCACGCCGAGTTTTTCCAGCAACTGCAGAATCACCGCCGGTGGGTGCGGGGCGGAGTCGGGAGCGAGTGCAACTTCGGTCATGGGTGACATCCAACTGAGGAACTACTGCCGCTGAGTATAACCAGCGCCCCGAGAACGCTGCTCGGCCGTCGGACAGGTGACCAACGGCGGGCTGTCGACTCGATCACACTTGGCCGTACTGCTGGCCATGGCGCAGCCAGCGTTCGAGCAACGGGCTGACATGCTGTGGCCAGGATGCCAGCAAGGCCTGCGCGGCGTCACGCACCGCTGGCAGCAGGTCGGCGTCGCGCATCAGGTCGGCGACCTTGAACTGCAGCAGGCCGGTCTGGCGGGTGCCGAGCATTTCGCCGGGGCCGCGCAGTTCCAGGTCCTTCTCGGCGATGACGAAGCCGTCGCAGGTCTCGCGCATGATCGCCAGGCGCTCGCGGCCCATCTGTGACAGCGGCGCGTGATAGAGCAGCACGCAATGGCTGGCGGCGCTGCCCCGGCCGACCCGGCCGCGCAGCTGGTGCAGTTGGGCCAGGCCGAGCCGCTCGGGGTTCTCGATGATCATCAGGCTGGCGTTGGGCACGTCGACACCGACTTCGATCACCGTGGTGGCGACCAGCAGTTGCAGTTCGCCACGCTTGAACTGGTCCATCACCGCGGCCTTCTCGGCCGGCTTCATGCGCCCGTGGATCAGGCCCACGCGCAGCTCGCCGAGGGCGGCGGTGAGTTCTTCGAAACTGGTTTCGGCGGCCTGGCAGGTGAGCTCTTCGGATTCCTCGATCAGCGTGCACACCCAGTAGGCCTGGCGCCCTTCGCGGCAGGCGATGCGTACGCGCTCGACCACTTCGATGCGGCGGCTATCGGCGATCACCAGGGTGTTCACCGGTGTGCGCCCGGGCGGCAGTTCGTCGAGGATCGAGGTGTCGAGGTCGGCGTAGGCGCTCATCGCCAGGGTCCGCGGAATCGGCGTGGCGGTCATGATCAACTGGTGCGGGCAGAGGCGACCGTTGATGCCTTTCTGGCGCAGGGCCAGGCGCTGTTGCACGCCGAAACGATGCTGCTCGTCGATGATCGCCAGGGCCAGGCGCTTGAACTGCACTTCTTCCTGGAACAGCGCGTGGGTGCCGACCACCATCGGCGTGCCGCTGGCGATTTGCTCCAGCGCGGCGGCGCGGGCCTTGCCCTTGAGCTTGCCGGCCAGCCAGGCGACCTCGATGCCCAGCGGCTCAAGCCAGCGGGTGAAGTTGATGAAGTGCTGCTCGGCGAGGATCTCGGTGGGCGCCATCAGCGCCACCTGGTAACCGGCCTCCAGGGCCTGCAGGGCGGCGAGGGCGGCGACCACGGTTTTGCCGGCCCCCACGTCGCCTTGCACCAGGCGCAGCATGGGTTCGTCCTGGGACAGGTCGTAGGCGATTTCCGCGCCGACCCGCTGCTGCGCGCCGGTGGGCTGGAAGCCGAGGTTCTGCAGGAACAATTGCGGCAGGCGTTTGGCCACCGGCAGGCGTGGCGCCTGCTGGGCGCGCACCTGTTCGCGCAGGCGCTGGAGGGACAGCTGGTGGGTCAGCAGCTCCTCGAAGGCCAGGCGGTGCTGCGCCCAGTGGCGGCCCTCGGCGAGCTCTTCCAGGTCGGCATCCGGCGGTGGCCGGTGCAGGTAGCGAATGGCTTCATCCAGCGCGCCGAGGCGATAGTCGCGCGCCAGTTCGGCGGGCAGCCAGTCGGGCAGGCTGTGCGGGCCAAGGCGTGCCAGGGCCAGTTGGCTGAGGCTGCGCAGGCGTTGCTGGGTGAGGCCTTCGGTGGTCGGGTAGATCGGCGTCAGGGTCTGCTCCACCGGCGCGACTTCGTCGTTGCCGAGGGTGCGGTATTCCGGGTGGTAGATCTCCAGGCCGGAAGCACCGGGGCGCGCCTCGCCGTAGCAGCGCACATGGGTGCCGCGTTTGAGGCCGTCACGTTGGGCCTGGCTGAAGTGGTAGAAGCGCAGGCTGAGCGTGCCGGTGCCATCCTGCAGGCGCACCAGCAGGCTGCGACGCTTGCCCATGGCGACATCGGCGCCGGCCACCACGCCCTCGATCACCGCGTCCTGACCGGGGCGCAAGGCGCCGATCGGCACCACGCGGGTGCGATCCTGGTAGCGCAGGGGCAGGTGGAAGAGCACGTCCTGCAGGGTTTCCAGGCCGACCTTGGCGAGTTTTTCCGCCAGTGCCGCGCCCACTCCCTTGAGCGCGGTGACCGGTACCTGAGCCAGTTCGGTCATGCCGGCAGGGTTTGACCTTGCGGGCGAGCGGCGACCGAGCAGAGGCGGATCGAGTCGGCGAGGATTTCGATGGCTTTCGGCCGTGGGAAGCTGGCGCGCCAGGCGATGGCCACGGTGCGGTAGGGCACTGGCGGTGTAAGCGGGCGTACTTCGATCACACCGGGGGCATAGTGATGGCTGTCCACCGCGGAGAACGGCAGGATCGAGATGCCCAGGCCGGAGGCGACCATGTGGCGAATGGTTTCCAGCGAGCTGGACTCGATGGTGGTGTGCTTGTTCTCTTCGGTCTTGCGCGTGGCCGGGCAGGCTTCCAGCACCTGGTCGCGGAAGCAGTGGCCTTCGCCGAGCAGCAGCAGGCTCTTGTCGTTGAGCAGGCTGGCGTCGATGTGCTCCTTGGCGGTCCACGGGTGATTGGCCGGCAGCAGCACGTAGAACGGCTCGTCATACAGCGGCTTGGTCAGCACATCGGCTTCCTGGAACGGCAGGGCGATGATGATCGCGTCCAGCTCACCGGTGCGCAGCTTGTCACGCAGGATGTGGGTGAAGTTTTCCTCGATATACAGCGGCATGTCCGGTGCGACCCGGTGCAGCTGCGGGATCAGGTGCGGGAACAGGTACGGGCCGACGGTGTAGATGGCGCCGATCTTCAGCGGCGCGGTCAGCTGGTTCTTGCCGGCCTGGGCCAGTTCGCGGATGCCCTGGGCCTGCTCCAGCACCTTCTGCGCCTGGGTGACGATGCCTTCACCGACCGGGGTCAGGCGCACCGCGCTCTTGCTGCGCTCGAAGATCAGCACGCCGAGCTCGTCCTCGAGCTTCTTCACCCCCACCGAGAGGGTCGGCTGGCTGACATGGCAACGCTCGGCGGCCCGCCCGAAATGCTGCTCCTGGGCGAGGGTGACGATGTAGCGCAGTTCGGTGAGGGTCATAGTCTTTATCCATTGAGATGCGCCCAAGCATAGCGGCTGTCTTCAATGGAACCAACTGCTCTAGACCTGCTGGCGGGTGGAAAATGACAACGGGCCCTGTCCATGAAAACCCGGGGCAGGGTATTCGCGAACAGGGCCCGTTGCAGGAGGCGTGATCAGCGACGGTCTAGCGAGTAGACGAAGGGCGCCACGATCTCCAGTTCGCCGTTCTGCAGCATGTCCGCCGGGGGTGCCGGCAGCGGCTGGGCGCGGCGGATCATTTCCAGGGTGGCGCGGTCCAGCGAGGCGCTGCCGGAGCGGCCGACCAGGGAGAACGACAGCACCTTGCCGTTGGCATCGAGCACGAAGCGCAGGCGGTTGACCCCTTCGAGGCCGCGGCGGCGGGCGTCTTCCGGGTAGCGCTTGTACTTGGCCAGGTGACCGAGCAGCTTGCTCTGCCAGCTGACCTGAGCCTGGGTCGGCGCACTGACGGGTGCCTGTTGCGGGGCCGCAGCCTTTTCGTCTTTGGCGACGGTCGGCACGTCCTGTGGCGGTGTCGGCTCAGGCTTGACCTCAGGTTTGGGCTCCTGCGGTTTCGGCTTGGGGCGCGGCTTGGGCTTGGCGATGACGATCTTCGGCTTGGGCGCTTCGATGATCTTCGGTTGCGGCTCGGGCTCGACCGGCTTGACCACTGGGGTTGGCGGCGGTACCGGCTTGGGCAGCGCGGCGAGCGGCTCCAGTTCGATCATCATGGCCGCCGGCGGCAGTTCCAGGGGAACGGCCTTGGCGTGCCAGAACAATGCCCAGAAGAACAGCGCGGCATGCAGGCCGATGACGACGAGCAGGCTCACGCCCCAGAAAGGCAGGCGAGCGGTTGAATTCATTGTGCGCCGACCGTTTCCAGGCCAACCAGGCCGATCTTCAGGTAACCCGCACCGCGCAGGTTATCCATGACTTCCATCAGGTCGCCGTAGTCCACGCCCTTGTCGCCACGGACGAAGATGGTCTTGTCCTTGTCGGCCTTGGTCAGCTTGTCCAGGGTCGCGCCGAGCAGGGCTGGATCGACCTCCTCGTTGTCGAGGAACAGGCTGTTGTCTTCCTTGATGCTCAGGTAGATCGGCTTGTCCGGGCGTGGCGCGGGCTTGGCGGTAGACGCCGGCAGGTCGATCTTCACATCGACGGTGGCCAGTGGGGCGGCGACCATGAAGATGATCAGCAGCACCAGCATCACGTCGATGAAAGGGGTGACGTTGATCTCGTGGTTTTCCTGGAGATCGTCGCCACCTTCGTTCAGATGCAGACCCATGTCTCAGACCGCCTTGACCATGTGCGGCTGCGCGGCGCGCTCGCTGCTGGCGACCGGCAGGTCGAGATCACGGCTGACCAGCAGCAGGACCTGGGCCGAGGCGTCGGCCACCTGGGCCTTGTAGCTGGCGATGGAGCGGGCGAAGACGTTGTAGATGACCACGGCCGGAATCGCGGCGACCAGGCCCAGGGCAGTGGCCAGCAGGGCTTCGGCGATGCCCGGGGCGACCACGGCGAGGTTGGTGGTCTGCGATTTGGCGATGCCGATGAAGCTGTTCATGATGCCCCAGACGGTACCGAACAGGCCGACGAAGGGCGCCACGGAGCCGATGGTGGCGAGTACGCCGGTGCCGTGGCTCATTTCGCGGCCGCAGGCAGCGACCAGGCGTTCCAGGCGGAAGCTGACGCGTTCCTTGATGCCGTCCTTTTCCTTGCTGCCGGCAGAAAGCTTGAGCTCTTCGCGGGCATCGTCGATCAGCAGGGCACTGAAGCTGTGCTTGGCGCGGGCCTGCTCGGCAGCCTGGTTGAGGTTGCGTGCACTTTTCAGGTCGCCCAGTTCGCGGCGCAGGCGGCGGCGGCTGGTGATCAGCTCGATGCTCTTGGCGATCCAGATGGTCCAGGTCAGGACCGAGGCCAGCATCAGGCCGATCATCACGGCTTTCACCACCACGTCGGCATTCTGGTACATGCCCCAGGGCGTCAGGTCGTGGATCAGGCCTTCTTCTTCGGCCAGGACGGCTTCTTCGCCTTCCAGGGCGACGTCGCCCGGTGCGGCGGGCGCAGCGTTGGCATCAACGGCCGGGATTGCGGCGGCATCGGCAGCAGCAGGGGCCTCGGCGGTGACGGCAGGCGGCGTTTGCACGGCGGCGGAAACCGGCTCGTCGGCATAAGCGCTGGGAACCAACAGCAGGCTGCAAAGCAGAGCTGCGGCGCAGTGGGCACGGAAGGCGATGGATTTCATGCTGGCCTGACCTGGAAAACGTGTAGGGAAGCTGGCAACTGTGGTGGGCTGCCGGGCGAGAGATGTGAATTATTGCAAGGTTTGCCTGCTAATGAAAGTATTTCTCATTGAGGTTGCGCTTATGCCCTGGCGCTTTTCCTGCCTGGCTGCGGGCGCTACCCTGCGCCTTTCCCCGCGGAGTAGAGCTGATGCCCATTTCCCTGATCGCTGGTTGCGGCGATGTCGGCAGCCGTCTGGCCGAGCAACTGGCAGCGGCCGGCTGGCAGGTGCATGGCCTGCGCCGCGATGTCAGTCAGTTGCCATCCTGCGTGCTGCCGGTGGCCGGTGACCTGCATGAAGGGGCCTGCCCGGCGAGCTGGCCCACCGGCGAACTGGACTACCTGGTGTACTGCGCCGCCGCTACCCAGCACGACGAGGCCGGCTATCAACTGGCCTATGTCGAGGGCCTGCGCCATGTGCTGGCCTGGCTGGCCGAGCATGGCCAGCGCCCGCGCCGGGTGCTGTTCGTCTCCAGCAGCAGCGTGTATGGCCAGCAGGGCGGCGAGTGGATCGACGAAACCGCGCCGGCCGAGGCGTCGGGGTACTCCGGACGGATCATGCGCGAGGCCGAGCAATTGGCGCTGCACAGCGGCCTGGCGGCCAGCGTGGTGCGCCTGACCGGCATCTACGGCCCAGGCCGCGAGTGGCTGCTCAAGCAGGTGCGCGAAGGTTATCGGGTGGCCAGCGAGCCGCCGCTATATGGCAATCGCATCCACGCCGACGATGCCGCGTCCCTGCTGGCCTTCCTGTTGCAGGCCGACGCGCGAGGCGTGGCACTGGAGGATGTCTATATCGGCGTGGATAACGAGCCGGCGGCGTTGCACGAGGTGGTTGGCTGGCTGCGTGGGCAGATCGGTGTCAGCCACTGGAGCGAGCAGCAGACGGTGCGGCGTTCCGGCAGCAAGCGTTGCAGCAATGCCCGCGCGCGCGCGCTGGGCTGGGCGCCGCAGTATCCGAGCTACCGCGAAGGCTACGCGGCGCTCCTGGCGGACGTGTGAGCGCAGACGCCAACCGGCTGTTGGCCAATCCCCGGTTGCCGGGCGTCGAGCTGTTCCATGCGGATTTTTCCGGCCAACCCTTCGGCCGCCACAGCCATGATGCCTTTGCCATTGGCGCCATTCTTTCCGGCGTTGGGGGCTACCAGTGCCGGGGCGCGCGGCATGCCATTCCGGCTGGGCATCTGTCGCTGATGAACCCGCAGGAGCCGCATACCGGGCACGCCGAGTCGGCGCGCCTGGTCTACCGCATGCTCTATATCGAGGAAGCGCGCCTGCCGGCGCTGCTTGGTCGCAAGCGCCTGCCGCGTGGCTTTGCCGAGCTCAATCCGAGCGACGATGGTGCGGTGGCGGCTGGTCTGGCCCGCGTGGCTGTCGAGTTCGAGCGGCAGGACTGCCTGGCGCTGGAAACCGAACTGCTGAGCCTGCTCGAGCAGGTGTTCGTGCGCCACGGCGGCTTGCGCGCCCTGGCACCTGCACCGCGCGATGGCGGGGTAACGGCGCGCCTGCGCGACTACCTGGAGGCGCACTACCGCGAAGCACTCAGCCTGGAGCAGCTCGGCGTCTTGCTGCAGCGCCATCCGCGTCACCTGATCGAGGCCTTCCGCCGCTGCTACGGCGTGCCACCGCACACCTATCTGCTACAGCGCCGGGTGCGTGAGGCCAAGCGCCGTCTGTTGGCCGATGAGCCCCTGGTGGAGGTGGCGCTGAGCCTGGGTTTCTACGACCAGGCGCATTTCTCGACGACGTTCCGGCGCTTCACCGGGGTGACGCCGGGGCGCTTCCAGCGCGGCCCGCACGCCTGAGTTTCTTCCAAGACGTGGCGCCTGTGGGGCGTTGAGACTGCCGGCCAGTTCGCTGGAGGTGTCTCGATGCTCGCCCTGTTCCTGCTGGTTGCCGGTACCCATTTCGCTGCCCTGCTGTCGCCCGGGCCGGATTTCGTCCTGTTGCTGCGCAATGCCCTGCTCAAGGGCCGGGCCCAGGCCGACGGCTGCGCGGCCGGTATCGCTCTGGCCAACCTGCTGAGCATGCTACTGGTGCTGGTGGCGCTGCAGCTGCTGGTGGGCCGGCAGAGCGGGTTCTGGCAGGTGCTGCAGTGGCTGGGCGGTGGCTATTTCATCTGGCTGGGCGTTTCGGCGCTGTTGGCGCGGCGCCAACTGGTGCTGCCTGATGCGGCGGCACAGGCGCCAGGAGGCGTGTGGTGGACTGGGTTATGGCAGGGCTTGCTGGCCAGCAGCCTGAATCCCAAGTTGCCGATCTTCTACGCCGGGCTGTTCGGTCTGCTGCGTGACGCGGCCATGCCGGGCTGGGCGTTGGCCCTGTGTGTGCTGTGGATGACGCTGGTGGTAC
>JBBNAI010000226.1:0-1873 GCA_037994305.1 Pseudomonas sp. | reverse complement strand
CACGGCCAGTTCGCACTTCATCCTGAGCCCGCGACCAGGGACCGGTGTAGATGACTTCGATCTTCACGCCCAGTTGCTCGCCGATGTGCGTCAGCAGGTCAGCATTAGCCCCGATCAGGTGTTCCGGACTCTGCGGATCACGCCACAAGTACGGTGGATACTCCGGATTACCGGTCGCCACCAGGCGCTCGCACTTACCCGCTGCATTCGCCAAGCCGGGCAGCAGGATCAAGAGCAGCAGAGCCTTGAACAAGGGATGATCGCGCATGGGCACATACCGGCATGAGGGTGGGGACAGCTTGCACTATCTAACTGTCATCGACAGTCTTCATGCTAGCGTAATACGCCATTCAAATAATAATTAGCGATAAGGAATCGCCATGAAAAAACTGCTTTTAGGCATCGTTCTCCTTCTGGCGGCCACCGCTGCCACCCTCTACTTCTCTCCTGCCACCTTGATCACTGCCGCCCAATTCGTCGAACGACAAAGAGCTGGCCTGTCGACTCACGATATTAAGGTCGGCGAGTTCAACATCCGCTATTACGAAGGCGGTCCGGCAGATGGCGAAACCATCCTGATGCTGCACGGTTTCGGTGGCAACCGCGACACTTGGTTGCGCTTCGCCCGGCATCTCACCCAGCGCTATCACGTTATCGCCCCGGACATTCCCGGCTTCGGTGAAACCAGCAAGCCGGATACCAGCTATGACGTCGCCAGTCAGGCTGAGCGCCTACATGCCCTGACCAAGGCGCTGGGCATCCAGAAACTGCATTTGATCGGTAATTCCATGGGCGGCCATATCGCGGCGCTCTACGCCGTACGCCAGCCGGATGAAGTACTCAGCCTGGCCCTGCTGAACAATGCCGGCGTGACCTCACCCACCAAGAGCGAGATGTTCCAGCGTATCCAGCGTGGTGAACCCAACCCATTGGTAGTGCGCAAACCTGAAGATTTCGATGCACTGATGCACTTCATCTTCGTCACCCCGCCAGAGATGCCGGAGTCGCTTAAACGCCATTTCGCCGAGCAATCCATGGCCAATCGCGAACACTACGACCGTATCTTCGCCCAACTGCGTGCGCAGTACGTGCCGCTGGAGCCCGAACTGCCAAAGATCCAGGCCCCTACCCTGCTGCTGTGGGGTGACCAGGATCGCGTGCTGGATGTGTCCAGCATCGAGGTGATGAAGCCACTGTTGAAGAAACCCAGCGTGGTGATCATGAAGGACTGCGGCCACGTGCCGATGCTCGAGCGCCCGGAAGAAACAGCGCAGCACTACCAGAGTTTCCTCGACGCCAACCGAGGCTGAGCCGGAAGACTCGCCGGCAGCCATTTTGACGTCGCGCAGTGATGCGCCAGAAGAAAGCGCCCAAGGATGCCAGGCAACAAAAAACCCGCTCAAGGAGCGGGTTTTTTGTGGGAGCAGAAAGCTGGTTTAAACCAGTTTTTCCAGTTCCGGTACTGCTTCGAACAAGTCGGCAACCAGGCCGTAGTCAGCCACCTGGAAGATCGGGGCCTCTTCGTCCTTGTTGATCGCGACGATCACCTTGGAGTCCTTCATGCCCGCCAGGTGCTGGATGGCACCGGAGATACCGACCGCGATGTACAGCTGCGGTGCGACGATCTTGCCGGTCTGGCCAACCTGCATGTCGTTCGGTACGAAACCGGCGTCGACAGCGGCGCGGGAAGCACCAACAGCAGCACCCAGCTTGTCGGCCAGGGCGTACAGGTGCTTGAAGTTGTCACCGTTCTGCATGCCACGGCCGCCGGAAACGACGATCTTGGCAGCGGTCAGTTCCGGACGATCGGACTTGGCCAGTTCTTCGCCAACAAAGGCAGACTTGCCAGCGTCAGCCGAACCGCTTACCGCTT
>JBBNAI010000225.1:0-7214 GCA_037994305.1 Pseudomonas sp. | reverse complement strand
GCACAACGACTTTGTCACACGCATGGTCGAACGTGGCTACACCGAGAAGCAGGTGCGCCTGCTGTCCGAGTGGTACCTGCGGGTTCGCAAGTCGCAGTAACCCGTCGCCGGCGCGCTGCAGCCGCTGCCGCGCCGGTCGCCGTACGTCCGCAGGGCGTGCGTGCTAAGGAGACGTCATGAGCTATGTGATAGACCGGCGCCTGAATGGCAAGAACAAGAGCACGGTGAACCGCCAGCGCTTTCTGCGGCGTTACCGTGACCACATCAAAAAGGCCGTGGAGGAGGCCGTCAGCCGGCGCTCCATCACCGACATGGAGCACGGCGAACAGATCAGCATTCCTGGCCGCGATATCGACGAGCCGGTGCTGCACCACGGCCGCGGCGGCAAGCAGACCATCGTCCACCCCGGCAACAAGGAGTTCACCAGCGGCGAGCGCATTGCGCGGCCCCAGGGTGGTGGTGGCGGACGGGGCAGCGGCAAGGCGAGCAA
Organism: Pseudomonas sp.; assembly: GCA_037994305.1. Lineage (GTDB taxonomy): Bacteria > Pseudomonadota > Gammaproteobacteria > Pseudomonadales > Pseudomonadaceae > Aquipseudomonas. The sequence goes on along the minus strand of JBBNAI010000225.1, from coordinate 6,724 downwards.
CTCCGGCGACGGCATGGACGAATTCGTCTTCCAGATTACCCAGGAGGAATTCCTCGACTTCATGTTCGAGGACCTCGAACTGCCCAACCTGGTAAAGCGCCACCTGACCGGCAGCGACACCTTCAAGACCGTACGCGCCGGCATCAGCAGCGAGGGAAACCCCTCGCGCATCAACATCATCCGCACCCTGCGCTCGGCCCACGCGCGGCGCATTGCGCTGTCCGGCAGCAGCCGCGGAAAGCTCAAGCTGGCGCTCATCGAGCTGGAGCGACTGAGACGCGAAGAACCAGACAACTTCGGCGATATCCAGGAAGTTGAAGCGGAAATAGTCAAACTGCGCGCCCGTATCAACCGGGTGCCGTTCCTCGACACTTTCGACCTCAAGTACAACCTGCTGACCAAGCAGCCCAACCCCAGCTCCAAGGCCGTGATGTTCTGCCTGATGGACGTGTCCGGCTCGATGACCCAGGCCACCAAGGACATCGCCAAGCGCTTCTTCATCCTCCTGTACCTGTTCCTCAAGCGGAACTACGACAAGATCGAGGTAGTGTTCATCCGCCACCACACCAGCGCCAAGGAAGTCGATGAGGAGGAGTTCTTCTACTCCCGTGAAACCGGCGGCACCATCGTCTCCAGTGCACTGAAGATGATGCAGGAGATCATGGCCGAGCGTTATCCGATCAACGAGTGGAACATCTACGCAGCCCAGGCCTCGGACGGCGACAACTGGAACGACGATTCGCCGATCTGCCGCGATATCCTGATCAATCAGATCATGCCGTTCGTGCAGTACTTCACCTACGTCGAGATCACCCCGCGCGAGCACCAGGCGCTGTGGTTCGAGTACGAACAGGTCGGCGAGAGCTATGCCGACACCTTCGCCCAGCAGCAGCTGGTGTCGCCCGCCGATATCTATCCGGTGTTCCGTGAACTGTTCCAGCGCCGCCTGGTGAGCTGAGGGGAAGCGCGATGACCGCATCCGAGAGAAAACGCCAGCCGATTTCCACCGGCTCGGAATGGACCTTCGAACTGGTCCGCCAATACGACCGCGAGATCGCCCGCATCGCCGAGCGCTACGCACTCGACACCTACCCCAACCAGATCGAAGTGATCACTGCCGAGCAGATGATGGATGCCTACGCCTCCGTCGGCATGCCGCTGGGTTACCACCACTGGTCCTATGGCAAGCACTTCCTCAGCACCGAGAAGAACTACACCCGAGGGCAGATGGGCCTGGCCTACGAGATCGTGATCAACTCCGATCCGTGCATCGCCTACCTGATGGAAGAGAACACCATGTGCATGCAGGCACTGGTGATCGCCCACGCCTGCTACGGCCACAACAGCTTCTTCAAGGGCAATTACCTGTTCCGCACCTGGACCGACGCCAGCTCGATCATCGACTACCTAGTATTCGCCAAGCAGTACATCATGCAGTGCGAAGAACGCCATGGCATCGACGCGGTGGAAGACCTGCTCGACTCCTGCCATGCGCTGATGAACTACGGTGTCGACCGCTACAAACGCCCCTACCCGATCTCCGCCGAGGAGGAACGGCGCCGGCAGAAAGACCGCGAAGAACACCTGCAGAAGCAGATCAACGACCTCTGGCGCACCATCCCGAAAAACGCCAGCAAGGGCCACGACCAGGACAACAAGCGCTGGCCGGCCGAGCCACAGGAAAACATCCTGTACTTCCTCGAGAAACACGCCCCACTGCTCGAGCCCTGGCAGCGCGAGATCATCCGCATCGTGCGCAAGATCGCCCAGTACTTTTACCCGCAGCGCCAGACCCAGGTGATGAACGAAGGCTGGGCCACCTTCTGGCACTACACCCTGATGAACGACCTGTACGACGAAGGCCTGGTCACCGAGGGCTTCATGATGGAGTTCCTCCAGTCGCACACCAGCGTGGTCTACCAGCCAGGCTTCGACAGCCCCTACTACAGCGGCATCAACCCCTACACCCTGGGCTTCGCCATCTACTGCGACATCCGCCGGATCTGCGAGAAGCCCACCGAAGAAGATCGCCGCTGGTTCCCGGACATCGCCGGCAGCGACTGGCTATCAACCCTCAAGTTCGCCATGCAGAACTTCAAGGACGAGAGCTTCATCCTGCAGTTCCTTTCGCCCAAAGTGATCCGCGACCTCAAGCTGTTCAGCGTGATGGACGACGACCAGCAGGACGAGTTGCTGGTCCCGGCCATCCACGACGAACCGGGCTACCAGGTGATCCGCGAAACCCTGGCCGCGCAATACAACCTCGGCAACCGCGAACCCAACGTGCAGATATGGAGCGTCGATCGTCGTGGCGACCGCTCGCTTACCTTGCGCCACCAGCAGCACGACCGTAAACCGCTGGGCGACTCCACCGGCGAGGTGCTCAAGCACCTGCACCGATTGTGGGGCTTCGACATCCACCTGGAAGTGCGCCAGGGCGAGCAGATCATCGGCACCCAGCACGTACCGCCGCGTAACGAGCCGGATGCCGAGAACGAATACCCACGCCTGGACCTGGTGATTCCGCCGATCTGACCGAGCCGCTGGGAGGATGTCGCCCTATACATCCACCGAGGCTCCCCTCGACGCCTCTCTACCGCACGAGCGGCACCCTACAAGGCACCCACGGGCTTTTTCGCTTATCCTCCGCCGCTACGGAGGACTCAACTCATGCAGATCTACAAGGTCGGCGGCGCAGTACGCGACCGCCTGCTCGGGCTGGCTGTCAGCGATATCGACTGGGTGGTGGTCGGCGCCGACGCGCAGAGCATGCTCGACCAGGGCTATCGGCCGGTGGGCGACGACTTCCCGGTGTTCCTGCACCCGCAGAGTGGCGAGGAATATGCCCTTGCCCGCACCGAGCGCAAATCCGGTCAGGGCTATGGCGGTTTCACCTTCTACGCCAGTCCGGACGTGACCTTGGAAGAGGATCTGATCCGCCGCGACCTGACCGTCAATGCCATGGCCGAGGACGACCACGGCCAGGTCATCGACCCCTACGGCGGGCAGCAGGACCTCGAAGCCCGCCTGCTACGCCACGTCTCCCCGGCGTTCGCCGAAGACCCGCTGCGCGTGTTGCGGGTGGCGCGCTTTGCCGCACGCTATGCACCGCTGGGCTTCACAGTCGCGCCGGAAACCCTGGCGCTGATGCGCCAGTTGGCCGAATCCGGCGAACTCAAGGCGCTGACGCCGGAGCGCAGCTGGAAGGAAATCTCCCGCGCACTGCTGGAGCCGCGCCCCGATGTGTTCATCCAGGTATTGCGCGACTGTGGCGCCTTGCGCGAACTGCTGCCGGAAGTCGACGCGCTGTTCGGCGTGCCGCAGACAGCCGCGCACCACCCGGAAATCGACACCGGCGTGCATAACCTGATGGTACTGCAGCAATGCGCCCTGCATACCCAGCCGCTGAGCGTGCGCTGGGCCTGCCTGCTGCACGATCTGGGCAAAGGCACCACGCCGCAAGCGGAGTGGCCACGGCATATCGCCCATGAGGTGCGCGGGCTGAAGTTGATCCGCGCGGTCAATACGCGCTGCAAGGTGCCCAAGGAATGCGCCGAGCTGGCGCTGCTGGTCGGCGAATACCACACCCACTGCCACCGCGCCCTGGAGCTGAAACCCTCGACCTTGCTCGAGCTGCTACAGAGCTTCGACGTCTACCGCCGCCCGCAACGTTTCGAGGAGTTCATCGCCGCCTGCGAGATGGACGCCCGCGGCCGCCTAGGCTTCGAAGACCGCGACTATCCACAAGCCGCCTACCTGCGCAGCGCCATGCAGGCCGCACGGGCAGTAACGGTGCAACCGTTGCTGGAAAAAGGTTTGCAGGGGGCAGAGCTGGGCGAAGCCCTCAAGCTGGAGCGCCTGAAAGCCCTCAAGGCCTACAAGACCAACGCCCAGCCCGTGTAACTACAAGCCCGCCCCTACAGGGGTACCGGAAACGCCTGCAGCAACTCGGCCGGCGTCAGCTCCAGCGAGCGCCACTGGAAAGCCACCGGCCACAGCTGCTGGGCGATCTGCGCTGCCGCCCACAACTCGGCAAACGGTTTGCCGGCAACCGGATGCACCTCCTCCGGCGCCAACAGCGTCAGCGGCCAGAGCACGAAGGCATTCTTGAGGATTTCCGCACGCGGCAGGATCAGCCCATCGAAGTTGCCCGCCAGGCCGTCGTACAGCAGCACATCGATGTCCAGCGGCAACCCACGGCGCTCCGGCGCATAGCGACCGTTGTCCGCCTCGATGCACTTCAGCCGTCGATCCAGCTCATGCAGCGGCAGGTCGGTGCGCGCGCTGACCACCAGATTGAAGAACGGCCCGCTCTTGATCCCCACCGGCGCGCTCTCGAACACCGGCGAGCAGCGCAGATCCTGAAGAAAACCGGCCAACGCATCGAGACCGGCACACAGATGCGCCTCACGCTCGGTATTGCTGCCCAGCCCGAGAAAGACCTGGGTCATGGCCGGCTACGCTCGATTTCCACGCCTACTGCGCGCGCGGCAGGATTGGCGCCGGGCTTGGTCACCTTGAGGCGCAGCCAGGGCGCACCGAACTGCGCCAGCAGGCTCTCGGCCAGACGCTCGGCAAAGGTTTCCACCAGTTCGAACTGCGCTGCGCCAGCAAACTGCTGTACGTGAGCATGCACTGCCGCGTAGTCGAGGGCCTTGCTCAGGTCATCGCCTGCCGCAGCCGGGCGGATATCCCAGGCAAAGGTCAGGTCCAGGCGCAGGCATTGGCGAATGCCGCGCTCCCAGTCGTAGGCACCGATCAGGGTGTCGACTTCCAGACCTTCGATGAAGACTTTGTCCAAGCATTCTCTCCGCAGCACGACAAGGACCCCGCCCCGCCGCTAGAATCGGGGCTCTCTTCGCCCCGGAATGGATACCATGTTCTGGTTGTTGGTGCCGCTCGCCTACCTGCTTGGCTCGCTGTCCTTCGCCATCCTGCTCAGTCGCCTGAGCGGTGGGCCAGACCCGCGCGCCAGTGGCTCGGGCAATCCCGGCGCCACCAACATGCTCAGGGTGGCAGGCAAGAAACTGGCCATCCTCACCCTGCTCGGCGACCTGCTCAAGGGCCTGCTGCCCGTGCTAATCGCCAGCCTGCTCGGCCTGAGCATCCAGCAACAGGCCTGGATCGGCCTCGCCGCCGTGATCGGCCATCTGTATCCGCTGTACTTTCGCTTCAAGGGCGGCAAGGGCGTAGCCACTGCCGCCGGTATGCTGCTCGGCCTGTATCCGCCGGCCGCCCTGCTGGCCCTCGCCGCCTGGGCGCTGACCTTCATCCTCACCCGTACCAGCTCGCTGGCCTCGCTGATCGCCACGCCGCTGACCCTGCCGTTACTGGCATGGCAACAACCGGCAGCGCTGCTGCCGATGTGCGTGCTGACCGGGTTGATCGTCTGGCGTCACCGGGGCAATTTACGCGACCTGTTCGCCGGACGCGAACGACACTTCTGAATGCCCAAGCTGAGCCCGCTTCATATCGCGGGCAGTTGCTCCATCGGCCAGCGTGCCTGCACACCAATCGCCGGACCATCCTGCTGGCCCGCCAGCAGGCGCTGGCAGCCGGCGTAGGCGATCATCGCGCCGTTGTCGGTGCAGAAACGCGGCCGGGCGTAGAACACCTGGCCCTTGAACTCACCGAGCATCTTCTCCAGCGACTGGCGCAGCGCCTGGTTGGCACTCACCCCTCCGGCGATCACCAGGCTATTCAGCCCGGTCTGCTTCAAGGCGCGACGGCACTTGATGGTCAGGGTCTCGACCACGGCTTGCTGGAACGCAAGAGCGACGTCGGCACGGGTCTGCTCGCTGGCATCACCGGCATCGCGGCACTGCGTCCAGGTATTGAGGGTGAAGGTCTTCAGGCCGCTGAAGCTGAAATCCAGACCCGGGCGATCGGTCATCGGCCGCGGGAAGGTGAAGCGCCCCGGCGTGCCGACTTCAGCCAGCCGAGCGATCTCCGGGCCACCGGGATACGGCAGGCCCATCAACTTGGCGGTCTTGTCGAAAGCCTCGCCAGCCGCATCGTCCAGCGACTCACCGAGCAACTGATAACGACCAATGCCATCGACCCGAACCAGCTGGGTATGGCCGCCTGAAACCAACAAAGCGACGAACGGAAATTCCGGTGGCTGTTCTTCCAGCATCGGCGCCAGCAGATGGCCTTCCATATGGTGCACGCCGACGGCTGGAATCCCCCAGGCAAACGCCAGCGCCTGGGCGCAGGAAGCGCCGACCAGCAACGCACCAACCAGGCCAGGACCCGCGGTGTAGGCGATGGCATCGATCTGCGTGCGCTCGGCGCCGGCCTCGGCCAGGACCTCACGAATCAGCGGCAGCATGCGCTTGACGTGATCACGCGACGCCAGCTCCGGCACCACGCCGCCGAACACGCGATGCTGCTCGATCTGGCTGAACAGGGCATCGGCCAGCAGACCGCGCTCGCTGTCATACAGCGCAACGCCAGTTTCATCGCAGGAGGTTTCCAAGCCCAGTACCAGCATGGGTTCGCGCCTTTAATACAGGGGGAATTCGAAGGCGCGCATAATAATCGCCGCCCCACGGCCCGGCCAGCGGTTTTCGATCAGAGGCTTTGCATTCTCTGGCACTTGGCGTTAATATCCGCAGCCCTTGAAAACCGACGTATTCCCGTGCCCTAGCCGGATCGCGTCGTCCATTCGGTAAAACAGTGAAGGTACGACCTGGATGCCAGCCGTCAAAGTAAAAGAGAACGA
>JBBNAI010000224.1:0-3977 GCA_037994305.1 Pseudomonas sp. | reverse complement strand
GCTCTACGGGGGCATTGCCCTCGATGATCAACTGCGCTTTTTTGTCAGCCATGTTCGGCCTCCTGTTTATGCTTGAAATCATCAGAAGCCCCCCACGCAGGGCCCGGGACACTATAGAGACATAAATTTGAATGTCAATTTGCGCTAAGCCAGACGGCAGACGGGTTCCAGCCATCTTTTACAGTTTTTGGAAGTGCCCTTTACGCCATTTGTAAGAGTCATTCAATGAGCATTTTGGCGTGGGCCTTTGCGTTGTCATTAGTAACCTAACTGTCTATACTCTGCGCCCGGCCGTCAGGGGCTTTAGGGCCTGCATTCTGGCGGCTGGCACTCCCTTGGTGAGGGGTACCTGACCAGTGCACTTCCCGACAACTTGCCCTGTTTGTTTGGGGCCTCTAGTGTGAAAAAAGCCGTGAATAGCCAACGACCTGTAAACCTAGATCTCAGGACTATAAAACTCCCGATCACCGCTTATACGTCCATTCTGCACCGTATTTCCGGGGTCATTCTCTTTGTCGGCCTTGCCGTGCTGCTGTTTGCACTCGACAAGTCGCTGAGCTCTGAGGAAGGCTTTGCAGACGTGAAGGCGTGTCTGACCAGTCCGCTGGCCAAGCTGATCGTTTGGGGTCTGCTGTCCGCTCTGCTGTATCACCTGGTGGCCGGTGTACGCCATCTCATCATGGACATGGGTGTCGGTGAGTCGCTGGAAGGCGGCAAACGAGGCTCGAAAATCGTCATCCTGGTTTCCGTGGTGGTGATCCTGCTGGCAGGGGTGTGGATATGGTAACTAACGTAACGAACTTCTCCCGCTCGGGCCTCTACGATTGGATGGCCCAGCGTGTATCTGCGGTCGTTCTCGCGGCTTATTTCCTCTTCCTGATTGGCTTCCTCGTGGTGAATCCGGGCCTCGGCTATGCCGAATGGCACGCGTTGTTCGCTCACACGGCGATGCGCATCTTCAGTCTGTTGGCCCTGGTGGCCCTGGGCGTACACGCCTGGGTCGGCATGTGGACCATCTCCACTGACTACCTGACGCCGATGGCGCTGGGCAAGTGGGCAACTGTCGTGCGTTTCCTGTTCCAGGCGGTTTGCGGTATCGCGATGTTCGCGTACTTCGTCTGGGGCGTGCAGATTCTCTGGGGTGTCTGATCCATGTCTAGCATTCGTACTCTTTCCTATGACGCCATCATCGTTGGTGGCGGCGGCGCCGGCATGCGTGCCTCGCTGCAACTGGCCCAAGGCGGCCACAAGACTGCTGTCGTAACCAAGGTCTTCCCGACTCGTTCGCACACCGTTTCCGCCCAGGGCGGCATCACCTGTGCCATCGCATCCAACGACCCGAATGACGATTGGCGCTGGCACATGTACGACACCGTCAAGGGCTCCGACTACATCGGTGACCAGGACGCGATCGAATACATGTGCTCCGTCGGCCCAGAGGCCGTGTTCGAGCTCGAGCACATGGGCCTGCCGTTCTCCCGTACCGAACAAGGCCGCATCTATCAGCGTCCGTTCGGTGGCCAGTCCAAGGGCCCGGATAATCCGTCGGTCCAGGCTGCCCGTACCTGCGCTGCCGCTGACCGTACCGGTCACGCCCTGCTGCACACTCTGTACCAGGCCAACCTGAAGGCCGGCACCTCGTTCCTCAACGAGTGGTACGCCGTGGATCTGGTGAAGAACCAGGACGGCGCGGTGGTCGGCATCATCGCCATCTGCATCGAGACTGGCGAAACCGTCTACATCCGCTCCAAGGCCGTGGTTCTGGCTACTGGCGGTGCCGGTCGCATCTACTCCTCGACTACCAACGCCCTGATCAACACCGGCGACGGCGTGGGCATGGCCCTGCGTGCTGGCGTGCCGGTGCAGGACATCGAGATGTGGCAGTTCCACCCGACCGGTATTGCCGGCGCTGGTGTACTGGTCACCGAAGGTTGCCGCGGCGAAGGTGGTTACCTGATCAACGCCCACGGCGAGCGTTTCATGGAGCGTTACGCTCCGAACGCCAAAGACCTGGCCGGCCGCGACGTCGTTGCACGCTCCATGGTTAAGGAAGTAATCGCCGGCAACGGTTGTGGCCCGGACAAGGACCACGTACTGCTGAAGCTCGACCACCTCGGTGAGGAAGTGCTGCACAGCCGCCTGCCAGGTATCTGCGAGCTGTCGAAGACCTTCGCCCACGTCGACCCGGTTGTTGCACCGGTTCCGGTTATCCCGACTTGCCACTACATGATGGGCGGCGTTGCCACCAACATTCATGGCCAGGCGATGACTCAGGACGCCAACGGCAACGACGTGATCATCGACGGTCTGTTCGCCGTAGGCGAAGTGGCTTGCGTATCGGTACACGGCGCCAACCGTCTGGGCGGCAACTCGCTGCTCGACCTGGTGGTATTCGGCCGCGCTGCTGGTATCCACCTGGAAAAAGCGCTGAAAGAAGGCGTGGAAGTCCGTGGCGCCAGCGAAACCGACATCGAGCTGTCGCTCAAGCGCCTGTCTGGCGTCAACCAGCGCAGTACCGGCGAAGACGTAGCGCCGCTGCGTAAAGAGCTGCAAGCCTGCATGCAGAACTACTTCGGTGTATTCCGTACCGGCGAATACATGAAGAAGGGTATTGCTCAGCTGGCTGATCTGCGTGAGCGCATCGCTACCGTCAAAATCGCCGACAAGAGCCAGGCCTTCAACACTGCGCGTATCGAAGCGCTGGAGTTGCAGAACCTGCTGGAAGTGGCCGAAGCCACTGCCATCGCCGCCGACACCCGTACCGAGTCCCGTGGCGCACACGCCCGCGAAGACTTCGAGGATCGCGACGACACCAACTGGCTGTGCCACTCCCTGTACTTCCCGGGTGAGAAACGTGTTGCCAAGCGCGCGGTTAACTTCGCGCCGAAGACCGTTCCTGCTTTCGAACCCAAAGTACGTACTTATTAAGGGTAGCCACCATGTCTCTTGGCAAAACTTTGCAAGTCAGCGTTTATCGCTACAACCCGGAACAGGATGCTGCACCGTTCATGCAGGACTTCGACGTCACTATCGACGGCAAAGACCTGATGGTGCTGGACGTACTGGCCCTGATCAAGGAACAGGACGAAGGCTTCTCCTACCGTCGTTCCTGCCGTGAAGGCGTGTGCGGTTCCGATGGCATGAACATCAGTGGCAAGAACGGCTTGGCTTGCGTCACGCCGATCTCCACCGTGGTCAAGGGCAACAAGCTGGTGATCCGCCCGCTGCCTGGCCTGCCGGTCATTCGTGACCTGGTCGTCGATATGAGCATCTTCTACAAGCAATACGAGAAGGTGCAGCCTTTCCTGCAGAACGACACGCCGGCTCCGGCCATCGAGCGCCTGCAGACTCCGGAAGAGCGCGAGAAGCTGGACGGTCTGTACGAGTGCATCCTGTGCGCGTGCTGCTCCACCAGCTGCCCGTCCTTCTGGTGGAACCCAGACAAGTTCCTCGGTCCCGCTGCACTGCTGCAGGCTTATCGCTTCCTCGCCGACAGCCGTGACACCAAGACCGCTGAGCGCCTGGCCTCGCTGGACGATCCGTTCAGCGTGTTCCGCTGCCGCGGCATCATGAACTGCGTGAACGTCTGCCCCAAGGGTCTGAACCCGACCAAGGCAATCGGCCACGTGCGTAACATGCTGCTGCAGAGCGGTACCTGATTCAGTTTTACCGGTGACACCTGCGGTACCGGCGTAACTCCGGTGCCGCAGTAAAATCGAACCACAGCTCACAAAGCCGTGGTTCTTACTTGAAAAGAAATTGACGACCAGCAGGGGCATCCGGGCTGGTGCCCGGACTATCTGCGGGATCCGTAGTGGCTTACCCGTCGCTGCTTCAGGACTTTGAGCCTCAATTACGGCCTCCACGCCGGTGGTGTCCCCTTACCGAGGGTGACCAAGCATGCAAGAAAGCGTGATGCAGCGCATGTGGGACAGTGCCCACCTATCCGGTGGTAACGCTGCCTATGTGGAAGAGCT
>JBBNAI010000223.1:0-1188 GCA_037994305.1 Pseudomonas sp. | reverse complement strand
GTGTTCATCGCCTTACTGCTGCGGGCGCTCTGGCCACGACTGGCGACGAACTGTTCGAAGGCCTTGCGGTAGTCGCCCAGGGCCGTTTTCGCGCCCTGCAGCGATTGCTGATCCTGATCGCCGAGGTCCAGGGTCTGCATGGCCGACAGCAGGTCGCTCATGCTCATTTCCCAGTCGCTGCGGTAACGCTCCTCGCCATCCAGCGAGTAGTACAGCTCGCTGTCACGCAGCTTGGCCAGCTTGTCGCGCAGGGCGGCGGTCTGCTCCAGCAGCACCATCTGCTCGCTGCTCGGCGACGTGCCCTGCTCCAACTGGGCGTTCAGCGCGTCCAGCTGATCGAGGAACAGCAGGGTGAAACTCTCGCCTGCCGTCTGCGCCAGCGCCTGCATGCGCAAGCGCGCCTCGCGGGCCTGGCGTAGGGAGTCGGCATAGCCGAGGAACTGCTGCAGATAAACGCCGGCCGCCTCGTTCATGGCGACCTGGGCCGCGCTGTCCGCCGCGCCGCCATCGAGTTGTCGGGCCAGCAGTTCAACAGACTCACGCACCCGGGCCTGCGCCGCCGGCGCCAGGCTCAGGGCGAACTCCTTCTCGGCGATCCGCGCCTGCAGGATCAACGCCTGGCTCGACGCCTCGGCGCGCAGCTGCTCGCTGCGCTGCTGCAATACGCCCAGCGAATGAAAGGCAGTAGCCGCCACCCCCAGGGTGAACAGCAGCACCAGGCCGAAGCCCAGCGACAGCTTGGCACCCACCGACAGATTGCCGAGCACGCGGCTCACTACAGACATACCCCTCTCCTCACCCCTGCTTGAGCGAACGCCGCCCGCAGGCGGCGACAACATCGACCATTGCCCCGCCGCCTCAGGCAGCGGGGTCGAGCACCGCGCGCAGCAGGGCTTGCGCCTCGCGGGTGGCGCTGGCCTGCTTCATCAGGTGAATGTCGACATTGACCCGCGACCGCCCGTCGTAGCGGCGAAACTCGGGCAGGCTGATCGGCGTGCTGGAGAGGGATTGATTCATCTGCGGATACCTTGCTCTTGTTGTTATGTACGCGCCGGGCGGACCCGGCACGGTGCGAGGCAAACTGTAATGACTCAGGTCTCGGCAGCGCCAATCGCTTCCTTCGCTACGAGGTATCGCCAAGTGCGATGCCAGGTATCTGAATTAGTCGTTTCTGCGCAGGTGTAGGTG
>JBBNAI010000222.1:0-7949 GCA_037994305.1 Pseudomonas sp. | reverse complement strand
TGCTGGAAGAGCGTGACTTCGACCTGATCGAGCCGGTGTTCTTCACCACCTCCAACGTGGGTGGCCAGGGCCCTGCCGTGGGCAAGGACATTGCTCCGCTGAAGGATGCCTACAGCATCGACGAGCTGAAGAGTCTCGATGTGATCCTCACCTGTCAGGGTGGCGACTACACCAGCGAAGTCTTCCCCAAGCTGCGCGAAGCCGGCTGGCAGGGCTACTGGATCGATGCGGCGTCGAGCCTGCGCATGGCCGATGATTCGGTCATCGTCCTCGATCCGGTCAACCGCAAGGTCATCGACCAGTCGCTGGACGGCGGCGTGAAGAACTACATCGGCGGCAACTGCACCGTCAGCTTGATGCTGATGGCCTTGGGCGGTCTCTACGAAGCCGGCCTGGTCGAGTGGATGAGCGCCATGACCTATCAGGCGGCGAGTGGTGCCGGTGCGCAGAACATGCGCGAGCTGATCAAGCAGATGGGCGCGATCAACGCCTCGGTTGCCGACGACCTGGCCAACCCGGCCAGCGCCATCCTCGACATCGACCGCAAGGTTGCCGAGGCCATGCGTGGCGACAGCTTCCCTACCGATCAATTTGGTGTACCGCTGGCTGGCAGCCTGATCCCCTATATCGACAAGGAGCTGCCGAACGGGCAGAGCCGTGAAGAGTGGAAGGGCCAGGCCGAGACCAACAAGATCCTCGGGCGCAACAAGAACCCGATCCCGGTCGACGGCCTGTGCGTGCGTATCGGTGCCATGCGTTGCCACAGCCAGGCGCTGACCATCAAGCTGAACAAGGACGTGCCGCTGAGCGACATCGAAGGCCTGATCAGCCAGCACAACCCCTGGGTCAAACTGGTGCCGAACCAGCGTGAAGCCAGTATTCGCGATCTGGGTCCGACTGCCGTTACCGGTACCCTGAGCGTGCCGGTGGGGCGTCTGCGCAAGCTCAACATGGGCTCGCAGTACCTCGGCGCCTTCACCGTGGGTGACCAGTTGCTGTGGGGTGCGGCCGAGCCGCTGCGGCGCATGCTTCGCATCCTGCTGGAGCGTTGATGGCAAAAGGGGCTGGTTACTACCAGCCCCTTTTTCGTTCTGCCCGGGCAAGCAAATTGCCTGGGCGCCAGGCGAGGGTTAGAGTGCCCGCCATTCGGCTCTCTGCGTAAGGCTCCCCCTGATGTCCAAGTCCCTCGATATCGCCGTGATCGGCGCCACTGGCACGATTGGCGAAACCATCGTGCAATTGCTGGAAGAGCGCGAATTTCCCGTTACCAACCTGCATCTGCTGGCCGGCAGCGCCTCGGCCGGGCAGTCGGTACCCTTTCGCGGCAAGAACCTGCGCGTGCGCGAGCTGGCAGATTTCGATTTCTCCAAGGTGCAGCTGGCTTTTATCGCGGCTGGAGAAGCCGTGGCCGCGAGTTACGCCGCCAAGGCGCGAGCGGCGGGCTGCTCCGTCATCGAGCTGAGCGGTGCCTTGCCCCTTGAAGAGGCGCCCCGTCTGGTGCCGGAAGCCAACGGAGAATTGCTGGAAACGCTGCAGCCACCATTCCTGCTGACCAGTCCGGCGCCGGCTGCGACTGTGTTGGCGCTGGTCCTGGCTCCACTGCGTTCGGTGCTGGCGTTGCAGCGAATTACCCTGACTGCTGCGCTGGCGGTTTCCAGCCAGGGCCGTGAAGGCGTCGCCGAGCTGGCCAAGCAAACCACCGAGCTGCTCAACATGCGCCCGCTCGAGCCGAAGGTGTTCGATAAACAGATCGCTTTCAATCTTCTGGCTCAGGTGGGTGCCGTGGATGTCAGCGGTCACGCACATCTGGAGCGACGTATTGCCCAGGATCTGAAGCAGGTGCTGGGTATGGCCGAACTGAAGGTGGCGGTGAGTTGCGTACAGGTGCCAGTGTTCTTCGGTGACAGCCTAAGTGTTTCACTGCAGGTGGCGCAGCCAGTGGATGTTGCGCAGGCCGCGCAATTGCTGGATAAACAGCCTGGCATCGAGCGGGTGGAGGAGGGTGACTATCCGACCGTAGTCAGCGACGCCGTGGGGCAGGACGAGGTCTATGTCGGTCGTTTGCGTCTGGGGCTGGATGACCCGTCAGAACTCAATTTGTGGATTGCGTCTGATAATGTGCGAAAAGGCTCCGCGCTGAATGCTGTGCAAATAGGTGAGTTGTTGATAAAACACTATCTGTAAAAGATACTTACCTGCAAATTTGAAGAATCTTTCTAGCTTGGCAATACTGGTTTGGCTGATCGCTGACGGGGAACCGCTGTAAGGCGGGTGCAGGCAGTGGTCTTCAAGATCCTCTCGATTATCGAGAAAAAAAGATAAAACAAGGGATTACGCTATGGTTCGGGTTCGCAAACTGGTGCTGGCAATTGCGGCTGCTTCGGCGCTGACCTCCGGTACGGCACATGCGCTTGGGCTCGGGGAAGTTACCCTGAAGTCTTCGCTGAGCCAGCCTTTGGTAGCGGAAATCGAATTGCTTGAGGTGCGCGACCTGGCGCCCAACGAGGTAATTCCAGCTCTGGCGTCTCCCGAAGAGTTCAACAAGGCTGGCGTCGATCGCCAGTACTTCCTGACCGACCTCAAGTTCACTCCCGTGATCAAGGCCAACGGCAAGAGCGTCATTCGCGTGACGTCGAACAAGCCGGTTCGTGAGCCGTACCTGAATTTCCTCGTCGAAGTGCTGTGGCCCAATGGCCGCCTGCTGCGCGAGTACACCCTGCTGCTGGACCCGCCGCTCTATTCGCCGCAAACCGCTGCCGCTGCTCCGCGTCTGCCGGTAGCGGCTACGGCTCCGGCTCCGCGTCCGCAAGCTGCCGCGCCAGCGCCACGCCCACTGGCTCAAGCCCCGGCTCCGACCGCTCCGGTTGCTCCGGCTCCGCGCCCGGCCGCTCCTGCAGCGCCGGCTGCTCCCGCAGCTGCCAGCAAGATTGATGGCGATCAGTACAAGACCACTTCCAGCGACACCCTGTGGGAAATCGCCCAGCGCACCCGTCAGAGTGGTTCCGTGCATCAGGCCATGCTGGCCATTCAGGACCTCAATCCGAATGCCTTCGTCGACGGCAACATCAACCGCCTGAAGAGCGGTCAGGTGCTGCGTCTGCCCGATGACCAGCAAATCAAGAGTCGCAGCCAGGCTGAGGCCATTGCCCAGGTTGGCGAGCAGAACAATGCCTGGCGCGAAGGCCGTAGCCTGGCAGCCAACGGTGAACGCCAACTGGATGCCACCAAGCGTGAGAACGCTGGCGCTGCCCCTGCCAAGACGGATGTCAAAGACAACCTGAAACTGGTTTCGGGAGAGGCCAAAGCGGCTGGTGGTGGCGAGAAGGGTGCTGGCGATACCAAGGCCCTGAACGATCAGCTGGCTGTGACCAAGGAAAGCCTGGATTCGACCCGCCGCGAAAATGATGAGCTGAAAGGTCGTATGACCGATCTGCAAGGACAGCTGGATAAGCTGCAGAAGCTGATCGCCCTCAAGGATAACCAGCTGGCCAAGCTGCAAACTGATCTGGCGCAAGGCAAGAATGCCGCTGCAGCTGCTGCAGTCGAGAAGCCTGCACCTGCTGCTGCCGTTGAGCCCAAACCAGTTGAGCCAGCCAAGCCAGTCGAGGCGGCGACGCCGCCAGCTGCCAGCGTTAAGCCAGCTGAGCCGGCTAAGCCCGTCGAGCCGGATTACAACTACAGCGAAGAGCCTGCTGCCAAGCCGGCAGAGGTAGCGAAGCCGGCTGCTCCGGCAGTCAAGCCGGCAGCGGCTAAGCCGGTCCAGGCCAGCAAGCCTGTTACTCCGCAAGCTTCTGAGCCGGCACCGCAAGGCTTTGTCGACGAATTGCTGAGCAACCCGATGCTGCTTGGTGCCGTCGGTGGTGGTGCGCTACTGGCGCTGCTGGTCGGCCTGATGGTGCTGTCGCGCCGCAATGCCATGAAAGAGGCAGAGCTGCAGGACAGCCTCAGCGTTGGCGACGATTCGGATAACTTTGCTGCCGATCTGGATATGCCGGACGACAGTTTTGCAGGGCTGGATGCTTCCTCGGAAACCGTAGTGCGCGAGCAGGCCGAGGAGCGTGTTGCGGCCCAGACCGGCGACGCTCTGGGCGAGGCCGATATCTACATCGCTTATGGAAAGTTCAACCAGGCTGCCGAGTTGCTGCAGAACGCCATCAATGATGAGCCTCATCGCAGCGACCTGCGCCTGAAACTGATGGAAGTCAGTGCTGAGTTGGGTGATCGCGATGGTTTTGCTCGTCAAGAGCAGGAGTTGCGCGAGATTGGTGGTGCCTCTATCGCTGTTGATCAGCTCAAGGGCAAGTACCCAGCCATGGCAGCTGTTACTGCGGGTGGCCTGGCTGCTGCCGATGACCTGGACAGCTTCAGTCTGGATGATCTGAGCCTGGATGAGCCGGTAAGCAGCAATTCGGCTGTCGCTGATCTGGATGACTCCTTCGATCTGAGTCTGGATGATCTGGACGTTGATCTGGATACACCGGCGCCAGCTGCAAAATCGCTGAATGATGACTTGGATATTGGTCTGAGCCTGGATGAGCCCTCGGCTGCCGACATGGAGTTCGATCTGGACATGTCGGGTGACAACTCGGCCGATACCCTGGCGCTGGGTGATGACTTGGCTGATTTCAGCCTGGATCTGGACACCGACAGCAAGCCGGCAGCAACCGCAGACGATGACTTCATGCTGAGTCTCGATGATGAGCCGGCAGCGTCTGCTGCTTCGAACGATCTGGATCTGTCCTCCGATTTCGATCTGTCCCTGGCTGACGATGAGCCGGCCGCCCCTGCCCAGGATAGCTTCTCTGCCCAGCTGGAAGAGGTGTCTGCCGAGCTGGATCAGCTGAGCAGCAGCCTGGATGACGACTTGTTGCCGGCCGCTGTAGCACCAGCCGCCGCGGAGCCGGATGTGGACGACGACTTCGATTTCCTCTCGGGTACCGACGAAACCGCAACCAAGCTCGATCTGGCGCGCGCCTACATCGATATGGGCGACACCGAAGGTGCGCGTGACATCCTCGACGAAGTAGTCGCCGAAGGTAACGATGGTCAGCAGCACGAAGCGCGTGAGCTGATCGCCAAACTGGTTTGATACATGTCTAATGCAATACCGACAACGGCAGCCCAAGGGGCTGCCGTTGGCTTTTCCAGGATCGTCCTGGGAGTCGAATACAAGGGCTCGCGTTACCGCGGCTTCCAGCGCCAGCGTGCCGGGGTGCCGTCCATTCAGGAAAGCCTGGAAAAGGCGTTGTCCAAAGTGGCCGGTGGGGCGCCGGTGGTGCTGAGTTGTGCCGGGCGTACCGATGCGTTGGTGCATGCCAGTGGCCAGGTGGTGCATTTTGATACGCAAGTCGAGCGCACCCTGCATTCCTGGATGATGGGCGCCAATCTCAACCTGCCGCCGGATATCAGCGTGACCTGGGCCAAGGTCATGCCGAAGCATTTCGATGCGCGCTTCAGTGCCATGGCGCGTCGCTATCGCTATGTGATCTACAACGACCACATTCGCCCGGCGCATATGGCAGAAGAGGTGACCTGGAATCATCGCCCGCTGGATGTCGAGCGCATGCGTGCGGCTGCCAAGTGCCTGGTGGGTACCCATGATTTCAGTGCTTTCCGTGCCCGGCAGTGTCAGGCCAAGTCGCCGGTCAAGACTGTTCACCACCTGGAGCTGATCGAGCACGGGCGTTTTATCGTGCTCGATATCCGTGCCAATGCCTTTCTCCACCATATGGTGCGCAATCTTGCCGGGGTGCTGATGACCATCGGTGCAGGCGAGCGCCCCGTGGAGTGGGCGCGCGAGGTGCTGGAAAGCCAGGTGCGGCGTACGGGCGGTGTGACCGCGCATCCGTATGGCCTGTATCTGGTTCAGGTGGAGTATCCGGCCGAATTCGAGTTGCCGCAGCGCTACTTGGGACCGCATTTTCTCTCGGGTCTTCCGGATGTGATGGCGGGCGAGTAGCCGTACATTCACGCCTTGATGTCGTCACGGAAATTTCGCCAACGACACTTCCGGTCATTTGTTACCATCGAATTTTCCCTGCAGGGAGCCTGAACTTGGCCGTTGTTCGCAGCAAAATTTGCGGTATTACCCGTGTCGAGGATGCTCTCGCAGCCGCTGCTGCGGGCGCTGATGCGATTGGCCTGGTGTTCTATGCCAAGAGCCCTCGGGCGGTCAGCGTGCTGCAGGCGCAGCAGATCATCGCGGCGTTGCCCCCGTTCGTTACCACGGTGGGCTTGTTCGTCGATATCGCGCGCGCCGAGTTGCAGCGGATCCTCGCAGACGTGCCGCTGGATTTGCTGCAGTTCCATGGTGATGAAAGCCTGGCGCAGTGCGAGGGCTATGGGCGGCCTTACATCAAGGCGTTACGGGTAAGGCCGGGGGATGACCTGGTGGTCCTGATGGGGCAGTACCCGAGCGCCTCGGGCATCCTGCTGGATACCTATGTTGAGGGCGTACCAGGTGGAACCGGCCTGGCCTTCGACTGGTCACTGGTACCGCAGCACTTGCCCAAACCCGTGATCCTGGCTGGCGGGCTGACCCCGGAAAATGTTGCCGCCGCGATTGCTGCGGTCAAACCTTATGCAGTGGACGTCAGTGGCGGGGTTGAGGCGAGCAAGGGCATTAAGGACGCCGACAAGGTTCACGCATTCATCCGCGAGGTGCGCGGCGACTGATGTGACGGGCACGCGGTGCCTGCCGTCCATAACCCATCCTGAACCCAGGTTTGGCGGTGGTCGCCTAAGCGGGCCATGAATATGAGTTTGCCGGGGATGCCAAGCATCCTCGCAACAGCTACGGAGAGAGAGCATGAGCAACTGGTTGAGAGAAAAACTGATCCCCTCGATCATGCGTTCCGAGGTGAAGAAGAGCTCGGTGCCTGAAGGGTTGTGGCACAAGTGCCCGTCCTGTGACGCCGTGCTTTACCGGCCGGAGCTGGAAAAGACCCTCGATGTCTGCCCCAAGTGCAATCACCACATGCGTATCGATGCGCGCACGCGCCTTGACCTGTTCCTCGATGCTGACGGGCGTGAGGAAATCGGTGCCGATCTGGAACCGGTTGATCGTCTGAAGTTCCGCGATAGCAAAAAGTACAAGGACCGCCTGAGTGCTGCGCAGAAGGACACCGGCGAGAAAGACGCGCTGGTAGCCATCAGTGGTTCCCTGCAAGGCATGCCGATTGTCACCTGTGCCTTTGAATTCAGCTTCATGGGCGGTTCGATGGGCGCGGTGGTCGGTGAGCGTTTCGTCCGGGCGGCCAACGTGGCACTGGAGAAGCGTTGCCCGCTGGTGTGCTTCGCTGCTTCCGGTGGCGCGCGCATGCAGGAAGCGCTGATTTCCCTGATGCAGATGGCCAAGACCTCTGCGGTGCTGGCGCGTCTGCGTGAAGAGGGTATCCCTTTCGTGTCGGTGCTGACTGACCCCGTCTATGGTGGTGTTTCTGCCAGCCTGGCGATGCTGGGGGATGTGATCGTTGCCGAGCCGCGTGCGTTGATCGGTTTTGCCGGCCCGCGCGTCATCGAGCAGACCGTGCGCGAGAAACTGCCGGAAGGTTTCCAGCGCAGCGAGTTCCTGTTGGAGCATGGCGCCATCGACATGATCATCTCTCGTCATGACCTGCGCCCACGCCTGGGCAGCTTGCTCGCCCAACTGCAGAACCTGCCGACTCCCGCCTAGAGCTTCCCATGCCGCAACGTACCCTCGCCGACTGGCTGGCCTACCTCGAGCAACTGCACCCCAGTGCCATCGACATGGGCCTGGAGCGCAGCCGCGAAGTGGCTCGCCGGCTCGGTCTGGGACGGCCGGCGCCGCGTGTGATTACCGTCACCGGTACCAACGGCAAGGGGTCTACCTGTGCCTTCCTCGCTGCGCTGTTGGCAGAGCAGGGGCTGCAGGTCGGCGTTTACAGCTCGCCGCACCTGCTGCGCTACAACGAGCGCGTACAGGTTAA
>JBBNAI010000221.1:0-1228 GCA_037994305.1 Pseudomonas sp. | reverse complement strand
CAGCCATGGCGCCGATCTTGAACGCGTCGATGCCAGTCACTTGGCCGGCGACGATGATCGGGATGCCCAGGGCGCCGAAGGCCACCGGCGCGGTGTTGGCGATCAGGCACAGTCCGGCGGCGTACAGTGGGTTGAAGCCGAGGCCGACCAGCAGGGCGGCGGTGATCGCCACCGGTGCGCCGAAACCGGCAGCACCTTCGAGGAAGGCGCCGAAGGAGAAGCCGATCAGCAGCACCTGCAGGCGCTGGTCGTCGGTGATCGACAGGACCGAGCTGCGGATGATCTCGAACTGACCGCTCTTCACCGTCAGTTTGTAGAGGAATACCGCCGCCACAATGATCCAGGCAATGGGCCACAGACCGTAGGCGAAGCCGTAGCCGGCCGCGGCGAAGGCCATGTCGGCGGGCATCTGGAAGGCGAAGATGGCGACGATGATCGACAGCGCCAGGGTGATGCTGCCGGCGACATGGCCTTTCAGACGGAACACCGCCAGGGCCAGGAAGAAGAAGACGATGGGGATGAGCGCGACCAGGGCGGACAGGCCGAGGCTGCCGAGCGGGGTATAGAGTTGTTGCCAGGTTTGCATCTGGGTGGCTCCCTAATTGTTGTTGGAGGTGCCGATAGGGCTCGGGCGGGCGAACTGCTTGTGGCAGGCGGCAGCCAGGTCGAGCCGTGCAAGTGTTCGGATAAATTGGTAATACCAATTTACAAAACCGACGAGTCAGGGTAAAAGCGCAGCTGTTGGCCTGTCAATTTTGCGCGCTACGACTTTGGTCGAACGGCTTGGGTGGCGGTCGATCTTGTGGTGCCCGGGTGGGCTGGATAGGCTGCGGCGATCCGTGGCGAGATGTGAGCCAGAACGGCGAATTACAGAGGGTGGGAAGGGGTATGGCATATGGTCAGGTTCGGCAGCGCCGCCTGTCAGACGACATCGTCAGTCAGCTGGAGTCGATGATCCTCGAGGGCACCCTCAAGGCGGGCGAGCGGTTGCCGGCCGAGCGGGCGCTGGCCGAGCAGTTCGGCGTGTCGCGGCCGTCGCTGCGCGAGGCGCTACGGATCCTCGAGGCCGAGGGGCTCATCACGGTCGTGCGCGGCGTGCTCGGGGGGGTGGTGGTGCGGGCACCCGACGTACGTGTGACGGCCCGGACTGCGGCCGTGCTGCTCCAGTCGCGCAACGTGACTCTGGGTGACGTGCACGATGCGCGCAGCGTGATCGAGCCGGCCGCGG
>JBBNAI010000220.1:0-1148 GCA_037994305.1 Pseudomonas sp. | reverse complement strand
CGAAGTCGTCCGTCGTAAAGAAGCTAAGAAGAAGTAGGGCATAGCAAATGAGCGTAAAGAAAGAAACTCGTCTGCGCCGTGCTCGCAAGGCACGCCTGAAAATGCGCGAGCTGGAAACCGTACGCCTGTGTGTGTACCGCTCTTCCCAGCACATCTACGCCCAGGTCATTTCGGCCGACGGCGCCAAGGTCCTGGCAAGTGCCTCGACGTTGGACAAAGAACTGCGTGACGCCGCCACTGGCAACGTCGACGCGGCCAAGAAGGTTGGCCAACTGGTTGCCGAGCGTGCGAAAGCCGCTGGTGTTACCCAGGTTGCGTTCGATCGTTCTGGCTTCAAGTACCACGGCCGTGTGAAAGCGCTGGCTGATGCTGCTCGTGAAGGCGGGCTGGAGTTCTAAGTTATGGCAAATCACGAGCAAAGACGCGATCGCGATAATCGCGACGACAGCCGCGACGAAGGCTACATCGAGAAGCTGGTGCAGGTTAACCGCGTTGCCAAGACCGTCAAAGGCGGCCGTATCTTCACTTTCACCGCGTTGACCGTGGTAGGTGATGGTAAGGGTCGTGTTGGCTTCGGTCGTGGCAAGTCCCGCGAAGTACCTGCTGCTATCCAGAAAGCGATGGAAGCTGCACGCCGCAACATGATTCAAGTTGACCTGAAGGGTACCACCCTGCAGTACGCGATGAAGGCAGTGCATGGCGCTTCCCACATCTACATGCAGCCTGCTTCCGACGGTACCGGCATCATTGCTGGTGGCGCGATGCGTGCGGTGCTGGAAGTGGCTGGTGTGCAGAACGTTCGGGCCAAGTGCTATGGCTCCACCAATCCGGTGAACGTGGTTCATGCCACTTTCAAAGGTTTGAAGGCCATGCAGTCGCCCCAGTCGATTGCCGCAAAGCGTGGTAAGAGCGTCGAGGAGATTCTCTAATCATGGCTACCGTAAAAGTTACGCTGATCAAGAGCATGACCGGCCGTATCCCTAACCACAAACTGTGCGTGAAGGGTCTGGGTCTGCGTCGTATCGGTCACACTGTAGAAGTCCAGGATACTCCCGAGAATCGCGGGATGATCAACAAGGCTTACTACATGCTGCGCGTCGAGGGTTAATCGATGAAACTCAATGATCTGAGTCCTGCGCCGGGTTCCC
>JBBNAI010000219.1:0-5777 GCA_037994305.1 Pseudomonas sp. | reverse complement strand
CTCGAGCACGACATGGTCATCTGTGGCGAGGTGGAGCTGCGTATCCACCACCACCTGCTGGTCGGTGAAACCACCAAGACCGACAAGATCACCCGCATCTATTCCCACGCCCAGTCCCTGGCCCAGTGCCGCAAGTGGCTGGACGCGCACTACCCGAACGTCGAGCGCGTAGCGGTTTCCAGCAACGCTGATGCGGCCAAGCGGGTGAAGAGCGAGTGGAACTCGGCGGCGATTGCCGGCGATATGGCTGCAAGCCTGTATGGCCTGTCCAAGCTGGCCGAGAAGATCGAGGACCGCCCGGATAACTCCACGCGCTTCCTCATCATCGGCAGCCAGGAAGTACCGCCGACCGGCGACGACAAGACCTCGGTCATCGTTTCCATGCGCAACAAGCCGGGCGCGCTGCACGAGCTGCTGGTGCCGTTCCACACCAATGGCATCGACCTGACCCGTATCGAGACGCGTCCGTCGCGCAGCGGCAAGTGGACCTATGTGTTCTTCATCGACTTCGTCGGTCACCACAAGGATCCGCTGATCAAGGACGTGCTGGAAAAGATCAATCAGGAAGCCGTGGCGCTCAAGGTGCTGGGTTCCTACCCGAAAGCGGTTCTCTAAGGAGCCCTCATGAGTTGCGATTTCCTCGCCCGCGCCGTACCGGGCGTGCAGAAACTCTCGCCCTATGTCCCGGGAAAACCGGTCGACGAGCTGGCGCGTGAGCTGAATCTCGACCCGGCCGGCATCGTCAAGCTGGCCAGTAACGAGAATCCGCTGGGCCCGTCGCCGAAGGCGCTGGAAGCCATTCGCGCCGAGCTGGCGGAGCTGACCCGGTACCCCGATGGCAATGGCTTCGAGCTGAAATCCAAGCTGGCAGCGCGCTGTGGCGTGAGCGTGGCGCAGGTGACCCTGGGCAACGGTTCCAACGATATTCTCGACCTGGTTGCCCGTGCCTGGCTGGCGCCGGGACTGAATGCGGTGTTTAGCCAGTACGCCTTCGCCGTGTACCCGATTGCCACTCAGGCGGTTGGGGCGCAGGGCAAGATGGTGCCGGCCAAGGATCATGGTCACGATCTGGAAGCCATGCTGGCGGCCATCGATGGCAATACCCGCGTGGTGTTCATCGCCAATCCGAACAACCCGACTGGCACCTGGTTCGGCCCGGACGCGCTGGAGCGTTTCCTCGCTCGTGTGCCGCAGGGCGTGCTGGTGGTGCTGGACGAGGCCTATATCGAATACGCCGAGGGCGATGAGCTACCCGATGGTCTCGATTATCTGGCGCGTTACTCCAACCTGATCGTCTCGCGCACCTTCTCCAAGGCCTATGGCCTGGCCTCGCTGCGGGTCGGTTATGCATTGAGCTCGCCACAGGTGGCCGACGTGCTGAATCGCGTGCGTCAGCCGTTCAACGTCAACAGCCTGGCCCTGAGTGCTGCCTGTGCGGCGCTGGATGATGCGGACTACCTGGCTGAGAGCCGTCGGGTCAACGATGCAGGCATGTCGCAGCTGGAGGCTGGTTTCCAGGCTCTGGGGCTGCAGTGGATTGCCTCCAAGGGCAACTTCATCGCTGTCGACTTCGCCCGCGATGCCGCGCCGATCAATCAGGCGCTGCTGCAGGCTGGCGTGATCGTGCGTCCGGTGGCCGGTTACGGCATGCCGACCTTCCTGCGTGTGTCCATCGGCACCCAGGCAGAAAACGCCCGCTTCCTTGATGCGCTAGGCCAGGTGCTTGCGCGTGGCTGATGTCATGCCCGTGCCATCTGCGCCTGCCAAGCTCGGTCGCCTGGTGGTGGTCGGTCTGGGCCTGATTGGCGGTTCCTTTGCCAAGGGTGTGCGCGAGAAAGGCCTGTTCGACGAAGTGGTGGGTGTCGATCTTGACGTGGAGTCGCGCCGCCTGGCCGTTGAGCTGGGGGTGGTTGATCGCTGTGAAACCGACCTGGCGGCCGCCTGTCAGGGCGCGGCGGTGATCCAGCTGGCGGTGCCTATTCTGGCCATGGAAAAGCTGCTGGCGCAGCTGGCGAAGCTTGATCTGGGCGATGCGGTGCTGACCGATGTCGGTAGTGCCAAAGGTAATGTGGTGCGCGCCGCGCGCCTGGCCTTTGCTGGCAAGGTCGAGCGTTTCGTGCCGGGTCACCCGATTGCCGGCTCCGAGCAGAGCGGGGTGGAAGCTTCCAATGCCCGGCTGTTCCGTCGGCACAAGGTGATTCTCACGCCGCAGAAGTCGACCGACCCCGCTGCGCTGGCGCTGGTCGATGGCTTGTGGCGTGAGCTGGGGGCGGACGTCGAGCACATGGAAGTGGAACACCACGACCAGGTGCTGGCGGCCACCAGCCACCTGCCGCACCTGCTGGCCTTTACCCTGGTTGACTCGCTGGCCAAGCGCAGCGAGAACCTGGAGATATTCCGTTACGCCGCCGGCGGTTTCCGCGATTTCACGCGGATCGCCGGCAGTGATCCGGTGATGTGGCACGACATCTTCCTCGCCAATCGCGAGGCCGTGCTGCGTACCCTTGACGCATTTCGCGACGACCTCGACGCCTTGCGCGGCGCGGTTGACGCAGGGGACGGGCCTCAGTTGCTGGGCGTGTTTACCCGCGCCCGCTTCGCCCGCGAGCATTTCAGTAAAATCTTGGCCCGCAGGGCCTATGTGGACGCCATGCACTCGAACGACCTGATCTACCTCGCCAATCCTGGTGGCTCCCTGTCCGGCCGCATCCGCGTGCCTGGCGACAAATCCATCTCGCACCGCTCGATCATGCTCGGCTCGCTGGCCGAAGGCACCACCGAGGTGGAAGGTTTCCTCGAAGGCGAGGATGCCCTGGCAACCCTGCAGGCGTTCCGCGACATGGGCGTGGTCATTGAAGGCCCGCACCATGGCAAGGTGACCATCCATGGCGTCGGTCTCAATGGCCTCAAGCCGCCACCGGGCCCGCTCTATTTGGGTAACTCCGGCACCTCCATGCGTCTGCTCTCCGGTCTGCTGTCCGGTCAGGCATTCGATACCGTGCTCACGGGTGACGCTTCGCTGTCCGGGCGCCCGATGAATCGTGTGGCCAAGCCGCTGCGGGCGATGGGCGCGCTGATCGAGACCGCCGCCGAAGGCCGTCCGCCCCTGACCATTCGTGGTGGTCGCCGCCTAGGTGGTATGACCTATGAAATGCCGATGGCCAGTGCCCAGGTCAAATCCTGCCTGCTGCTGGCCGGGCTGTATGCCGCAGGTTCGACCACGGTGATCGAGCCAGCGCCGACCCGCGACCATACCGAGCGCATGCTCAATGGCTTCGGCTACCCGGTAGCAGTGGATGGCAACGCCGCAACGGTCGAAGGCGGGCACAAGCTCAGCGCAACCCATATCGAAGTGCCGGCGGATATTTCCTCGGCAGCCTTCTTCCTGGTGGCGGCGAGCATTGCCGAAGGCTCCGAGTTGGTGCTCGAGCACGTCGGCATCAACCCGACCCGCACTGGCGTGATCGACATTCTCAAACTGATGGGCGGCGACATTACCCTGGAGAACCAGCGCGAAGTGGGCGGTGAGCCGGTCGCGGACATTCGTGTGCGTGCGGCCAAGCTGAAAGGCATCGATATTCCAGAAGATCTGGTGCCGCTGGCCATCGACGAGTTCCCGGTACTGTTCGTGGCTGCCGCCTGTGCCGAAGGGCGCACCGTCCTGCGTGGCGCCGAGGAGCTGCGGGTCAAGGAATCCGATCGTATCCAGGTCATGGCGGACGGCCTGATAGCTCTGGGTGTCAAGGCTGAGCCAACCCCGGATGGCATCATCATCGACGGTGGTTCGATTGGTGGTGGCGAAGTCTGGAGCCACGGTGATCACCGTATTGCCATGTCCTTCAGCGTCGCGTCGCTGCGCGCCAGTGCGCCGATCCGCATTCATGACTGCGCCAACGTTGCGACATCCTTCCCCAACTTCCTCGGTCTGGCGGGTCAGGCGGGGATTCGGGTGGCCGAGGAGAAGCAGGCATGAGCGCCGTCGTGATCACCATCGATGGGCCGAGCGGTTCGGGCAAGGGGACCATCGCCGGTCTGCTGGCTAAACAACTGGGCTGGAACCTGCTCGATTCCGGCGCACTGTATCGCCTGCTGGCCTTCGCTGCCCGCAACCACGGTATCGACCTGACCAACGAAGAAGCGCTGAAAACCCTGGCGGCCCATCTGGATGTGCAGTTCGTTGCCGCCAGCGGTGGGGAAGGGCAGCGCATTATTCTTGAAGGTGAAGAAGTCACCGGCGATATCCGCAACGAACAGGTTGGCGCCGGAGCCTCCCAGGTCGCAGCATTGCCAGCGGTGCGTGAGGCCTTGCTGCAACGCCAGCGTGCTTTCCTCGAGGCGCCGGGCCTGATTGCCGATGGGCGTGACATGGGCACCGTGGTATTTCCCGATGCGCCACTGAAGGTCTACCTGACTGCAAGTGCCGAGGAGCGTGCCCGTCGCCGCTATCTACAGTTGAAAGGAAAGGTCGATGGTGTTAGCCTGCCGAGTCTGCTAGACGAGATTCGTGAGCGCGATGAGCGCGACATGCAGCGCGCAGTGGCTCCGCTGAAGCCGGCACCCGATGCCATCCAGCTGGATTCCACCGAGCTATCCATCGAGCAGGTAATGGAAAGAATTCTCAGCGAGGTCGCCAATCGCGACCTGGCGGGGTAGTAAAAGACCGCATTTTCGCGGTCGACAAGGAGGCGTGCAGGAGACCAGTCAACGTCCTGCAGGCCTCTTTTTACATAACGTACCCACATTGTCTGGAATGTGGTTTGGGCAGATTCCCTGCCCGTGATCAACAGGAATCAACATGAGCGAAAGCTTTGCAGAACTTTTTGAAGAAAGCCTAAAGACCCTGAATCTTCAGGCTGGCGCGATCATCACCGCGATCATCGTCGATATCGACTATCAAGCTGGCTGGGTAACCGTCCACGCTGGTCTGAAATCCGAAGGCCTGATCCCGCTTGAGCAGTTCTACAACGATGCTGGCGAGCTGGCTATCAACGTCGGTGATGAAGTCCACGTTGCTCTGGACGCGGTTGAAGATGGCTTTGGTGAAACCAAGCTGTCCCGCGAAAAAGCCAAACGTGCCGAGTGCTGGATCGTTCTGGAAGCAGCTTTCGCTGCCGAGGAAGTGGTTACGGGCGTTATCAACGGTAAGGTTAAAGGCGGCTTCACTGTCGACGTTAACGGCATCCGTGCGTTCCTGCCAGGTTCCTTGGTCGATGTCCGTCCGGTGCGTGATACCACTCACCTGGAAGGCAAAGAGCTCGAATTCAAAGTCATCAAGCTGGACCAGAAGCGCAACAACGTTGTCGTTTCCCGCCGCAGCGTGCTGGAAGCCGAGAACAGCGCCGAGCGCGAAGCTCTGCTGGAATCCCTGCAGGAAGGTCAGCAAGTCAAAGGTATCGTCAAGAACCTCACCGACTACGGTGCGTTCGTTGACCTGGGTGGCGTCGATGGTCTGCTGCACATCACCGACATGGCCTGGAAGCGTATCAAGCATCCGTCCGAAATCGTCAACGTTGGCGACGAGATTGATGTCAAGATCCTCAAGTACGACCGTGAGCGTAACCGCGTCTCCCTGGGCCTGAAGCAGCTGGGCGAAGACCCATGGGTTGCCATCAAGGCGCGTTACCCAGAAGGCACTCGCGTTACCGCACGTGTCACCAACCTGACCGACTACGGCTGCTTCGCTGAGCTGGAAGAAGGCGTTGAAGGCCTGGTGCACGTGTCCGAGATGGATTGGACCAACAAGAACATCCACCCGTCCAAAGTCGTTAACGTCGGCG
>JBBNAI010000218.1:0-3707 GCA_037994305.1 Pseudomonas sp. | reverse complement strand
GCCCGTGACCAGCTCGACGATCGCCTCAAGGGCTTCCGTTCCGGCGCCGACGATTACCTGGTCAAACCTTTCGCCCTCTCCGAGCTGGCCGCGCGCATCGATGCGGTACTGCGCCGCAGTCTCGGTGGTGGCAAGCGTGGACTGCAGGTCGGCGACCTGAATTACGACCTCGACACCCTGGAAGTCCGGCGTGGCAACAAGACCCTCAAGCTCAACCCGGTGGGGCTCAAGCTGCTTGCCCTGTTGATGCAGAAGAGCCCGCACGTGGTACGCCGCGAAATGATCGAGGAAGCCCTGTGGGGGGACGACTGCCCGGACAGCGACAGCCTGCGTAGCCATGTGCACCAGTTGCGCCAGGTGATCGACAAGCCATTCGAACAGGCCCTGTTGCACACCGTGCATGGCGTTGGCTACCGGTTGGCGGAATAACATGGAGTTCAAGCAAAGCCTGTCACGCCGCATCGTTATCGCCTTCGTCCTGATGACCCTGTTCGTCGGCGGTACCTTTTCAATCGGCATCGTCGAGACCGTGCACCAGGTCGAGGAACGGCTGATTTCCACCGAGCTGGGAGGCGACCTGGCGCGGTTCCTCAAGATGGAAAGCATGGAGGACTGGCGCCATCGTCCGGAGCCGGGCCAGCTGTTCTATTTCAGTGGCGGGCCGGGCGACTTCGCCTTGCCTGAGGATCTGGAGGGCCTCACACCGGGTTTCCATGAGGTGTTTCGTGGCGACAAGTCCTACCACGCCTTCGGGGAAGTCGTCGGTGGGCGGCGCTATGTGCTGCTGCAGGACCAGAGCGAGTTCGAGGAGCGCGAGCAACTGCTGTTTGGCGTGGTCTTGGTCGGCTTCCTGATCAGCATGGGATTGTCGGTCCTGCTGGGTTGGCTGCTGGCGCGCAAGGTCATCGAGCCGGTGGTGCGCCTGTCCAACCAGGTTCGCCACCCGGACCAGCTGCTTGAGCAGGCACCGTCGCTGGCGCCGGACTATGCCTCGGACGAAGTCGGCCGGCTCGCCGAGTCGTTCGACACCACCCTGGGCCTGCTGCGCCGCGCCCTGGCGCGCGAGCGGCTGTTCACCAGCGATGTCAGCCACGAACTGCGCACCCCGCTGATGGTGCTGGCCAGCTCCTGCGAGCTGCTGCAGGAAAGCCCCAGCTTGGACGAGCGGGCGCGCAAGCAGGTGCAACGCATCACCCGTGCCTGCGAGGAAATGCGCGAACTGGTGCAGACCTTCCTGCTGCTGGCACGTACCAATAACGACGAAATCCTGGTTACGCCCCAGGCCAGCCTGGTCGAGGTGGCCGACGATCTGGTGGCGCTGTGGCGCGACGCGGCCCAGGCCAAGGGCCTGGAGTTCCGCTACCAGCGTGGCGAGTCAGGTGCGGTGCGCTACAACGCCATCCTGCTGCGCTCGGTACTCGGCAACCTGTTGCGCAATGCCCTGCACTACACCGAGAACGGGCATATCCAGCTGCAGGTCGGTGCCCAGGGCTTCGTGGTCGAGGACAGCGGCGTGGGCATTCCCGAGGAAGAGCGCGAGGCCATGTTCCAGCCGTTCGTGCGCGGCGGTTCGGCCCGGGGCGAAGGGCTCGGCCTGGGCTTGTCGCTGGTGCAGCGCATCTGCGAAGGGCAGGGCTGGCATGTCGACCTGTCCAGTGCACTGCCACGAGGCTGTCGCTTCGAGGTCAACCTGGCGGCCGACGCGCATTGACAACTTTTTCACCTGTTGGCGCTTAGCCTCGAGCGCAGATTGAGTCCGAATAGTTTTCAGGCTCAGTCCGGTATGCGCCTTGCAGGCATAAGCGCGCGGATTACCCCACACCCTGTAACCCTGAGTGTCAGGAGGCTGGCTTGATAAATGCCAGCCCGCAGTGGGCGCCTGTTTGTTACGAATGTTGCTGGTTGTTACCCCGTTGTTACGGGCGTTAGCAGTCCAGCCTGTGAAAGGGTGGCGTTATCGGTTACGGAACCATAGCGCTGCTGATTGATCGAACCCCGGCTATTGCGGAGCGATGAATGGGATCTGTGGTTACTTTCGGTCCGGTGAGCAAAATGACAGGGCAGTTTGAACAGTGGTGGCAGCGCCAGGGCGAGTGGGTCGAAGCGCCCAACCAGCGGCGGGGTGGCGAGAGCGGCGTACAACGCCTGCGCGAGGCCGACGGTAGCCTGCTGTACGCCAAGCGCCAGGTCGGCCATCTGTATCGCGACCTGTTGCATCCATTCGGGCGGCCCACTGTGTTGCGCGAGCGCGACGCTTTGCTGGGGCTGAGTCGCTTGGGGGTGCGCGTACCGCAACTGGTCTATTGCGACGTCAGGCACAGTGCCGAGCAAGGCTGGCGGGGGCTGCTGGTTACCAAAGCGCTGGATGGCTTTGTCGACATCGACAGCTGGTATGCCCAGGGCGGCCTCGAACAATGGGGCGAGCCGCTGCACCAGCAGTTGCTGCAACAGATCGGCGCCATGTTGGCGCGGATGAACCAGGGGCGCTGGCAGCATGGCTGCCTGTACTCCAAACATGTGTTCGTCAAAGTGGATGCGCAGGGCGTGGAAGTGGCCCTGCTCGACCTGGAAAAGAGCCGGCAACGCTTGAGCCGGCAGCAGGCCGCACGGCACGACTTGCGTCAACTAAAGCGCCATTCGTCGTGGAATGACGCGCAATGGCAACAACTCATCTACGGTTACCAGCAAGTGTTTGGCGGCACTATCAAGGGGTTATAGGTATGAAGCTAGAAATAGCACGAGGTATTTTCCTCGTCGGCTCCCTGGGCATCACTGCCCTGGCGGCAGCCGCCTGGCAGGAGCCTGAACCAGTAGTGATCGGTGCCGACGCGCACTACGGCCCGGCGTACTGTCCATTGCCGGCCGCGGCGCACAAACAGCGACTGGAGCGATCGCAGCCCGATAACGACAATTTGCTGTTGCTGGTATTTGGCCTGTCCCACGCCATGAAAGGCGCGCAGTAGACGGCCCGGATGCCTGGCCCATAAAAAAGCCCCGCCTAGGCGGGGCTTTTTGTTGCCCGGCGTTTAGTGCACCGGGGCGTTGCTGGTGTTGGGCAGCGCGTCCGGCTTGGCCAGCAGGGTGTAGACGCAGGGCAACACGAACAGGGTGAACAGCGTGCCGATCGACATACCGGTGGCGATCACCAGGCCGATGTCGAAGCGGCTCACCGCACCGGCGCCGGTGGCGAGGATCAGCGGCACCATGCCGAACACCATCGCCGCAGTGGTCATCAGCACCGGGCGCAGACGGATCGACGCGGCTTCCTCGATCGCCTCGCGCACCGACAGGCCGTCACGGCGCAGCTGGTTGGCGAATTCGACGATCAGGATGCCGTGCTTGCTGATCAGCCCGATCAGCGTCACCAGGCCCACCTGGGTGTAGATGTTGAGGCTGGAGATACCGAGGAAGATCGGGATCAGCGCGCCGCAGATCGACAGCGGCACGGTGACCAGGATCACCAGCGGATCACGGAAGCTTTCGAACTGCGCGGCCAGCACCAGGAAGATGATCGCCAGGGCCAGGCCGAAGGTGACATACAGCGCGCTGCCTTCTTGGATGTACTGGCGCGAGGCACCGGCATAGTCGAAGGCATAACCGCGCGGCGCTTCCTCGCGGGCGATCTGCGCGATGGTGTCCACCGCATCGCCCATGCTGACGATCGGCACACCTTCGATGATCGCCGAGTTGAGCTGCTGGAACTGCTT
>JBBNAI010000217.1:0-1699 GCA_037994305.1 Pseudomonas sp. | reverse complement strand
AGCACACCGCCAAGCTCACCGCCGGCCATTGCCTGTACTCGGACATGGGCCGCGTACTCGCCGCCATCACCGCCGACACCTGCGGCTGGCACGACAGCTTCGGCGGCGTGCTGAACGCCGAGGAAGTAGCCGAGAAATACGGCGCCGGTCGCTATCAGGAACTGCGCAACCACTTCTTCCGCAACGGCGTGGACAACCTGCTGGTGGAAATGGGCAAGTGGAACCTGAACATTCAGGACCTGCTGATGGCGCTCAACCTGTTCAGCAAGGTCAGCGTCGACGGCGACGGCCGCTTCCATTTCGAACCCGGCAACTCCAAGGCCGGCGACTACATCGAGCTGTACGCACCGATGGACACCCTGGTGGTGCTCACCGCCCTGCAGCACCCGCTGGACCCCAATCCACAGTACGCGCCCAAGCCGGTGCAGCTGAGCTGGAGCAAGGTCGAGAGCGACGGCATCAGCGTGCTCTGCCGCACCTCGCGCCCGGAAAACGGCCGCGGCTTCCATAACACCGAACGCCTGTATATCTGAGGACGCCGACATGAGCCTTACCGCCAGCGACAAACATGCCGCCACCGCCGTCTACCGCCACGAGATCCCGGCAGGCGAGCCGTTCCTCTGCGAAGTCAAAGCCGGGCAGACCGTGCGCCTGCTCGACCTCGAAGGCAACCAGGCGGTCGACACGCTGTTCTTCAGCGCCAGGAACCCGCGCGAGCGCTACGACCCGCAACGCACCCTGCGCAAGCAGAACAGCGTGTACCTGACCACCGGCACCGTCCTCTACTCCAACCTGGGCAACCCGCTGCTGACCATCAGCGCCGACACGTGTGGGCGCCACGACACCCTCGGCGGCGCCTGCGCCCAGGAAAGCAACACGGTCAGATATGCCCTCGACAAGCGCTATATGCACAGCTGCCGCGACAACTTCCTGCGCGCCAGCCTGCACGACGGCCGCCTGGAGAAGCGCGACATCGGCGCCAACATCAACTTCTTCATGAACGTGCCGGTGACGCCCGAAGGCGGCCTGACCTTCGAGGACGGCATCTCCGCGCCGGGCAAGTACGTCGAGCTGGTCGCGCATATGGACGTGATCGTGCTGATCTCCAACTGCCCGCAACTGAACAACCCCTGCAACGGCTGGAACCCGACCCCCGCCGAGGTGCTGGTATGGGACTGAAGCGGTTTATTCCGGACTCCGTCCGGAGCGCCGGGGACCCTGCCCGCCTGCGCCTGTGGCTCTACCAGCTATGTCAAAGCCGCTCGGGGCAGTGCCTGAGTTCTACAAATAACCCTCCCCAACACACAGACAACCCCCTCTCCCCTCTGGGGAGAGGGCGGGGGTGAGGGGACGGAGCCCGAGCATCCTCGATGCCCTGCCCCCTCACCCTAACCCTCTCCCCAGAGGGGCGAGGGAATAACAGCGCGGACCTGCGAGTCCACACACCCACCCCGGACGACCGGGGTGCAGACCGAATACAGCGGGACGGCCCGCCAACCCTTCCGAGGGCAAGCAGATGTTCGACAAACTCCTGATCGCCAACCGCGGCGCCATTGCCTGCCGCATCCTGCGCACCCTGCGTCAGCTCGACGTACAGGGCGTGGCCGTGTACTCCGAGGCTGACGCCGCCAGCCTGCATATCCAGCAGGCCGATGAAGCCTTCAGCCTCGGCGAAGGCCCGGCCGCCGGCACCTACCTG
>JBBNAI010000216.1:0-7650 GCA_037994305.1 Pseudomonas sp. | reverse complement strand
CGGCGAAGTGAATCGAAATGATGCCGGTGTCCACGTACCAGTCCGGCAGCACCCGGCGCAGGGTGCCACTGTCCAGGTGCGGCAAGGCGTGCGGCATGCTCACCAGGGTAATGCCCAGGTTCATCAGCGCCGCCTGGCAGGAAGCCTCCGGGTCGCCCAGGGTCATGCGTGCCTGCAGGTCGATGGCCGCCTGCTGGCCCTCGCGATTGCGCAGCATCCACGGCCTTACACGCCCGGTCTGCGGCGAACGAATGAGGATGCCGGCATGTGCACTCAGCTCGGCCGGACTGCGCGGCTCACCGTGCTGCGCCAGGTAGGCGGGCGACGCCAGCAGTACCCGGTGCGCGGGCGCCAGTTCACGCGCCACCACCCCGGGTGACAGATCGAAACCGCCACCGATGGCCGCGTCGAAGCCTTCGGCAATCAGCTCCACCACACGGTTATCGAAGTGCCAGTCGGGCTGTACCGCCGGGTAGCGACCCAGGAACTCCTCGAGTAGCGGCAGGATGTAGTAACGGCCGAACGCCAATCCCATGCTCACCTTGAGCACACCCGCCGGCTGCCCCTGGGCGCTGGCCAGGTTGGCCATGGCCGACTGCAGGCTGCGCAAGCCACCCGCAGCCTCCAGCAGGAAGCGCTCACCGGCTTCAGTCAGCGTCAGGCTGCGCGTGCTGCGCTGGAACAGGCGCACACCCAGGCGAGCCTCCAGGCTGGCAACGTTCTTGCCCACCGCAGCGGGGGTCAAACCCAGGCGGCGTGCGGCCTCGGCGAAGCTGCCGGCCTCCGCACTACGGACGAAACAGTCGATGCAGTTGAGAGTATCCATAGCCCGACTATAAACCGTTGCTATCGATAGAAACCACAGATTGCTGGCTAATCAAGGACAAATCAGCGGCAGATACTAGGCTCCAGCAACCAACCAACCCCCTGAACTTTCGGAGACGACCATGACCACTACCCTTTCCCTCAGCAACAAAGTCGCATTCATCCAAGGCGGTTCGCGCGGTATCGGTGCCGCCACCGTCAAACGCCTGGCCCGTGATGGCGCAGCCGTGGCCTTCACCTACAGCCAGTCGGCCGACAGCGCCCAGGCGCTGGTCCATGAGGTCGAAGCCGCTGGCGGCCGCGCCCTGGCCATCCGCGCCGACAGCGCCAGCGAGCAAGCCATCCGCAGCGCCATCGGTGAAGCAGTGAAAACCTTCGGCCGCCTCGACATCCTGGTCAACAACGCCGGCGTACTGGCCGTAGCGCCGATCGAGGAATTCAGCATCGACGACCTCGACCGCACCCTGAACATCAACGTGCGCAGCGTGGTCATCGCCAGCCAGGAAGCCGCCCGCAACATGAACAACGACGGGCGCATCATCAACATCGGCAGCACCAACGCCGATCGCATGCCCTTCGCCGGCGGTGCGGTGTATGCCATGAGCAAAGCGGCGCTGGTTGGCCTGACCAAGGGCCTGGCCCGCGACCTCGGCCCGCGCGGCATCACGGTGAACAACGTGCAGCCCGGCCCGGTGGACACCGAGATGAACCCGGACAACACCGACTTCGCCAACTCGCTGAAACCGATCATGGCCCTGTCGCGCTACGGCCAGGTCGAGGAAATCGCCAGCTTCGTCGCCTACCTGGCCGGTCCGGAAGCCGGTTACATCACCGGCGCCAGCCTGATGATCGATGGCGGCTTCTCTGCCTGACGTACGCGGCTTATCTGAAACGCTTTAGCGGCATGGCCCCATTACGGGGCTATGCTTGTTTTTGCGTCAGCAATTCTGACCCATGCAGGTTCATGCAACCTGGGAGGTGGTAATGGCCCTAGAGCATTCAATTTCCCCTCACTAACGTGCACAGGTGACCGACATGAGCAAAAGCCAGGACTCCCACAAAGAAGGCAAGAAAAAGCCGCTCAAGACCGCCCACGAGAAACGCATGGCCAAGCGCGATAAAAAGCACGGCACCACGCTACTCGGCAGCCACGCGGCAACCCCGTAACACCCACCCCGACACCCGGCGCCGCCCTGGCGTCGGGTCACCGCCCCACCCTCTCGCACAACACCATGTCAGCTCACAGGTGCCTCCGCTCGTGTGACCGGCTAGAATCTGCCGCCTGATCCGGGTCACTGGGCCGGCACGTAGAGCCGAGCGCAGGACTCCTCACCTGCAGCAAGCGAGAGAACCGTCATGGGCGCACAGTGGAAAGCCAAACCTAAAGAAGCCGCAGCCAACGCCAGGGGCAAGATTTTCGGCCGTCTGGTCAAGGAAATCATGGTCGCCGCACGCAACGGCGCCGATCCGGACCTGAACCCCAAGCTGCGCGTTGCCGTGCACCAGGCCAAGAAAGCCTCGATGCCCAAGGACACCCTGGAGCGCGCGATCAAGAAAGGCGCTGGCCTGCTCGGCGAGACCGTCAACTTCGAACGCCTCACCTACGAAGGTTTCGCCCCGCACCAGGTGCCGGTGATCATCGAATGCCTGACCGACAACGTGAACCGCACCGTGGCGGAAATCCGCGTGCTGTTCCGCAAGGGCCAGATGGGCGCTTCCGGCTCGGTGACCTGGGACTTCAACCACGTCGGCATGATCGAAGCCTCCACCGACAGCGGTGCCGACCCGGAACTGGCCGCCATCGAAGCCGGCGCCCAGGACTTCGAGCCTGCCGATGAAGGCGACACCCTGTTCATCACCGAAATGACCGACCTCGACGCCGTGTGCAAGGCCCTGCCGGAGCAAGGTTTCACCGTCAACTCGGCGAAGATCGGCTACATCCCGAAAAACCCGGTGAACGGCCTGAGCGACGCGCAGATGGAAGAAGTCGAAGCCTTCCTCGAGGCCCTCGATAACCACGATGACGTGCAAAACGTCTACGTCGGCCTGACGGGTTAATCCCACGCGTGAGCCGCAACCAGTTCCACCAGCTGCATGCCGAACGCGCCGAGCTTGAAGCCCGGCGCCTGCTGCAACAGCGCGCGGCCCTCGGCCCGCGCTGGCTGGACTGGGTCGCTGACCAGCTTTACCACCTCACTCCGCCGGAATACGCCGGCATGGTTCGCCGCGAGCTGCAACGGCTCAGCGCTTCTTGAACGAGCCCCCGATGACCACCACCCTGCTGATTGCTGCCGTCTGCCTGCTGGACGAGCATGACCGCCTGCTGCTGGTGCGCAAGCGGGCCACCCGAGTCTTCATGCTCCCCGGCGGCAAGCTCGAAGCGGGCGAGAGCCCAGAAGCCGCCCTGCGCCGCGAGCTGCGCGAGGAGCTCGACCTGATCCTGGACGAGCGGCCCCTGCAAGCACTCGGACGCTTCCTCGCCCCCGCTGCCAACGAAGCGAATACGCGCGTCGATGCGCACATCTTTGTCGCTCGCCTGCCGCACCCGGTCAGCCCTGCCGCCGAGCTGGAAGAACTGCGCTGGCATAGCGTCGACAGCCCGCTGGGCGACGATCTGGCGCCCCTGCTACTGGAGCACGTGCTGCCGGCCCTGGCCCGCCACCGCGCGCATTGATCCACGGCAAGGTCTGCCCTGGCGCACAGCTTAAGCTGCGCACACAACGACTTTGCGGCCGCACAGGCCCATGCCAGACACCTTGCGTGTAAACCCCACCGCATCGCACGCGAGGTTTACATGAGCATCACCACCCAACACATCTGCGCCGCTGCCGACGCCCTGCACGGCTTCGTCGGCTTCAATGGCAAGACCGGCCAGCACATCGTCCGTTTCAGCGAGGACTCCTTCGGCCTCGATGTTGCCGCCGACAGCATCGTGCCCACCTGCGAATTCGTCTGGACCGCCCAGACCGACGAAACCATGTGCCTGGACCGCGAGCGCCTGCAACTGCTGGCCGCGCAGAACATCGACGAGCGCCTCAACCTCGGTGAGCCCTTGCGGGTTTACCTGCGCCGCAGCGACTTGCCGGCGATCAGCGCGATGCGCCGGTTGCTGCCCGCCAGCGGTTGAATGCACACAGACTGACCGAAACGACCGCACATTCATCGCTTTCGCCACCTGTCCCACCGGCAGGCGACTCCTATGCTCAACGCACAACAATAAGGAGTGGCAAGCATGTTCGATGTGCTGATCAAGAACGGCCTGTTTTTCGACGGCACCGGCGCTCCCGCCGTCCCACGCCACCTCGGCATCCGTGATGGCAAGGTGGCGGCAATCAGCGCCGAGCCGCTGGACGAGAGCGGCTGCGCCGAGGTGATCGACGCCAGCGGCCAATGGCTGATGCCCGGCTTCATCGACATGCACACCCACTACGACGCCGAACTGGTGGCTGCCCCGGCACTCAAGGAGTCGGTGCGCCACGGCGTGACCACGGTGATGATCGGCAGCTGCTCGATCAGCATGGTGCTGTCGGCGCCGGAAGACTGCTCGGACCTGTTCACCCGCGTCGAATCGGTGCCACGCGAGCATGTGCTGCCACTGCTGCAGGCGCGCAAGACCTGGAGCAGCGCCGCCGACTACGCGGCCTTCCTCGACCGCCACCCGCTGGGGCCGAACATCTGCTCGTTCCTCGGCCACTCCGACCTGCGCGTGGCCGTGCTCGGCCTGGAGCGTTCCGTGGATGCCAATGTGCGCCCCAGCGAAGCCGAGCTGACACGCATGGAACAACTGCTGGACGAAGCTCTGGACGCCGGCCTGCTCGGCCTGTCGAGCATGACCAACCCCTGGGACAAGCTCGACGGCGAGCGTCAGCGCTCCAAGTCGCTGCCCTCGGTGTACGCACCGTGGCGCGAGTACGTGCGCCTCAACCGCGTGTTGCGCCGACGCGGGCGCATCCACCAGGGCGCGCCGAACCTGGTGACCAAGCTCAACGTGTTCGCCTTCCTCTGGGAAAGCATGGGCCTGCTGCGCAAGCCGCTGAAGACCACCCTGATCACCCTGATGGACGTGAAGGCCGATCCGTGGCTGGCGCCGATCCTCGGCCCGCTGACCCGCTGGGTAGCGCGCCTGACCCGCGCCGACTTCCGCTGGCAAACCCTGCCGGTGCCGTTCGTTACCTATGCCGACGGCATGGAGTTCGTGGTTTTCGAGGAATTTCCCAGCGGTGAGGCGGCCCTGCACCTGGCCAGCCAGGACCTGCGTAGCGAGCTGTTTCGCGACCCTGCCTACCGCCGGCAATTTCGCCACGACGTCGACAAGCGCTTCGGCCCGCGCGTGTGGCACCGCGACTTCGACGACGCCTGGATCGTCGACTGCCCGGACGCCAGCCTGGCTGGGCACAGCGTCGGCGAACTGGCCAAGGCGCGCGGCATGCACCCCGGCGACCTGTTCCTCGACCTGCTGGTGGAACACGGCCCGCGCCTGCGCTGGCGCACGCTGATCGCCAACCACCGCCAGCACGTGGTGGAAAAGCTGGTGACCGAGCCTTCCACGCTGATCGGCTTCGCCGACTCCGGCGCGCATATCCGCAACATGGCCTTCTACAACTTCGCCCCCCGCCTGCTCAAACTGGTGCGTGATGCCGAGCAACGCGGCGACCACGTGATGCCCATGGAACAGGCCGTGTGGCGCCTCACCGGTGAGCTGGGCGCCTGGTTTGGCGTGGATGCCGGCGTGCTCGCCGTGGGCAAGCGCGCCGACGTGGTGGTGCTCGACCCGCAGCGCCTGGACGCCAGCCTGGAGGGGTACCACGAAGCGCTGATGGAGGGCTTCAACGGCCTGGAGCGCATGGTCAACCGCGGCGACGCCGTGCAAGCCACGCTGATCAACGGCCGAGTCGCCTATCGCCACGGTGAGTTCGCCGCCGACCTGGGCCAGGCCCGTGGCTTCGGTCAGTTCCTGCGCGCAGGGGCCCTGCCCTAGCTGATTACAGGGTGGATAACGCTCTGCTTATCCACCGTAACGCCAACGCCCCCCTTATGGCGCTGCCGGCGCCACCGCCCGCACGGTATTGCGGCTGTGCGCGCCGAAATGACGGAACAGCTCCGCCAGTAGTTGCTCCAGCGCCGGATCGGGCGCGGCCTTGGCCGCCAGCTGATTGCCGGCACTGAAGCCCTGGCTGCTCGGTTGCGCCGCCAGCCAGCGGCCAATCAGGTCGTCCAACTCGCCGGCACGTTCATGGGACTCCGCCGCCACCACGTTGGCGGCGTAATCGGCATCGAAGGCCGGGTAGCTGGAATCGTTGCTGGTATCGGCATAGGCGGTCAGCAGCGGGCTGTCGGCCGGGCCCACGCGCAGCAGATCCTCCATGCGCGCGAACTGGTACTGCTCGATGGCGGTATGCCGGTCGGCCACACGCTTGATCGCCGCTTCACGGTCCTGCGGGTAGCCGGCCTCGGCCTTCACCGCGATCATCACCATGCCACTGGTATCCACGCCCGGTAGCACGCTGGCGTGATAGGGCTGGGTCAGGTCCTGCAGGTAATGCAGGCTCCAGCCGAGGAAACGGTAACCCCAGTAGGGATGGCCGCTGGCGAACGCCAGGCGCGCCAGGCCGCTGTACTGGTAAACCCGCCAGTGCGGCAGGGTGCGAGACAGGTACGGCGCGGCCGCGAAGATCAGCGGCGACTCGTGGAAGTAGCCGATATGGAACGGCGCCTGCGAGGAGTATTCGAAGCGCGCATCGCCGAAGGGCTGGGTGCCGAAGTTGTAGTGCTGGCCGGCCTCGCCGGGGTTATCGCTGAACAGGTTGATGTCGTGGCCGTAGTCCGGCTCATCGGCCGCGCTACTCAGCACCTGCAGCGCACTCACCGCCTCGCCCGGCTGCAGGGCCAGGTAGCGCCACTGGCTCCACGGGCCGACCTTGTGGAACACCAGCACATCCTGCGCCAGCAGGCTGGACCGCCCACCATCCGGTTGCCCCGGCAGTTGCTGGATAAAGCTGGCCAGGCGCACCTCGGGGTTGATGCGCAGGGCGCGGATAAACGCGGCACGCGGATCGGCGTGGGACGCGGCCTGCCAGCGCAGCTCATCCGGACGTGCCGGGTAGTTGGGGAAATGCTCGCGGGCGAAGGCTTCCTGCTCGTCGAACAGACGCTCCAGGGCGGGCGCCTGATCCTTGAGGAAGGCCTCCAGCGGCTCGACCGCCACCTCGCGCTGCAGACCTGGCACCTGCTGCAGGGCCAGCAGGCTGCCCAGTGCGTGATTGGACCAGGCCTGGGCGCCGAGGGGCAGACCTGCCAGCAGGCAGGCACATGAAAGCAGGGCAAAGAGTCTCACTGGCGCTCCCGATATTCGGTTCGGTTTAGCCATAAAGACTACCTGCTGGGCCAGCATGCGACAGCGACGAAGTGCGCCAGGCGCACTCACCGATCAGGCTCGCTGTCAGACCAGCAGAATGGCCGCCGCTACTGCCGCAATCAGCAACACGCCGACCAGCAACAAGCCAACTCGCGAGGTACCGGCTGCCTCGACGGGCGCTGGCGCAACGCTGGCCTGAGCCGCAGCGCGCAGCGGGTTGGGCGTGGCAGCCGGATTGACGGCCTTGGGTGCGGGCTTGGGCAGATCGACCGCCTGCATGAACAGCGTGGCGTCTTCGTCTTCGACCTGCTGCGACTCGACCTTGGGACCGATCACCAGCAGCGTCACCGAGCCCATGCGTACCTGGTCGCCCGGCTGCAGCACGGCCGCGCTGCGCTTCTCGCCGTTGACCAGCACGCCGTTGGCCGAGGCCAGGTCCTTGACCTCCAGCACGTCGCCCTTGAGGAAGA
>JBBNAI010000215.1:0-2309 GCA_037994305.1 Pseudomonas sp. | reverse complement strand
GTGAAGTAGAGCGCGTGATGTCGATGGTTGACTCCGTACTGCTGGTGGTCGACGCCCAAGACGGCCCGATGCCGCAAACCCGTTTCGTGACCCAGAAGGCGTTCAAGGCCGGCCTGCGTCCGATCGTAGTCGTGAACAAGATCGACCGTCCGGGCGCGCGTCCGGATTGGGTTATCGACCAGATCTTCGACCTGTTCGACAACCTCGGTGCCACCGAAGAGCAACTGGACTTCCCGATCGTCTACGCCAGCGCCCTGAACGGGATTGCCGGTCTGGACCACGAGAAGATGGACGACCACATGGACGCTCTGTTCCAGGCCGTGGTTGACCACGTTCCGGCGCCGAAAGTCGACGTCGACGGCCCGTTCCAGATGCAGATTTCCCAGCTGGACTACAACAGCTTCCTCGGTGTTATCGGCATCGGCCGTATCGCTCGCGGCAAGGTCAAGACCAACACCCCGGTGGTGGCCATCGGCGCCGACGGCAAGAAGCGCCAGGGCCGCATCCTGAAGATCATGGGTCACTCCGGCCTGCACCGCGTCGAAGTCGCCGAAGCTCAGGCTGGTGACATCGTCTGCGTCAGCGGCATGGACGAACTGTACATCTCCGACACCCTGTGCGACATGAACAACGTCGAAGCCCTGCCGCCGCTGTCCGTGGACGAGCCGACCGTTTCCATGACCTTCCAGGTCAACGACTCGCCGTTCTGCGGTAAAGAAGGCAAGTTCGTCACCAGCCGCAACATCAAAGAGCGTCTGGAAAAAGAGCTGCTGCACAACGTTGCCCTGCGCGTGCAGGAAGGCGACAGCGCCGACAAGTTCAAGGTCTCCGGTCGCGGTGAGCTGCACCTCTCGGTACTGATCGAAACCATGCGCCGCGAAGGCTTCGAGATGGCTGTAGGCCGTCCGGAAGTGGTGATCAAGGAAGTCGACGGCGAGAAGCAAGAACCGTACGAAAACGTCATCGTCGACATCGAGGAAATCCACCAGGGCGCCCTGATGGAACAGATGGGCCTGCGTAAGGGCGATCTGACCAACATGGTTCCGGATGGCAAGGGTCGTATC
Organism: Pseudomonas sp.; assembly: GCA_037994305.1. Classification (GTDB taxonomy): domain Bacteria; phylum Pseudomonadota; class Gammaproteobacteria; order Pseudomonadales; family Pseudomonadaceae; genus Aquipseudomonas. The sequence continues at coordinate 1,245 of JBBNAI010000215.1, read as the reverse complement.
CGCCTGGAATACACCATCCCGGCACGTGGCCTGATCGGCTTCCGTAACGCCTTCCTGACCATGACTTCGGGTAGCGGCATCCTGACTTCGACCTTCAGCCACTACGGCCCGATCAAGTCCGGTGAAGTCGGCCACCGCCAGAACGGCGTGCTGGTTTCCATGGCGACCGGCAAGGCGCTGACCTACTCGCTGGAAACCCTGCAGGACCGCGGCAAGCTGTTCCTCGAGCCGGGCCAGGAAGTCTACGAAGGCCAGCTGGCGGGCATCAACAGCCGTGACAACGACCTGGTGATCAACCCCACCAAGGGCAAGAAGCTCGACAACATGCGTGCTTCCGGTAAAGACGAAACCATCGCGCTGGTTCCGCCGATCAAGTTCACCCTTGAGCAGGCTCTGGAATTCATCGATGACGACGAGCTGGTTGAAGTCACGCCGAAGTCGATCCGCCTGCGCAAGAAGTTCCTCAGCGAAACCGACCGCAAGCGCCACAGCAAGAAGTAATTTCTAGCTGAGCTGCACCCAACGCCCCCGCCGGCCTAGTCTGCGGGGGCGTTTTGCTTTCGGATGGTGCGTCTGGTGCGTGGCGACGCTCGGAAGCTGACTGCGTTGACAAACTTTTCACCTTATCGCGCCCATAGTCCTGGGTATCTCGGGGTGTGCCCCGGCTTTTTCAGGGTTGTCGGGGTCGCCATGATCATTGCGAAAGACGCAGCGCCAACGCGCAAGGGCATCGACTGGGCCGGGCTCGGCTGGATGTTCCTGTTCTTCTGGTACTTCTCCGGGGTGACCCAGCTGCTGATCCAGCTGACCGGCACAGCGGGGTTTGCCGGCTTTCGCCAGGCCTTCATCCTCAGCGGTTTGTGGATGATCCCCTTGCTGCTGTTGCCGGCGCACACGCGGCGTCTGGCGGCGGCGCTCGGCGGGCTGCTGTGGCTGTGTTCGCTGTCGAGCTTCGGCTACTTCCTGATCTACGGGCAGGAGTTCTCACAGAGCGTCATCTTCATCATGTTCGAGTCGAACGTGGCGGAAGGCAGTGAGTACCTCGCGCAGTATTTCGCCTGGTGGATGGTTCCGGCGTTCGTGGCCTACGGCCTAGGCGCCTGGCTGCTGTGGCGCCAGGTGCGGCCGGTGTACCTGCCGCGTCCTGTCGCGGTAGTCGCCAGCCTGCTGTTGCTGGCGTGCACCATCGGTTACCCGGCTGTGCGTCAGTTCAGCAAGAACACCACCTTCCAGGCCGGCCTGGAG
>JBBNAI010000214.1:0-3965 GCA_037994305.1 Pseudomonas sp. | reverse complement strand
ACCTGGCTGTCGCCCGTCGCGTCTTAGCCCTGGGTGAACACCAGCGCCTTGAGACCGCCTTCCGGCGTGGCATCGGCAAACTCCGGCGGATTCTCCAGGCGCTGGACGAAGCGCAGGCTCGGCGCCTCGCGGGTCATTTCACCGAGCAGAAACTCCAGGCCGATGGCCGGATCATTGATGCAGGCCAGCACACTACCGCCGGCGGTCAGCAGCTCCGGCAGGCGGCGCAGGACTTTCTGGTAATCCTGGGTCAGTACGAAGCTGCCCTTCTGAAAACTCGGCGGATCGATGATCACCAGGTCATAGGGCCCGCACTTGCGCAGCTTGCCCCAGGACTTGAACAGGTCATGGCCGAGAAAGGTCACCCGACCGAGGTCGTGCTGGTTCAGGCGGTGGTTGTCGCGACCACGGCTCAGCGCCGCGCGGGCCATGTCCAGGTTGACCACATGCTCGGCACCGCCAGCCAACGCCGCGACAGAGAAACCACAGGTGTAGGCGAACAGGTTGAGCACACGCTGGCCCTGCGCCTGGGCTTGCACCCAGCGCCGACCCAGGCGCATGTCGAGGAACAGGCCGTTGTTCTGTTTGCGCCCCAGGTCCAGCTTGTAGCGCAGGCCATCCTCGCTGATCAGCCATTCTTCCAGCGGCTCGCCGAGCAGGTAGTCGGTACGGCTGTCGAGCAAGTAGCGGTGCTGCAGCAACAGGCTGTGCGCACCGCTGTGCTGCCAGGCTGGTGTCTGGCCAAGCGCCAGGAGCATGGTGGTCAACCCGGCCAGCTCGTCCTCCTCCGGCTCACGAAACAGCGACACCAGCAGCACGCCTTGCAGCCAGTCGACGGTGAGCTGTTCGAGCCCCGGCCAGCAACGCCCGCGTCCGTGGAAAAGGCGCCGTGCGTCGGCGGGTACGGCGTCCAGGGCAGTCAGCAGGTGCTGCTGCAGAGTGGCGATGGCGTGCGGGTTCATAACGGTGTGTCTGGCTGCGAAAGCGCGCATTTTAAGCCGGATAAGCGCGTCGTAGTTGTACGCAACGATGCTAAATCACAGGCAAAAAAAACCGGCCCACACCGCAAAGCGTGGGCCGGAAAGCACTAGCAGGTTGTACGTGGCTCCCGACTAAGAGGCAGCCACGCATGCAATCAGATATTCGCGTCCTGGTATTCCTTCTCGGCTTCGTCGAAGCGCTTGAGCATGGAACTGGACGGCGCATTGCCGATGCGGCTGAAGATCAGGATGGCCAGGGTGGCCAGGATGAAGCCCGGAATGATTTCGTACAGGCCCATGCCGATCCAGTTCTTCCACACCACCACGGTCACGGCACCGACCACCATGCCGGCCAGGGCGCCGTTACGGGTCATGCCTTTCCATACCAGGGAGAGGATCACCACCGGACCGAAGGCGGCACCGAAGCCAGCCCAGGCGTAGGACACCAGGCCCAGTACGCGGTTTTCCGGGTTGGAAGCCAGCCAGATGGAGATCACCGCCACCAGCAGAACCATGGCGCGACCGACCCAGACCAGTTCGTTCTGGCTGGCGCCCTTGCGCAGGAAGGCTTTGTAGAAGTCTTCAGTCAGGGCACTGGAGCACACCAGCAGTTGGCAGCTCAGGGTGGACATCACGGCGGCCAGGATGGCGGACAGCAGCACACCGGCGATCCACGGGTTGAACAGGATCTTGGCCAGCTCGATGAACACGCGCTCCGGGTTTTCACCGACGGCACCCGCCTGCTCCGGGTGAGCGGCGAAGTAGGCGATCCCGAAGAAGCCCACGGCAACCGCGCCGCCCAGGCACAGAACCATCCAGGTCATGGAGATGCGACGAGCGTTGGGGATCGACTTGACCGAATCCGCCGCCATGAAGCGCGCCAGGATATGCGGCTGACCGAAGTAGCCCAGGCCCCAGGCCATCAGCGAGATCACGCCGACGAAGGTGGCACCCTTGAGCATGTCGAAGTTGGTCGCGTCCTCCAGCTGAATGGCAGCGAAGGTGCTGTCCATGCCGCCGGTGGCCACCATCACCATCACCGGAGCGAGGATCAGGGCGAAGATCATCAGGCTGGCCTGCACGGTGTCGGTCCAGCTCACCGCCAGGAAGCCACCGATGAAGGTGTAGGCAATGGTCGCGGCGGCACCGGCCCACAGGGCGGTTTCGTAGCTCATGCCGAAGGTGCTTTCGAACAGGCGGGCACCGGCCACCACGCCGGAAGCGCAGTAGATGGTGAAGAACACCAGGATCACCAGGGCCGAGAAGATGCGCAGCAGCTTGCTGTTGTCTTCGAAGCGGTTGGTGAAGTAGTCCGGCAGGGTCAGGGCATTGCCGTTGTGCTCGGTCTGCACGCGCAGGCGGCCGGCGACGAACAGCCAGTTGAGGTAGGCGCCGACGATCAGGCCGATGGCGATCCAGCTTTCCGACAGGCCGGACAGGTACACCGCGCCTGGCAGGCCCATCAGCAGCCAGCCACTCATGTCGGAAGCACCGGCGGACAGCGCGGTGACGAAACTACCGAGGCTGCGGCCACCGAGGATGTAATCGGACAGGTTCTTGGTGCGCAGGTAGGCGAATAGCCCGATAAACACCATCGCGGCGATATACACCACGAAAGTGATCAACATGGGGGTACTAGCAGTCATGGGAGGATGCCCTCGCGTTTGTTTTTATGGGGCCACGGCAGGTGTTCCGTGGCCTGGTTGGCATTACACCCGCTTGTGGCGGGCAGCTGAACAACCCTCTCCTGCTGGAAGAGCGGGCCATCAATTCGGGGCATCATCCGTGCGGCCCAAACGCCCTCAACCATCCTGACGGGGCCAGTGAAGTACAACCCTCACTAAACTCTAGCTCTAGGTAACGGAAGAGCCGCGTGCAACCCTTGCGCCCATGCTCCTGGCAATCCTCATGCGCTGTTGTAGCTGGTTATTGCACAGCCTCGAGACGCAGCGGAGGGCCGGCAGTTCTGAGTAGTACGACACTCGACTCTGCGCCATCGGCGCAACCGGGTTGCGCCGGTTTGGCGCGATGCAGGACTCTAGTGACTGGGAGGTGACGGCTTCTTGCAGAAAGCTCTGAAGTTTTTACGAAAAACTCCAAGGCGGGGAACTTTATCCCTATAGGTGTTTGAAACCAGCACGCCGGCAGGCCCGCTTTGCGTAGGGTGTGCCGCGCGCACCAGAGGCCTGTGCGTGGTTTGTGGTGCGCACGGCGCACCCTACAAGAGGCCGTGAGCAAGCTCTTGGCCTTCCTTGTGCTGCTGAACAGGCTCTAAAACCAGCCAATACCCGTCTCACGATCTACCACCAGCATGCCGTGCAATTGCTCGGCGGATCCACGTAAGCTTTACGACTGATTAATGACCCCATGCATTACAGGACAGCCGCTGCAGGCGCCTGCGCGTCGGCCAGCAAGCCAACACCTGCTGCCTGTACCTACCATGCCCAGTGAGGACTGTTGAATGAGCAACCGCCAAACCGAAATCGCCGCCGCCTTGGACGTGGTGCCGCCTTTTGCCGATGAGGCCGCATTGATCGCGCAGATCGACAAGCGCAAGGCCTTTATCAAGCGCTGCCTGCAGAGCTCGGGCCTGAAAGTGCTGGTGCTGGGCATCAGTGGTGGGGTCGACTCGCTGACGGCCGGGCGCCTGGCGCAGCTGTCGGTGGAGGAACTGCGCGCCGAAACGGACGATCCGGCCTATCGCTTCATCGCCGTGCGCCTGCCCTACAACACCCAGCACGACGAGGACGATGCCCAGGCCTCGCTACAATTCATCCGCGCCGACGAAGAAGACACGGTGAATATCGGCGACAGCGTGCGTGGCCTCGGTGAGCAGGTCACCCACCTGCAGAAACTGTCCGACGCCCGCCGCGATTTTGTCGTCGGCAACGTCAAGGCGCGCATCCGCATGGTCGCCCAGTTCGCCATCGCCAACGCCAACAACGGCCTGGTGATCGGCACCGACCACGCCGCCGAGGCGGTGAT
>JBBNAI010000213.1:0-2073 GCA_037994305.1 Pseudomonas sp. | reverse complement strand
AGATGTACAAGAACATCGTGGACGGCGATCACCGCATGGAGGCCGGCATGCCCGAGTCCTTCAACGTGTTGATCAAAGAGATCCGCTCGCTCGGTATCGACATCGAACTGGAAACCGAATAACACGCACCGCCTATGCGGCACCCGGCCAAGGTCGGGTTGCCGCTGGTCCGTGAGGAGGAAAGGCCTTGAAAGACTTGCTGAATCTGTTGAAAAACCAGAATCAGGTTGAAGAGTTCGATGCGATCCGTATCGGTCTGGCTTCGCCTGAAATGATCCGTTCCTGGTCTTTCGGTGAAGTGAAAAAGCCGGAAACCATCAACTACCGTACCTTCAAGCCTGAGCGTGATGGTCTGTTCTGCGCCAAGATCTTTGGCCCGGTAAAGGACTACGAGTGCCTGTGCGGTAAGTACAAGCGCCTGAAACACCGTGGCGTGATCTGCGAGAAGTGCGGCGTTGAAGTCGCCCTGGCCAAGGTTCGTCGTGAGCGCATGGCGCACATCGAACTGGCTTCGCCGGTCGCCCACATCTGGTTCCTGAAGTCCCTGCCGAGCCGTATCGGCCTGCTGCTGGACATGACCCTGCGTGACATCGAACGCGTGCTCTATTTCGAGAGCTACGTCGTTATCGACCCGGGCATGACCACCCTGGAAAAGGGCCAACTGCTGAACGACGAGCAGTACTTCGAAGCCCTCGAAGAGTTCGGTGACGACTTCGACGCACGCATGGGCGCCGAAGCTGTTCGCGAACTGCTCAACGCCATTGATCTGGAACACGAGATCGGTCGCCTGCGTGAAGAGATTCCGCAGACCAACTCGGAAACCAAGATCAAGAAGCTGTCCAAGCGCCTGAAGCTGATGGAAGCCTTCAAGGATTCCGGCAACCATCCGGAGTGGATGGTCCTGACCGTTCTGCCGGTTCTGCCGCCAGATCTGCGTCCGCTGGTTCCGCTGGATGGTGGCCGCTTCGCGACTTCCGATCTGAACGATCTGTATCGCCGCGTGATCAACCGTAACAACCGTCTGAAGCGCCTGCTCGATCTGTCGGCGCCGGACATCATCGTGCGCAACGAAAAGCGCATGCTGCAGGAAGCGGTCGACGCCCTGCTCGACAACGGCCGTCGCGGTCGCGCCATCACTGGCTCGAACAAGCGTCCGCTGAAGTCGCTGGCTGACATGATCAAGGGTAAGCAAGGTCGCTTCCGTCAGAACCTGCTCGGTAAGCGCGTGGACTACTCCGGTCGTTCCGTAATTACCGTAGGTCCGACCCTGCGCCTGCACCAGTGCGGTCTGCCGAAGAAGATGGCTCTCGAGCTGTTCAAGCCATTCATTTTCGGCAAGCTGGAAATGCGCGGCATGGCAACCACCATCAAGGCTGCCAAGAAGATGGTCGAGCGCGAGCTGCCCGAGGTTTGGGACGTTCTCGCTGAAGTCATCCGCGAACACCCCGTACTGCTCAACCGTGCCCCGACCCTCCACCGTCTGGGCATCCAGGCGTTCGAACCGGTTCTGATCGAAGGTAAAGCCATCCAGCTGCACCCGTTGGTCTGCGCCGCGTACAACGCCGACTTCGACGGTGACCAGATGGCCGTGCACGTTCCGCTGACCCTTGAGGCTCAGCTGGAAGCGCGTGCGCTGATGATGTCGACCAACAACATCCTGTCGCCTGCCAACGGTGAGCCAATCATCGTGCCGTCGCAGGACGTGGTTCTGGGTCTGTACTACATGACCCGTGAAGCCATCAACGCCAAGGGCGAAGGTCGCGTATTCGCCGACCTGCAGGAAGTCGACCGCGTATTCCGCGCCGGCGAAGCATCCCTGCACGCCCGCGTAAAAGTGCGCATCAACGAGGTCATCAAAGACCGTGATGGCAGCATCACCAAGAACACCCGCATCGTCGACACCACTGTCGGCCGCGCGCTGCTGTTCCAGGTGGTTCCGGCCGGCCTGTCGTACGACGTGGTCAACCAGCCGATGAAGAAGAAGGCGATCTCCAAGCTGATCAACCTGTGCTACCGCGTGGTTGGCTTGAAAGACACTGTGATCTTCGCTGACCAGCTGATGTACACCGGTTT
>JBBNAI010000212.1:0-14264 GCA_037994305.1 Pseudomonas sp. | reverse complement strand
TGGCGCCTTTCCGCCCCCAAGGATAGACCATGAGCTTACCGCCACTGGCCGCCCTGCCGACCGCGCTGCAACCCCTCGCCGACCGCGCCCGCGCCTTGCCCCTGCCTGCTGACTGGCCCGCTGCGCGGCAGGAGGCACTGCTGCGCGTGTGTGCGGCCAGCGACTTCGTTTATGAGCAGGCGGTGCGCGATGCCGAACTGTTGCCGAGCCTGGCGAGCAGCGGTGAGCTGGAGCGTGCCTTCGCCGCTGGCGAGCTGCGCGGCCAGTTGCAGGCGTTGTTGGCGGACTGCGCCGACGAAGATGGGCTGGGGCGCCAACTGCGCCGCTTTCGCAATCGCCAGCAGGTGCGCATCGTCTGGCGCGACATCAATCGCCTGGCCGATCTGGGTGAGACCTGCCGCGACCTGTCCGACCTGGCCGATGCCAGTATCGACCTGGCGTATGCCTGGCTGTACCCACGCCACTGCGCGCAGTTCGGCACGCCGATCGGCCGGCGCAGCGGCGAGGCGCAGCACATGGTCATCCTCGGCATGGGTAAACTCGGTGCCCATGAACTGAACCTGTCCTCGGACATCGACCTGATCTTCGGCTACCCGGAGGGTGGCGAGACCGAGGGGGTGAAGCGCTCGCTGGATAACCAAGAGTTCTTCATTCGCCTGGGTCAGCGACTGATCAAGGCGCTGGACACCATCACCGCCGAAGGCTTCGTGTTCCGCGTCGACATGCGCCTGCGCCCCTATGGCTCGTCGGGCGCGCTGGTGCTCAGCTTCAATGCGCTGGAGCAGTACTACCAGGACCAGGGCCGCGACTGGGAACGCTACGCGATGATCAAGGCGCGCGTGGTCGGTGGCGACCAGGAATCCGGCAAGCAGTTGCTGGATATGCTGCGGCCGTTCGTTTATCGCCGCTACCTGGACTTCTCCGCCATCGAGGCGCTACGTGCGATGAAGCTGCTGATCCAGCAGGAAGTGCGGCGCAAGGGCATGGCCGACAACATCAAGCTCGGCTCCGGTGGCATTCGCGAGATCGAGTTCATCGCCCAGGCCTTCCAGCTGATCCACGGCGGTCGCGACCTCAGCCTGCAACAGCGGCCGCTGCTCAAGGTGCTCGCCACCCTGGAAGGGCAGGGCTACCTGCCGGCGCCGATCATCGACGAGATGCGCCAGGGCTACAAATTCCTGCGCTACACCGAGCACGCCCTGCAGGCCATTGCCGACCGGCAGACGCAGATGCTGCCGGACAACGAGCAGGATCGCGCTCGCGTCGGCCTGATCATGGGCTTCGATTCCTGGGCCGCGTTCCACGAGCGCCTGATGTACTGGCGCGGGCGCATCGAATGGCACTTCCGCCAGGTCATCGCCGACCCCGATGAAGAGGAAGGCGGGGTGGCCGAAACCTGCATCGGTGGCGAGTGGCTGCCGCTGTGGGAAGAGGCGCTGGACGAGGAAATGGCCGAGCGCCAGCTCAGCGAGGCAGGCTTCAAAGCGCCGGGCGCAGCCCTCAAACTGCTGGTCGACCTGCGCAGCGGCTCCCAGGTGCGCACCATGCAGCGCCTCGGTCGCGAGCGCCTGGATGCCTTTATCCCGCGCCTGTTGGCGCAGGCCGTGGAACACGCCAATCCGGACCTGGTGCTGGAGCGCGTGCTGCCGCTGGTGGAGGCGGTGGCCCGCCGCTCGGCCTATCTGGTGCTGCTCAGCGAGAACCCCGGCGCGTTGCAGCGCCTGATTACTCTGTGCGCGGCCAGCCCGTGGATCGCCGAGCAGATCAGCCGTTTCCCGCTGCTGCTCGATGAGCTACTCAACGAGGGCCGGCTGTTCAGCCCGCCGCTGGCGCCGGAGCTGGCGGCCGAGCTGCGCGAGCGGCTGACGCGGATCCCCGAGGACGATCTGGAGCAGCAAATGGAGGCCTTGCGTCACTTCAAGCTGGCCCACGGCCTGCGCGTGGTGGCCTCGGAGATCGCCGGCACCTTGCCGCTGATGAAGGTCAGCGATTACCTGACCTGGCTGGCCGAGGCGATCCTCGATCAGGTACTGGCACTGGCCTGGCGCCACACCGTGGCCAAGCACGGCGCGCCGAAGCGCGCCGATGGCAGCCAGTGCGATCCGGATTTCATCATCGTCGGCTACGGCAAGGTCGGCGGCCTGGAGCTGGGCCATGGCTCGGACCTGGACCTGGTGTTCATCCACGACGGCGATTCGCAGGCCGAGACCGATGGCGCCAAGCCCATCGACGGCGCGCAGTTCTTCGCCCGCCTGGGCCAGCGCATCATTCACCTGCTGGCGACCCAGACCACCTCGGGCCAGCTCTACGAGGTGGACATGCGCCTGCGTCCCTCGGGCGCTTCGGGCCTGCTGGTCAGCGCCCTCGGCGCGTTCGAGCGCTACCAGCAGGGCGAGGCCTGGACCTGGGAGCACCAGGCGCTGGTGCGCGCGCGGGTGCTGGTCGGCTGTGCGCGGGTCGGTGCGGCCTTCGAGCAGGTGCGTGCCAATGTGCTCGGCCGCGAGCGCGATCTGCCCACGCTGCAGGCCGAAGTCAGCGAGATGCGCGCGAAGATGCGCGACAACCTCGGCAGCCCGGCAACCGCCGCCGGTACTGGGGCGAATGCCTTCGAGGCGAGCACTTCCTTCGATCTGAAGCAGGACGCCGGAGGTATCGTCGATATTGAATTTATGGTGCAATACGCGGCCCTGGCGTGGTCGCGGCAACACCCGCAACTGCACCGCTACACCGACAATATCCGCATCCTCGACGGCTTGCGCGATGCCGGGCTGATGCCCGCCGCCGACGTCGAGTTGCTGCAGGAGGCCTACAAGGCCTACCGCGCAGCCGCCCACCGCCAGGCCCTGCAAAAAGAGCCGGGCAAGGTCGGCGGCGAGCAGTTCGAAAGCGAGCGGCGCAGCGTGATGCGGCTGTGGCGCGAGCTGGGCCTGAGCTGAGCCGGCGCGGCTGGATGAACAAGTCGAACACTGACCGAGACGAATGAGGAGTAGGCAACGATGTCGATGGCCGATCGTGATGGCGTGATCTGGTATGACGGCGAACTGGTGCAGTGGCGCGAAGCGACCACCCACGTGCTGACCCATACCCTGCACTACGGCATGGGCGTGTTCGAGGGCGTGCGCGCCTACAACACCCCGGATGGCACCGCCATCTTCCGTCTGCAGGCGCACACCGATCGCCTGTTCGACTCGGCCCACATCATGGGCATGAAGATCCCTTTCACCAAGGAAGAGATCAACGAAGCCACCCGCGCCGCCGTGCGCGAGAACAACCTGGAAACCGCCTACATCCGCCCGATGGTGTTCTACGGATCGGAAGCCATGGGCCTGCGTGCCACCGGTCTGAAGACCCAGGTGATCGTCGGTGCCTGGCACTGGGGCGCCTACATGGGTGAAGAGGCGCTGAAAAGCGGCATCAAGGTGCGCACCAGCTCCTACACCCGTCACCACGTCAACATTTCGATGACCCGCGCCAAGGCCAACGGCAACTACATCAACTCGATGCTGGCCCTGCAGGAAGCCATTTCCGGCGGCGCCGACGAGGCCATGCTGCTGGACCCGGAAGGCTACGTGGCCGAAGGCTCGGGCGAGAACATCTTCCTGGTCAAGAACGGCGTGGTGTACACCCCGGAAGTGACTTCCTGCCTGAACGGCATCACCCGCGACACCATCCTCACCCTCGCCGGCGAGCTGGGCATCCAGGTGGTCGAGAAGCGCATCACCCGTGACGAGGTGTACATCGCCGACGAGGCCTTCTTCACCGGCACCGCCGCCGAAGTCACGCCGATCCGCGAAGTCGACGGCCGCAGCATCGGTATCGGCAGCCGTGGTCCGGTGACCGAGAAGCTGCAGAAAGCCTATTTCGACCTGGTGACCGGGCAAACCAGCGCGCACCCGGAGTGGCGCACGCTGGTCAAGTGAAGTGCCTGCGCCGCGCCGAGCTGATCGGCGCGCACGGCTTCGCATGACGGTGAACGAACTTGAACAAGGCAGTGACGGGGAGGCGTGAGCCTCCCTGGTCATTTCCGGAGCAGTGATGAAAATACTGATCGTTGGGCCCAGCTAGGTCGGTGACATGGTGATGGCGCAAACCCTGTTTGCCTGCCTCAAGCAGCGTCAGCCGGGGTGCGAGATCGATGTGCTGGCGCCCGAGTGGAGCCGGCCGATTCTCGAGCGCATGCCCGAAGTGCGCGCCGCGCTGAGCTTCCCGCTCGGCCACGGCGTACTCGACATCGCCAGCCGCCGGCGCATCGGCAAATCCCTGGCCGGTCAGTATGACCAGGCGATCCTGCTGCCCAACTCGCTGAAATCCGCCCTGGTGCCGTTCTTCGCCGACATTCCCAAGCGCACTGGCTGGAAGGGCGAGATGCGCTACGGCCTGCTCAACGACATCCGCACGCTGGACAAAGACCGCTACCCGCTGATGATCGAGCGTTTCATGGCCCTGGCCTACGAGCCGGGCGCCGAGCTGCCGCAACCTTATCCGCGCCCGGCGCTGCAGATCGACGAGGCCAGCCGCGCCGCTGCCCTGGGCAAGTTCGGCCTGCGCCTGGATCGCCCGGTGCTGGCGCTGTGCCCCGGCGCCGAGTTCGGCGAGGCCAAGCGCTGGCCGGTCGAGCACTACGCCAAGGTCGCCGAGATCAAGATCCGCGCCGGCTGGCAGGTGTGGCTGTTCGGCTCGCAGAACGACCATCCGGGTGGCGAAGACATCCGCAACCGGCTGATCCCCGGGCTGCGCGAGGAAGTGGTCAACCTGGCCGGGCAAACCAGCCTGGCCGAGGCCATCGACCTGATGTCCGCCGCGGGTGCCGTGGCTTCCAACGACTCCGGCCTGATGCATGTGGCGGCTGCGCTGAACCGCCCTCTGGTAGCCATCTACGGCTCCACCTCGCCGCAGTTCACTCCGCCCCTGGCCGACCAGGTGGAGATCGTCCGCCTGGGCCTGGACTGCAGCCCGTGCTTCGACCGCACCTGCCGCTTCGGCCACTACAACTGCCTGCGTGAGCTCAAGCCGCGCCCGGTGATCGAGGCGCTGGATCGCCTGGTCGCCGATCCGGTCGAGGTCGAATAGTGCGGGTACTGCTGATCAAAACCTCTTCGCTGGGCGACGTGATCCACACCCTGCCGGCGCTCACCGATGCGGCGCGGGCCATTCCCGGCATCCAGTTCGACTGGGTGGTGGAAGAGGGCTTCGCCGAGATCCCGGCCTGGCACCCGGCGGTGGCCCAGGTGATTCCGGTGGCTATTCGCCGCTGGCGCAAGAACCTCTGGCAAACCTTCAGGAATGGCGACTGGAAGCGGTTCAAGCAGCGCCTGGGCGAAACCCGCTACGACCTGGTGATCGACGCCCAGGGCCTGCTGAAAAGCGCCTGGCTGACCCGCTACGTCAAGGCGCCAATTGCCGGCCTGGATCGTGATTCAGCGCGCGAGCCGATGGCCTGCCGCTTCTACGATCACCTGTATGCGGTAGCCAAGGATCAGCACGCCCTGGAGCGCACCCGCCAGTTGTTCGCCCAGGCGCTGGGCTATGCGTTGCCGGCTGGTATCGGCGACTACGGCCTGGATCGCCAGGCGATGGCGGGCGCCCACGCGGCGCCGTACCTGCTGTTCCTGCATGGCACCACCTGGGCCAGCAAGCACTGGCCGGAAGCCGACTGGCGGGCGCTGGCCGAGCAGTTCAGCGCGCAAGGCTGGGCCGTACGCCTGCCGTGGGGCAATGAGACGGAAAAGGCCCGCGCCGAACGCATCGTCGCCGGCCTGGCTAACGCGGCAGTGTTGCCCAAGCTCAATCTCGCCGGGGTGGCCAAGGTCATCGCTGGTGCCACGGCCTGCGTGGCGGTGGATACCGGCCTCGGGCACCTGGCCGCGGCACTGGATGTACCGACCATTTCCCTGTACGGCCCGACCTTGCCCGGCCGTGTCGGCGCCTACGGGCGTGGCCAGGTGCACCTGTGCGCCAACGGCCCGGATGCCGGCAGTGGCGACCGCCACAAACCCTGCTTCGACGGGCTCGACGCCGAGCGCGTCGCGACCGAATTGCAGGCCCTGTTACTGAGCATGGAGACCGTCTGATGCAATTGGCCTTCGTCCTCTACAAGTACTTCCCCTATGGCGGCCTGCAGCGCGACTTCTTGCGCATTGCCCTGGAATGCCAGCAGCGCGGCCATGCCATCCGCGTCTACACGCCGATCTGGGAAGGTGAAGTGCCGGCCGGTTTTGACGTGCGCGTGGCGCCGATCAAGGCCTTCTTCAACCACCATCGCAACGAGCGGTTCAGCGCCTGGCTGGCCGCCGACCTGGCGCGCGATCCGGTGGATCGCGTGGTCGGTTTCAACAAGATGCCTGGCCTGGATGTCTACTACGCCGCTGACGGCTGCTACGAAGACAAGGCGCAGACCCTGCGCAACCCGCTGTACAAACGCTGGGGGCGCTACAAGCACTTCGCCGACTACGAACGGGCGGTGTTCGCCCCCGAGTCGACGACCGAGATCCTGATGATTTCCGAAGTGCAGCAGCCGCTGTTCATCAAGCACTACGCCACTCCGCTCGAGCGTTTTCACCTGCTGCCGCCGGGCATCGCCGCCGACCGTCGCGCGCCGGCCAATGGCGCCGAGATTCGCGCCGAATTCCGCCGCGAGTTCCAGCTCGGCGAGCGTGACCTGCTGCTGGTGCAGATCGGCTCTGGCTTCAAGACCAAGGGCCTGGACCGCAGCCTCAAGGCGCTGGCGGCGTTGCCGCGCGAGCTGAAAGCGCGCAGCCGGCTGATCGCCATCGGCCAGGACGACCCGCGTTCGTTCCAGTTGCAGGCCAAGGCGCTGGGCGTGTCCGATCAGGTGCAGATCCTCAAGGGCCGCAGCGACATCCCGCGCTTCCTGCTCGGCGCCGACCTGCTGATCCACCCGGCGTACAACGAGAATACCGGCACCGTGCTGCTCGAGGCCCTGGTGTCCGGCTTGCCGGTGCTGGTCAGCGATGTCTGCGGCTACGCCCACTACATCGCCGAGGCGGATGCCGGTCGCGTGCTGCCCAGCCCGTTCCAGCAGGAGGCGCTCAATCGCCTGCTCGCCGAGATGCTGGCCGATGATGCCGGGCGCGCGCAGTGGGGGCGAAACGGCCTGGCCTTCGCCGACACGGCGGACCTGTATTCCATGCCGCAACATGCGGCCGACGTGATCCTGACGGAGCGGGCATGACCCTGATTCTGGCTGAACCCTTCAAGAGCCTGTGGGCCGGACAGGATGCCTTTACCGCCGTGGAGGCCCTGCAGGGCCAGGTCTACCGCGAGCTGGAAGGGCGCCGCACGCTGCGCACGGAAGTCGCCGGGCGTGGTTATTTCGTCAAGATCCACCGCGGCATCGGCTGGGGCGAGATCGTCAAGAACCTGCTCACCGCCAAGCTGCCGGTACTCGGTGCGGCCCAGGAGTGGCTGGCGATCCAGCGCCTCACCGAGGTTGGCGTGCCGACCATGACCGCAGTTGCCTACGGCGCACGCGGCAGCAACCCGGCGGCGCAGCACTCGTTCATCGTCACCGAAGAGCTGGCGCCGACCACCGACCTCGAACAGCTCAGCCTGAACTGGCGCCAGCAGCCGCCCGAGCCGCGGCTCAAGCGTGCGTTGATCGGCGAAGTGGCGAAGATGACCGGCGGCATGCACCGCGCCGGGGTCAACCACCGCGACTGCTACATCTGCCACTTCCTCCTGCACACCGACAAGCCGGTGACGGCGGACGATTTCCGCCTCTCGGTGATCGACCTGCACCGCGCCCAGGTGCGCAGCGCCACGCCGCTGCGCTGGCGCAACAAGGACCTGGCCGCGCTGTACTTCTCTGCCCTGGATATCGGCCTGACGCGTCGTGACAAGCTGCGCTTCCTGCAGGCCTATTTCCGCCAGCCGTTGCGCGACATCCTGCGTGATGAAGCGCGCCTGCTGGCCTGGCTGGAGCGCAAGGCGGACAAACTCTACGCACGCAAACAACGTTATGGGGACGCGCTCTGATGGCGGGTTGGTACCTCGATCCGGCCTATGCGCAGCTGGCCAACGAATTCGGTGATGTGCAACGGGTGTTCGCCCTGGAAGGCAAGCGCCTGACCAGGGACCCGCTGTCGGAAGTGATCCTGATCGAGCGCGACGGCGTGCGCTATTACGTCAAGCGCTACTGGGGCGCCGGCAAGGGCCTGCGCCGCTACGTCGGCCGGCCACGGGTCAAGGCCGAGTGGCAGAACCTCAAGCACTTCGCCAAGTGGGGCATCGCCACGGCGCCCATCGTCGCCTATGGTCTGGAGCGCAAGGCGGGCGCCTTCGTGCGCGGCGCGCTGATCACCCGCGAGCTGGAACGTACCCAGGACCTGGCGCTGCTGGCCAAGCAGGCCGACCCGCGCCTGCGTGATCGCAGCTGGGTCGAGCGGATCAGCCGTCAGTTGGCCGGCGCCGCACGGATCATGCACAAGCGCGGCTTCACTCATAACGACCTGAAGTGGCGCAACCTGCTGGTCAACGACCAGGCGGAGCTGTTTCTGATCGATTGCCCGACCGGCACCTTCTGGTGGGGGCCGTGGTTGCGCTACCGCATCATCAAGGACCTCGCCTGCCTGGACAAGGTGGCCAAGCACACACTGACGCGCAGCCAGCGCCTGCGCTTCTACCTGCAGTACCGCGGGCGCCAGCGCCTGAGTGTCGGCGACAAGCGCCGCGTACGGCAGATCGAGAAATTCTTCGAGGGCAGGGAATGAGTGACTTTATCGCCGCCGAGGATCGCGCCATCCTCGAGCGCCACGGGCTGGCCAGCTATGACGCGCTGTGGGCGCTGAAGCTGGAGGCGGTGGACGAACCCAACACCGAGCGGGGTGGCTGGAGCAGCGTCTATCGCCTGGACCTGGGCGAGGCGGCGTACTACCTCAAGCGGCAGAGCAATCACCTGACCCGCAGCCTGGCACATCCGTTCGGCGAGCCGACCTTCGCCCGCGAATTCCGCAATATCCAGCGCTACCGCGAGCTGGGCATTCCCGCGCTGCAGGCGGCTTTCTTCGCCGAGCGGCAACTGCCCGGCGAGCAGCGCGCGATCCTGCTGACCCGGGCGCTGGATGGCTGGCAGGACCTCGACCAGTGGCTGCAAGGCTGGGCCACGCTGGCCGCAGATGTGCGCCTGGCGATCCTCAAGGCTTGCGGTGAACTGGCCCGGCGCCTGCACCAGGCCGGGCAGATGCACGGCTGCTTCTATCCCAAGCACATCTTCCTGCGCGAGACGCCGAATGGCTTCGCCGCCCAGCTGATCGATCTGGAGAAGACTCGTCCGCTGCTGTTCGGCCAGCGTGACCGGATCAAGGACCTGGAGCCGCTGCTGCGCCGCGCCAATGTCTGGGGCGAGGCCGAGGTACGCGAGCTGTTGGCCACCTACCTGGGCGACAGCGACGATCTCGAACGCTGGTGGCAGCGCTTCGGCGCGCGCCGGCGGAACAAGGAAGCGCGCTGATGCACCTGGCCCAGCTGGCCGAGGCCGGGCGTGCGCCGGGCCTGCCGCTGCGTCTCGACGTAGCCGGCGAAACCCTGGAGTTGCAGCGCTTGCTGCGCGTGTTGCCGGGGCAGCGCTATGTCGGCCAGGCCCTGTGGCGCGGCCGCCCGGTGCTGGCCAAGTTGCTGGTCGGCGCCAAGGCCGAGCGGCATTTCCAGCGCGAACTGCAAGGCGCGCGCCTGCTCGCCGAGCAAGGCCTGTGCACCCCTGGGCTGCTGGGCGAAGGCTGGCAGGCCGGTGAGGGCGGTTGGCTGCTGTTCGACTACCTCGACGATGCCGAGAGCCTGTGGGATGCCTGGCGTGCGGTCGAGGACCAGGCACTGCTCAGCGAAGCCCAGCAGACGGTGCTCGGCGAGGCTCTGGCGGCGATCGCGCAGATGCACGCCAAGGGGCTGTGGCAGGCCGATCTGCACCTGGACAACCTGCTGCGGCAGGCCGGTTGCCTGTTCGTGATCGACGGCGGCGGGGTGCAGGTCGAGACGGCCGGCCAGCCGCTGTCACGGGCCCGCGTGCTGGAAAACCTCGGGGTGTTCTTCGCCCAGTTGCCGGCCGAGCTGGAACCCTTCATCGAAGAGTTGCTGGTGCATTACCTGCTGAGCAATGGCGAGCACGCCCTGCCGCTGGAGGCCTTGCTCAAGGAAGTGGCCAGGGTGCGCACCTGGCGCCTGCGTGATTACCTGAAGAAGGTGGCGCGTGATTGCAGTCTGTTCGCCGCGAAGATCGGCGCCTTCGGCCTGCAGGTGGTGCGGCGTGACAGCCAGGCCGAGCTGCAGCCGCTGCTGGACGATCTCGATGGCCTGACCGAGCGCGGGCATATCTACAAGACCGGTGGCGCG
This sequence comes from Pseudomonas sp., assembly GCA_037994305.1. Taxonomy (GTDB): domain Bacteria; phylum Pseudomonadota; class Gammaproteobacteria; order Pseudomonadales; family Pseudomonadaceae; genus Aquipseudomonas. The sequence goes on along the minus strand of JBBNAI010000212.1, from coordinate 3,920 downwards.
GCGACCGTGGCGCGCATCGAGCTGGCCGGGCAGGCGCGGGTGGTCAAGCGTTACAACATCAAGAATGTCCTGCACTGGCTCAAGCGCTTCTGGCGCCCCAGTCGTGCCTGGCACAGCTGGCGCGAAGGCAATCGCCTGCTCCTGCTGGGCATCGCCACGCCCTTGCCGTTGGCGGTGGTTGAGCGGCGCTGGTGCTGGCTGCGTGGCCGTGCCTTCCTGGTGACCGCTTATTGCGGTGGCGAGGACCTGATCGCGCGTTTCCAGCCCTACCTGGACAGTGCGCCGCCGGAGGCCGAGCTGCTGGCCCTGGATCGGCTGTTCGCCGCCCTGCTGCGCGAGCGTATCAGCCATGGTGACTTCAAGGGCCACAACCTGTTCTGGAGCGAGGGGCGCTGGACCCTGATCGACCTCGATGCCATGCAGCAGCACACCAGCGCGCGCAGCTTCGCCCGTGCCTACGCCCGCGACCGTGCGCGTTTCCTGCGCAACTGGCCACGGGAGTCGGCGCTGTATCGCCTGCTGGACGAGCGCCTGCCCGTCCTCTGAGGGGTCAGAACTGGTAGCTGGCGCCTGCGCCGGCATACCAGGAACGCCCCGGCGCCGCTTCGTAGTAGCGGCCGTTGCCGTCACCGACTATCACCGAGCCGACGTACTGGCGATCCAGCAGGTTGTCCAGGCGCAGCAGCTGGTGAGTGGTCCAGGGGCCGAGGCGCTGCTCGAAGCGCGCCCGCCAGTTGAACACCGCGTAACCCGGCGCAGCCTTGGCGCTGTTGCTGTCCTCGACATACACCTGGCTGCGGTACTGGCCTTCGAGGGCGGTGCTGATGCCCGCGCGCGGCTGCCAGTTCAACTCGCCGTAGAGGCTGCTGCGCGGTACGCCGGGTAGCTGGTTGCCGGCGTCGATCGTCTTGGCGCTGCTGCCGCTGCCACTGACGAAACTGGAGTCGTACAGCGCTTGCAGGTAGGTGTAGGCGAGGCTGGCCGTCCACTGCTCGCTCAGCTGGCTTTCCATACCCAGTTCGACGCCGCGACGGCGGGTGCGCCCGGCGTTCTGGTAGCTGGTGCGGCCATTGTTGCTGGCGTAGACCACGATCTCGTCGTCGCTGTCGATCTGCAGCAGGGCCAGGTTGATGCGCGTGCGTTCGTCCAGCAGGGCCTTGAGGCCGATTTCGTACTGGGTGCTGCTGGAGGCATCGAGGTCGGCGTTGACCCCCACGGCATCCGGCGCGTAGGCCAGCTCGCCCTGGGTGGGCGTCTCGAAGCCACGACCGACGCTGATATAACCGTTCAGCCCGGGCGTGAAGGCATAGCCCAGGCTGAGCGCCGGGTTGGCCTGTTCGAAACGTCGCGCGCCGCTGTCGTCGCCATTGCTCAGGTAATGGTCGTCGACCTCGCTGTGCACGTTGCTGTAGCGCAGGCCGCCTTGCAGGATCCAGTCGCCGAATGTCCAGGTGGCCTGGGCGTAGGGGTCGAGGCTGCTGACGGTATTTAACTCATCGCGGCGCAGGGCGCCTTTTACGCCGAGCTGGTTGCCGACGTAGTTCTGGTAGCCCTGGCGGTCATCCTGGCTCTGCTCGTAGTCCAGGCCGACTACCAGTTCGACCGCGCCCAGCGGCTGTAGCCAGCGGGCACTGCCGCCGTGGAAGTCGCGGTCGAAATCGACCACGCCACCGCCGTTGTCATTGGCCGGCGCACCCTTGGGAATCGACAGGTACTGGATCACGCTGCGCCGCCCGGCGTAGGTGCTGAGCTGCAGGGTGGCGGTGCCGATGTCGCGTTCGTAGTTGGCGCCGAACTGCTGGTGGTCGATGCTCTTGCGCGTGTTGTAGAGCAGGGCGTTGCTGGCCACCGAGCGCGGGTCGTGCTGGTAGGCATCCCAGGTCTGGCCGAGCGGGTCCTGGGTATTGTTCTGCTCCAGGCTGCTGTAGATCAGCGCCAGCCTGCTGTCTGCATCGGGCCTGAGGTTGAGCTTGGCGAAGGTCTGGTCGCGCCGTGCGGCGCTGTGGTCACGGTAGCCGTCGGTGTCCATGCGCGAGGCATCGAGGAGGAAGCCGGCCTGATCGTTGGCGCCCTCGGCGCTGAGGTGGTGCTTGTTCATGCCGTCGCTGCCGGCGATGGTTTCAGCGCCAATCTGTGCAGGCCCCTGCGGGTCGCGGGAAAACAGCTGGATCACCCCGCCGGCGTTGCTGCCGTAGAGCGTCGAGGCCGGGCCGCGCAGCACTTCGATGCGCTCGGCGGTATCCAGGTTGAAGGTGGCGGCCTGGCCCTGGCCGTCGGCGGTGCTGGCCGGGATGCCATCGGCCAGCAGCTTGATCCCGCGTACGCCGAATGCCGCCCGCGAGCCGAAGCCGCGTGAGGAGATCTGCAGGTCCTGGGCGTAGTTCTGGCGGTTCTGCACCACCAGGCCGGGCACCCGTGCCAGTACCTCCGAGGCGTTGATGCCGAGTTGGCCATCGCTGATCTGCTGGTGCTCCACACTGTCCACGGAGAAGGGCAGAGCGAAGCTGGAGTCGGCCCGCCGTGAGCCGCTGACGACCGTCGGGTCGAGTTGCAGCAAGGGTTCGGCGGCCTCGACCGGGCAGGCCAGCACCAGGCCGAGCAGCAGGGCGGGGCGGCTGGATGGGCGTGGGCGGTGGATTGGCTTCATCGAGGCTGCATGCCGGCAGGGCGCGGGAGGGAGTCTTATAGCTAAAGCATTGGCTCAGTGCACGCGAATCAGTGGTGCGCTAATCGCTCGGTGAAGGCACTGATGCCCTGCGGATGTCCCATTCCAGAGCGCTTGCATCGGGCTATCTGCGTGCCTGGAGGCAGCTCGGGGCCTGGGCATGCCCGGCGGCTTACCCTCGGGCCGAAGCAACGGCTATAATCCCCGGCTTTGTTTGGGCGAGCCCGGTCTGTGGCCGGTTTCGCCTCCCATTCCCGTGGTGGCCGTGCGCCGCCCGCTGTTTCAAGAGGCTTTCCCGTGGCTCTGACGATTCTTGGCCTGTCCGGCGCCCTCAGTCACGATCCATCTGCCGCGCTGTATATCGACGGCAAGCTGATCGCGGCCGCCGAAGAAGAGCGCTTCGTGCGCGACAAGCACGCGAAGAACCGCATGCCCTACGAATCGGCCAAGTTCTGCCTGGAACAGGCTGGGATCAAACCGGGCGATGTCGACGTGGTGGCGATCCCGTTCGCCCCGATCAGCATCTTCGAGAAGGCCCGCTGGCAGTACGCCAAGCGCTACTGGTATGCGCCGGACCGTGCCCTCGACGCGATCCTGATGGGTAATCGCCGCTACAAACGCTACTACAAACATATCCAGTGGTGCCTGCAGCAACTCGGCTTCGACCTGAAGAAGATCAAGATCGAGCCGGTCGAGCACCACCTGGCCCACGCCTCCAGCGCCTACCACTGCTCGGGTTTCACCGAGAAGACGGCGATCCTCGGTATCGACGGCAAGGGTGAGTACGCCACCACCTTCTTCGGCTATGGCGAGAACGGCAAGATCCACAAGATCAAGGAATTCTACGATCCGGATTCGCTCGGCGGCCTGTACGGCGCGATCACCGAGTTCCTCGGTTTCGAGATGCTCGACGGCGAGTTCAAGGTCATGGGCATGGCGCCCTACGGCGACGCCAGCAAGTACGATTTCTCGCGCCTGGCCAAGTTCGAGAACGGTGAGCTGGTGATCAACACCGAGTACGCCAACGTCATCGGCCTGCGCCGCTATAAAGAGAACGGCAAGGGCTTCTACTTCTCCAAGAAGCTGATCGAGTGGCTGGGCCCGAAGCGCCAGGGCGATATCGCCGATGACCCGTACATCCACTACGCCGCCAGCATGCAAGCGCTGTTCGAGAAGCTGGCGCTGCAGATGATGGAGCACTACCTGGGCGACATCATCCGCGAGACCGGCAAGATCGCCTTCGCCGGCGGCTGCG
>JBBNAI010000211.1:0-5118 GCA_037994305.1 Pseudomonas sp. | reverse complement strand
TAGCCATAGGCGTTGGCCAGCACACGCAGTTCCTGGGCATGGCTGACCAGACGAGCCGGGCTGGCCAGGTCGGCTTCGTCAATGCCGCTGCCTTCCAGCACACGTGCCGCCGGCACGCCACTGTGCATAAGTGCTTGCACGGCGAGGGCAACGGTGTGCAGGGTAGTCAGAACACGCTGTTCAGGTAACAGTGACATGCCCACTCGCCCTCCCGGTGGCGATTGGTAACTCGATTAAGCTTCAATTCAGCAGCGCCTGCTGTCATGCCCGCCCCCGACCGAGAAAATTCCCGATGCGATTGCTGAGCAAACCCCGGTTCCTGCTGTTGGCGTTCGTGGTTCTGGCACTTGCCCTGCTGATCACAGCCGGCCAGTACTTTCGCCTGTTCGAACGCGGCCTGTTCAGACTGCAAGAATGGCGCCACACGGCCGAGTGGCGCGACAAGTCGATCTGGCTGCCGGACTACCGCGCTACCCTCCAGGCAATGCCGATCGAGGGGCTGAAAGATGTCTCGGCGCTGACCTTCGATCCCGATCGGCGCAGCCTGTTTACCGTCACCAACAAGAACTCGGAGATCGTCGAGCTCTCGCTGGAAGGGCGCATCCTGCGGCGTATTCCGATTGTCGGTTTTGGCGATCCGGAGGCCATCGAATACATCAGTACCGATGTCTACGTGATCACCGACGAACGCGAACAGCGCCTGTTTCGCGTGCACCTGAGCGAAGACACGGCCTTCGTCGATTCCGCCGACTCCGAGCAGTTGTCGCTGGGCATCGGCCGCAATGGCAACAAGGGGTTCGAGGGCCTGGCCTATGACGCGGCCAACCATCGCCTGTTCGCCGCCAAGGAGCGCGACCCGGTACAGATCTACGAGATTCACGGCTTCCCCCACACCAACCCGGACAAGCCGTTCGCCGTGCATGTGGTGGATGACCCGGAGCGCGATGCACGCCTGTTCGTGCGCGACCTTTCCAGCCTGCAATACGACGAGCGCACCAACCACCTGCTGGCGCTATCGGACGAGTCGCGACTGGTGCTGGAGCTGAATGCCGACGGCAAGCCGATCAGTGCACTGTCGCTGCTCGGCGGCCAGAACGGCCTGGAGAAGGCGGTGCCACAGGCCGAGGGGGTGGCGCTGGACGACCAGGGGCGGCTCTACCTGACCAGCGAGCCGAACCTGTTCTACGTGTTCGAGAAACAGGCGGCGCAATAGCACCGCCCCCCCTGCGTCAGGTGTCGTCCTGCAGGCTCGCGGCCGGCGCGTTGCTCTTCACCGACTCGGTACCAGCCTTGGCGCTGGCCTCGCTGGCGTACAGCTGGCTGGTGCCGATCACCTGACCATTGGTGGCCTTGAGCACGAAGTGATACTTGCCACCGGCCGCCGCCTTGACCTCGAAAGCGCCGTCGCGCTGGGCGCTCTTGCGCACCGACTCGATGCCGTCCAGGGCCGAGGGCTTGGCCTTGTACTGTTCGCTGCTGAGGATGATCTCGCCGTTGCCGGCAAGCAGGTTGAAGTAGAACTGCTCGTTGCTGGCTTTCTTCAGGTGGAACCTGCTGGCCATGGTCGACTCCTGTTGCGGGGAAAGTCGTCTAAGCCTAGACGCTCACCCGGCTCCCGGCAGAAGCCTGGCAGCCCGGACTTCAGTCCGGGAAAACCGTCCAGCCCCGCAAGCACCAGACTCCCGGACGCCAATCCCCGGACTGAAGTCCGGGCTACTGCCTCAGGACGGATTGAGTTGCGCCCACAGCAGGTCACGGAAGGTCTGGATCAATGGCTCACGCGAGCGCCCCCGGCGCTGCACCAGGGAGAACGGCGCCTGGTAGCCGAAGGTGGTCGGCAGCAGCACCTTGAGCCGGCCCTGCTCGACCCAGGGCTGCGCGTAATGCTCCGGCAGGTAGCCGATATAGGCACCGGACAGCACCAGGATCAGCTGCGCCTCCATCGACTCCACCGTCGCCGCGCTGTGCTTGAAGCCATGCCGGGCCAGCTCGCTCTGGCTCCAGTAGCCACGGCCGACCATGCGCTGCTGGGTGATCACCTCGGCCGGGATGCGTCGCTGGTCGAATAGCGGATGGCGATCGCTGCAATACAGCCAGTGCTGCTCACGGTACAGGGCCTGGTAGACCAGGCCGTTCATCCGCGTATAGAAGGCGCCGATGGCCAGGTCCAGGCGGTTCTCCAGCACCGCCAGTTGCAACTCGGCCGGGCTCATCACCGCCAGGTGCAGGTGCACGGCCGGGTGTTCCTGGCTGTGCGCACCGATCACCTCGGCCAGCGGCAATGCCGGGTCGCTCACCGTGGAATCCAGCACGCCAACGTTGAGGGTGCCACGCAGCTCGCCCTTGAGCGCCGCCGAATAGCGCTCGAAGCCTTCCAGCTCGGCCAGCAGGCGCAGGCACTCCTGATGGAACAGCTCGCCCTTGCTGGTCAGGCTGAAGCCGCCGCGCCCGCGATGGCACAGGCTCAAGCCCAGCTGGCTCTCCAGCTGGCTCATGTAGGTGCTGATCGCCGAGGTCGACAGGTTGAGCTCCTGCTGGGCGGCAGCGAAGCCCTGGCAACGCACCACGGTGGCGAAGATACGCAGCAGCTTGAGATCGGGCAGGGCGAGGGTCATCGAGGCTCCACGTCGCACGTCATGGGAGGACTGCGCCGCGCAGAGGCGTAACGCATACGGTCTACGGCGAGTCGGCGGTTTATGTAGGGTGGACGATGCCTTTGCGCCCACCGTGCGGGGCTGTGGTGGATGGACGAAGCGTCATTCCCTGCGACTGGGGTCAGGCTGCCATTAGTTTAGAAATTTCTGAACTAATTATTTTGCCTGGAGGATTCTTCCCGCCGCGATTCATCGGAAGAATCCGAGCCAAGCCTGGGCCCGGGGCTCGCTCCCCGTGCGCCTCATTACAACCACAACACCGTGAGGCCACCCCGTGGACAAGATCCTCCACCAGCCCCTGGGCGGCAATGAAATGCCCCGTTTCGGCGGCATCGCCACCATGATGCGCCTGCCTCATATCCAGACCGACGAAGCACTCAACCAGCTGGACGCCGCGTTCGTTGGCGTACCGCTGGACATCGGCACCTCGCTACGCTCCGGCACCCGCTTCGGCCCGCGCGAGATCCGCGCCGAGTCGGTGATGATCCGTCCGTACAACATGGCCACCGGCGCCGCGCCGTTCGACTCGCTGAACGTGGCCGACATCGGCGACGTGGCGATCAACACCTTCAACCTGCTGGACGCCGTGCGCATCATCGAGGAGTCCTACGACAAGATCCTCGACCACGGCATCCTGCCGCTGACCCTGGGTGGCGACCACACCATCACCCTGCCGATCCTGCGGGCGATCAAGAAGAAGCACGGCAAGGTCGGCCTGGTGCATATCGATGCGCATGCCGACGTGAACGACCACATGTTCGGCGAGAAGATCGCCCACGGCACCACCTTCCGCCGCGCTGTCGAGGAAGACCTGCTCGATTGCGACCGCGTGGTGCAAATCGGCCTGCGCGCCCAGGGCTACACCGCCGAAGACTTCAACTGGAGTCGTAAGCAGGGCTTTCGCGTGGTCCAGGCCGAGGAGTGCTGGCACAAGTCGCTGGCCCCGCTGATGGCTGAAGTGCGCGAGAAGGTCGGCGGCGGCCCGGTGTACCTGAGCTTCGACATCGACGGCATCGACCCGGCCTGGGCGCCCGGCACCGGCACCCCGGAAATCGGCGGACTGACCACCATCCAGGCCATCGAGATCGTCCGCGGCTGCCAGGGCCTGGACATCATCGGCTGCGACCTGGTCGAGGTCTCCCCGCCCTACGACACCACCGGCAACACCTCGCTGCTGGGCGCCAACCTGCTCTACGAAATGCTCTGCATCCTGCCGGGGGTGCAGCGCAAATGACTGCCACCGAACAGGTACTGGCGGCCGCCCGCGAACTGGTGCGGGCCTTCGCCAGCAACGACACCGAAGCCTACTTCGCCGCCTTCAGCGAGGACGCCAGCTTCGTTTTCCACACCTGCCCGCAGCCACTGCTATCACGCGCCGCCTACCAGGCGCTGTGGAGTGAGTGGCAAGCCGACGGCTTCGAAGTGCTGAGCTGCACCTCGAGCAACCCGTGGGTCAGCCTGCAGGGCGATACCGCCCTTTTCATCCACGACGTCACCACCCACCTGCAGGTGGGCGGCGAGCGGATCGAAAGCCTGGAGCGCGAAACCATCGTGTTCCGAAAACAACAAGAACAGGGCCGCTGGCTGGCCTGCCATGAACATTTGTCGGCGATGCCGGAGTAGCTAGCTGCCGCCACACTGATAAGAACCCGCCCGGATCTGCTGCGCGTCGGAAAAACTGCGTTGAAAATGGCTTCGGACTGCTCATTTACACTTTGTAAACTCCGCTTCCTCAGCCATTTTTGCCCTGTTTTTCTCTAGCTCGCGAGATCCGGAACAGGTTCTAAGGCCCCCGGGAGAGAACGCATGAACAACAATAAGCAACACGCCATCACACGGATAGAAGCCTTCGGGGTCGAACAGATCCCTGCGGGCGAACGCAGCGCCAAACCGCTCGACCTGTTCCGCCTGATCTTCGGCGGCGCCAACACCTTTTCCACCGCCGTACTGGGCAGCTTCCCGGTGATCTTCGGCCTGTCGTTCGAGGCCGGCGCCTGGGCGATCCTGCTCGGCGTGCTGGTCGGCTCGATCATCCTCGCGCCCATGGGTCTGTTCGGCGCACTCAACGGCACCAACAACGCGGTGTCTTCCGGCGCTCACTTCGGTGTGCACGGGCGGGTAGTCGGCTCCTTCCTCTCGCTGCTCACCGCCATCGCGTTCTTCTCGCTGTCGGTGTGGAGTTCGGGCGATGCCCTGGTCGGCGGCGCCAAGCGCCTGGTCGGCCTGCCGGAGACCGACCTCAGCCTGGGCCTGGCCTACGGCCTGTTCGCCGTGCTGGTACTGGTGGTGTGCATTTACGGCTTCCGCTTCATGCTGTGGGTCAACAAGATCGCCGTATGGGCCGCCAGCCTGCTGTTCCTGCTGGGCGCGGCCGCCTTCTTCGGCCCGTTCGACGCCGCCTTCGCCGGCAGCGTGCAGCTCGGTCAGCCAGGCTTCTGGGCCTCCTTCATCGGCGCCGCCCTGC
>JBBNAI010000210.1:0-7404 GCA_037994305.1 Pseudomonas sp. | reverse complement strand
AAATACCGTGGTCCATGACGCTGAACAGGTCGTTGGTCAGGCGCATGACCCAGGTGATCGACAGCAACAGCAGGATGCGCGTGACCATCGCCAACGCCAGGCCGAAGAAACGCGCCTTGGGCTGCTGCTCGACCGGCAAACGGCTGACCAGGATCGAGATGAAAATGATGTTGTCGATGCCGAGGACGATCTCCAGGGCGGTCAGGGTGAGAAAGGCGACCCAGATTTCCGGGCTCATCAGCCATTCCATGTTATTTGCCTCAGTGGTTTAGTAAGTGTGTTCAGTCAGCGGCCTGAGCCAGCTGTTGTTCCAGGCTTTCCAGATGCTCCAGGGCTGCCATCCAATTCTCTTCCAGCTCACCTTCACGGCTTTTCAGGCGTGCCTGTTCGGCCAGCAGATCGCGTAGCTCATCCTTGCGCGTGGCCTCGTAGACGCCACTATCACCCAGGCGCTCCTCGACCCTGGCCAGCTGCTCGTGCAACTTGCCCAGCTCTTTCTCCAGCTTGTCCGCCTCGCGCTTGTGCGGTGCCAGCTGCTGACGCAGCGCGGCAGCGACCTGACGCTGGGCGCGCTTGTCGGTCTTGTCGCCGGCCGGCGCGGCACTCGTTTGCGGTTGCTGGCGAGCACGGAAGTCGACCAGCCAGCGCGCGTAATCTTCGAGGTCGCCATCGAACGGCTGGATGCGCCCATCGGCCACCAGGAGGAATTCGTCGGTAGTGCTTTTCAGCAGGTGGCGATCGTGTGACACCACCAGTACCGCACCAGCGAATTCCTGCAGGGCCATGGTCAGGGCCAGGCGCATCTCCAGGTCGAGATGGTTGGTCGGTTCGTCGAGCAGCAACAGGTTGGGCTTACCCCACGCGATCAATGCCAGAGCCAGGCGCGCTTTCTCGCCACCGGAGAAGTTCTGTACCGCCTCGTCGCAACGCGGCCCCCGGAAGTCGAAGCCGCCGAGGAAGTCGCGCAGGGTCTGCTCGCGCTCGCTCGGGGCGATGCGCTGCAGGTGCAACAGCGGGCTGGCCTTGGCGTCCAGGGAATCGAGCTGGTGCTGGGCAAAGTAGCCGATGGACAGGTTTTCGCCGCGCGCCATGCGCCCGGACAACGGGGTCAGCTCGCCAGCGATGGTCTTGATCAGAGTCGACTTACCGGCACCGTTGGGGCCGAGCAGGCCGATGCGCGCACCCGGAACCAGCTGCAACTTGACCTGCTGCAGCACGGCCTTGTCGCCATAACCCAGCTGGACCTCAGCCATGTCCAGCAGCGGGCTGGAAATCTTGTCGGCCTCGCGGAAGACGAAGTCGAACGGCGAGTCGACATGCGCCGGCGCCAGCTCTTCCAGTCGCTCCAGGGCCTTGATCCGGCTCTGCGCCTGGCGCGCCTTGGTCGCCTGGGCCTTGAAGCGGGCGATGTACTTCTCCATGTGCTCGCGCTGCGCCTGCTGCTTATCGTACGCCTGCTGCTGTTGCGCCAGGCGTTCGGCGCGAGCGCGCTCGAAGGCCGAGTAACCGCCGCGGTAGAGCGTCAGCTTCTGCTGTTCGATGTGCGCCACATGGTCGACCACTGCATCGAGGAAGTCGCGGTCGTGGGAAATCAGCAGCAAGGTGCCGGGGTAGCTCTTCAGCCACTCTTCCAGCCAGAGGATCGCATCGAGGTCGAGGTGGTTGGTCGGCTCGTCGAGCAGCAGCAGGTCGGACGGACACATCAGCGCCTGGGCCAGGTTCAGGCGCATGCGCCAGCCCCCGGAGAAGTCGCCGACGCGCTTGTCCATCTGCTCGTTGCTGAAGCCAAGGCCGGCCAGCAATTTGCGTGCGCGGGCATCGGCGGTATAGCCGTCGGCGCTGTCCAGTTCGCTGTGCAGGCGGGCGATGGCGCTGCCGTCATGGGCCGTCTCGGCGGCGAGCAGGTCGCGCTGCACCTGGCGCAGGCGAATATCACCATCCAGCACATAGTCCACGGCCAGGCGCTCAAGGTCATCGACCTCCTGGCGCATGTGGGCAATACGCCAGTCCGGCGGCAGGTTGCAGTCACCGGCGTCGGGACCGAGCTCGCCACGCAGCAAGGCGAACAGGCTGGATTTACCGGCGCCATTGGCGCCGATCAGGCCGGCTTTGTGGCCGGCGTGCAGGGTCAGCTCGGCGCCTTCGAGCAGGCGTTGCGGACCACGCTGTAGAGTGAGGTTCTGGAGTCGGATCATAATGGCCGCGGAGTCTACCAGCTTCATCCCGCTATCGCCCGGAGAGCCGCATGCCTTCTGACCTGTGGAGTTTTGCCAGTTGTTGCTACGCGCGCCCCGGCGCTGAAACCGCCTGCCTGCAGCTACAGGCGGCAGGCGCCGATGTCTGCCTGCTGCTGTGTGGCGTGTGGCTGGAAGGTCGTGGAGTGGCTTGCGAGGAGCCACGTGTGGCGCAACTGCTGGCCATCAGCGAACCCTGGCAGCGTCAGGTGGTACGCCCGCTGCGCGAACTGCGCCAGGGCTGGCGCGAAGCAGCGCAACTGGATGCAGCGCGATTGCGCCTGCGTGAACAGGTCAAGGCACTGGAGCTGGAAGCCGAGCGCGAGCTATTGCGGCGCCTGGAAGTGCTGGCGGGGGAATGGCCGGCACAGAAAGAACCGGCGGCCTGGCTGGAACAGCTGGCCGCCGGAGCGGGAGAACGACACCGCGACGCGCTGCAGATGCTGCGCGTCGCGGCAGGCCAGGCTTAGGCGGTAGCCGGTGGGGTACTGCCATTGCTGCTGGCCGGTACAGCGGCCGGCGCAGGAGCAGCAGCGGGGGCCGCTGCGGGTTTGGCAGCAACAGGCTTGGCGGCCGGTGCTTTCTTCACGGCCGGCTTGGCGGCTGGTTTGGCAGCAGGCTTCGCTGCCGGCTTGGCCGCTGCTTTCACCGGCGCCTTGGCCGCGGCTGGTTTAGCTGCACTGGCTGCCGGCTTTTTCGCTACAGCCGGTTTGGCGGCAGGCTTGGCTGCAGGCTTCGCAGCCGGTTTGGCCGCGACCTTGACCGGTGCTTTGGCCACGGCTGGTTTCGCCGCAGTGGCTGCGGGTTTCTTCGCTGCCACAGGTTTGGCTGCAGGCTTGGCCGCTGGTTTCGCGGCGGGCTTGGCCGCCGCTTTGACCGGTGCCTTGGCGGCTGGTTTGGCCACGCTGGCTGCGGGTTTCTTCGCGGCGACAGGCTTCGCAGCTGGTTTGGCTGCGGGTTTCGCCGCTGGCTTCGCTGCAGCTTTGACCGGTGCTTTGGCCACGACAGGTTTGGCCGCAGTGGCAGGTTTCTTCGCCACTGGTTTTGCCGCTGCCTTGGCGGGCGCTTTGCTAGCGGCCGGCTTGGCTGCAACTTTGGCTGCGGGCTTGGCCGCTGGTTTCGCTGCTGGCTTAGCTGCTACTTTTGCCGCGGGTTTTGCCGCAGGCTTAGCAGCAGGTTTGGCGGCCACGGCTTTGACAGCAGGCGCCGCAGTTGTACGACTGCTCAGCGCCTTGGAAGCCGCCTCGCGAACCTTGCCGATACCCTGTGCCAGCTTCAGGCTTTCCTGGGCATCGCGCTTGAGCTGAACGATGTAGCTGCGCGTTTCCGCCTGACGGGCCTTGAGCCCGGTGAGCAGATCTTCCAGTTCGGCAACTGCCGCCTTGGCTTTATCCTGCGCCTTGGCCTTGCCGGCCTTGGCAGCGTCTTGCAATTTGCTGCGGGTGTCGTGGAGTTTTTCCTGTGCTTTACCGCGCTGCTTTTCCAACTTGGTCAGCAGCTCCTCGGCTTCGACCAAAGCCTGCGAGCAGGCCTTTTCCAAATGTTCGAGCAGGCTGTGGGAAAGTTGCTGAAGCAGATGCAAAGGGGTGCTAACGGACTTCTTATTGTTGGTCGGCATGGCGGCCTCCTAACGGACGTTGGTGACCCCATACTAGACGGCCCTTTCGCCTGTCGCTAGCAGCAGCATTGAGTCGTCGCCAACAACGGGCATAATCGCCGACGAATCCGTGCGGAGAACCTGCTCATGTTGCGCCACTCGCTGTTATTGCTTTGCCTGTTTTCCAGCCTTTCGCCCGCCGCACAACAGCAGGAAGATCTGGCCTACAGCATGGGCGCGCGCCTGGGTGAAAGACTGCGCAACGAAGTACCGGATCTGCAGCTGGAAGCGCTGTTGGAGGGCCTGCGGCAGGCCTATCGCAACGAGCCACTGCGCCTGCCCGCCAAGCAGATTGATCGCTTACTGGAAGAGCACGAAACGCAGTTGAGCCAGCAGAGCGAAAGCCATCGTCGCGAACAAGCGAGTCTCTCCGAAGGGCGCTTTCTTGCTACAGAAAAATCCAAGCCGGGCGTGCGTGAACTGGCAGGCGGTGTGTTGGTTCGCGAGCTGCGCGCCGGACATGGCCGGCAGCCCCTGGCAAGCAGTCGGGTGCAGGTGAATTACCGTGGTGAACTGGCCGATGGCAGCCTGTTCGATCAGAGCGAAGGGCCGCAATGGTTTCGCCTGAACGCCCTGATTCCCGGATGGCAGACCGCGCTGAAAGCGATGCCGGTGGGCGCGAAATGGCGGGTGGTGATTCCGGCAGACCAGGGCTATGGCCATGAAGGCGCCGGCGATTTGATTCCGGCCGATGCGCCACTGGTATTCGAGGTGGAACTGCTGGACGTCACCGACTGAGTCGGGCGTCCAGCCTGCCCTCAGGCAGTTGGCAATGCCTGGTGCTTGTGCGAGGTGTGCAGCACTTCGATCAGGCAGTCTTCCAGTTCGAAACGCTCGTGCAGCAGCTGACCCAGACGCTTCAACTCCGCCGCGTGCGAAGCGTTGTCGCGACAGTCACCATTGTCGCAGCGGTCATTGAACGCCAGCGCCACTTCGGTGATGGCTTCGATGCGCGGGTAGATCTGCTTGGCCAGATCAAGGCCACGCTGGTCACCAAAGGTCTTGGCTTCGGCCGTCAGTTGCTCGTAAACCTCGAAATGCCCGGCCGACACATAGTCGACCAGAATTTCGCAGAAACGCTGCAGCCCCACAGCATTGGCTGCTGACGCCTGAGGCTTTTCGCCACTCAGTACACCGTAGGCATTCACCAGCTCGTGGCGCTCCTGAAGCCAGCGATCGATCAGCTGGTTTACTCCTCCCCAACGTTCCTGGGCGTTCTGGCAGCTCTCGAGCATGATGTCCTCACTTCCCTACTGGTACAGGCGGGTAACTCAGCCCCGAGCCGATTTTTTGGCAACTTGGGCCGCCGCGGAAAAATACCCGGCGAAGTGCCGGATTACTGACGAGACGTTGGGCCAGAGTATGCCCGCACGCCTCGCGCTTCAAGTCACCTTGATCGGGAATTTAGTCGTAGGCGCCATTTCGGCGGCTGGCGCAAATCCATCCTGCGCAGCAATCCACAGGGCGCACATCTGCCGCTATGCAGCGGCGCGAATCAAGAGGCCCACGCAAGCGGCTGAACTCAGTGACGGCGTAACAGCTGCAACACACTGAACAGGATCATGCCGACGAAGGCCAGCAGACTCCATTCCGGCACACTCATGCCGAACAGTGTCCAGGTCACGGCAGCGCAGTCGACCGTGCCTTGCCATAACAGGCGCACGACGTCCTGCAGGGGCATGCTCGCCAACATGAGGTCCAGGCTCGGAGAGCAGCTACCCAACTGGTCCAGCGGAACGATCTGCAGCCACACCTGGCGGGCAGCCGTAGCGGCACCAGCGCTGGCGAACAACAAGGCCAGCAGCGCATAGATACGCCGCCCACAACGCAGCGGACCGTGGATCGCGGCAACCAGGCACACCAGGGCGAAAAGGATGACAAAGAGACGCTGGACGATGCACATCGGGCAGGGTTTCAGCCCCACCACCTGTTCCAGGTAAAGCGCGCCGCCCATCAGCACCAGGCAGCCGAGGAAGGCCGATAGGAACAACCAGCGTGAGGTGACCAACGCCATGGGAACTCCGAAGCCAACAGGGGGTTACGCTAGAGCAAAGCCGCGCGAGCTTACAAGGCAGCGTGTCGCACCGGGTTCATCACCGGGTGCCACACGCGATCATCACTCAGCCGACCGCCGGCAACGGTAGCTCAGGCAGAGCCTGACCCTGCAGACCGAGGCTTTCCTGCAGCAGCTGGTTGCTCTGTTGCAACTGGCCCTGGCGAGCCAGCAGGCGGGCCAGTTCGGCACAGGCTTCGGCACTGCGGGCAAACTCCAGGCTGAGTTCGAAATACTCGCGCGCCTTGCCCCACAAACTGTTCTGCAGGCACAGACGACCCAGGCAGAGCAGCAGAACGGGATCGTGCGGATGCAGCTTGAGCAGAGCCTCGGCCGTCTGCAGCTGCCGCGCCGGATCGCGCCCGCGCAGCTGACCATAGACGTGCACAAGCTGGCTGTCGTAGCTCTGCTTGAGCGCCTTGCGCAGTACTTCCTCGGCTTCCTGCTCGGCACCCAGCAGGCGCAGTTGCGCGGCATAGGCAGCCAGCAATTCAGGCTCGGCGCGTTGTGTTGACGACAACTGCTGCCAGGCCGCCGTCAAGGGTTGCAAGGCGGTCTCACCACGCATCAGACCATCTTCACCAGCAGCACGCAGGCGTGCGCGCCAGACCTCGCGCTCCAGGTTGGCCAACTCCTGGGCATCCAGCACCTTGCCCTTGCGCAGCTCCGGCAGCAGGTCGAGCAAGGCAGCCCAGTCGCCCTGGCTCAGCAGCAAGCGCTGCAACTGACGCAAGACCTGGCGATGCTGAGGATGACGGGCCCGCATCGCCTGCAAGGTTTCCTGGGCGGCGGTGTACTCGCCGCGCGCTTGTTGCAGCTCGGCATGGGTCAGGGCGATGGCCAGCTCGGCATGCGGCTGACGCCGCAGGGCCTGCTCGAGGAAACCATCGCTCTGCTCGGCGCGCCCCAGTTTGTTGGCTGCACGTGCTGCGCCCAACAGGTAGATCAGCGGTTGCCGCTCGCCTTGGGCAGCGTGCTCGAGATGGCGCACAGCGCGCTCCCAGCGCCCCTCAGCCAGATCCAGCAAACCTTTGTCGGCGAACAACTGCGCGCGCCGGCCATGATTGTGCCGCGACCAGGGATTGACCAGTCGGCCGGAAACCCGCAGCAGACGCCATAGCCAGCGCGTGCCCCACACCAGCAGCCAGAGCACCGCGATAAGCAGCAGGAATACCCACAGGCTGGATTCGTAGCGGAAACTGTTCCAGGCGATCAGTACATATCCACTGTGCTCGGCAATAGCCAGGCCTAACAGGGTGGCGGCGGAAACCACCAGAAGCAGCAGGAGAATGGTGCGGATCATTGCCCGCCCTCCTCGATTGCCGGCTCGCTAGCCTCGGGCATCAGGTCGACCGCTTCACGCTGCTTGAGATAGGCCTGCAAGGCATTCAGCGCTTCATCCAGCTTCGGCGGCTCGGTCACCACCGACTGCTGGCTCAGCTCGCCAATGCGCTGCTGCA
>JBBNAI010000209.1:0-4058 GCA_037994305.1 Pseudomonas sp. | reverse complement strand
ACGACAGCCAGTTCGGTAACCGCATGCGTGGCGAGGGCATCTTCGCCGACCTGCTGGCCCAGCGCTTCGCCCTGGCACGCAAGCGCCTGGGCCTCGACCACCGCGAGGGTTTCAATCTCGATTGCAGCCAGTTCGCCCCGCCTGGTCGGCAAATGGCGCTGCTGTAATTTGTGACTCTTCAAGGCTGGCAACTGTCCGCATGGCGGGTCGATAATTCGCCCCAGCGCAACGGTTCAGCATGAGGTAGACGCAATGCCCTACAAGCACAACGCCATTCCCCTGCAGGCGCGTACTGCGCCAGAGAGCGCCGACGAAGCGCTGAACGCCATAGTCGGAGGCTTCAAACGCTTTCGCAACGAGGTCTTCCCGCAGCAGGAGGAACTGTTCAAGGCACTGGCCAGCGCGCAGAACCCGCGGGCCATGTTCATCACCTGCGCCGACTCGCGCATCGTCCCTGAGCTGATCACCCAGAGCGCGCCGGGCGACCTGTTCGTCACCCGCAACGTCGGCAACGTGGTGCCCGCCTACGGGCAGATGATGGGCGGCGTATCCACCGCCATCGAGTACGCGGTGCTGGCCCTAGGCGTGCAGCACATCATCGTCTGTGGCCACTCCGACTGTGGCGCGATGAAGGCGGTGCTGGCGCCCGAGACCCTGGAACGCATGCCGACGGTGAAGGCCTGGCTGCGCCACAGCGAGGTGGCACTCCGGGTGGTCGAGGAGAACTGCAGCTGCGGCGGCGACGACGTCCTGGGCGTCCTCACCGAAGAGAACGTGGTGGCCCAGCTCAACCACCTGTGCACCCACCCCTCGGTGGCGGCGCGGGTGGCCAACGGTCAGCTGTTCATCCACGGCTGGGTCTACGACATCGAGACCAGCGCGATCCGTGCCTACGATGCCGAGAGTGGCCGCTTCCTGCCGCTGGATGGTGAGGTGGTGCCGATGGCCACGCCCAAGGCACGCTACCAGCCGCAGTGACACGACAAGGCCCGCGCAAGCGGGCCTTTTCATAGGCAGCGCCGAAGTCGTGCGCTGGACTACCGAGCCTAGGCCGGCAAGCCCAGCTCCACGCCCAGCTGGCGCGACAGGCATGGCCAGTTCTGCCAGGCCGCCACGGTCTGTGGGTTGGACAGGCGCGCACGGTACTCCTGCACCGAACTCTGCTGGAACACGTCCTCACTGAGCATGCCGTCGACCGTGTGGTGCACGGCCTCGTCCAGCTGATTGGCAAACGGCTCGCCGATCAGCTGGTGGGCGATCAGGTTGGCCACCGTGGTATCCAGCGGGATCAGTGGCTGACCCAGATGAGCGATGTAGCGGTCGTTGACCTCCTCGACCAGGCGATGGGCCAGGTACGACTCATCGAGCAGGGCATCCAGGCCCTGATGCCCCTCCAGCAGATCGGGTGGGCTGAGGAAGAACTGTTCGGCCAGTTTCAGCACCGGCTTCACCTGATCCTCGATACCGGCATCGCGGGCGACGGCCTGGGCCGCGTCGAGCACGTCCGGCACTTGCTCGATATAGGCGGCAACGAAGCGCTCCAGCACGCCCTGAGCATCATTGGCAGGTAACTGGATAGTCGGGTGCAGACGCGCCAGCTGACCTTCCAGCAGGTGAGCAAGATGACCGGTGCTGGCTTCATGGTTGAGGGCTTTCTGGATCAAGTCGCGCAAAGCGAGGGTATTCATGACGGCTCCTATAACAAGGACATGACACAAGCGAGCATTGACCTTAGCTGCCCGAAAACGAGGTTTAAGATCAGATTGTCATAATTTTTTAATGTTTATGCGCCGTCGCTATAACGAGCGCAGGCGTCTGCGCTGCATGCCGCGCCTCTCTAAGGCTGCAGAGAGGGGCGCAAAAGCGTCCGCTATTTTTCCAGTTGCGTTGTGCAGACGCGCTCGCTGTCTATACTCGAACTCGCAAGGCGTGAACCTGATGGAACCGGACGGGCTTCGGCACGGAGAGGTTTCGACAGATGTAGCCAGCCGTTTTGGCAGTCGATCCCTTTGCCGCAGGCTTAGCCGGCGGGATAACAAGAACAACGAGGGGAACCCGCAATGATGCGACATCCACGAGTCTGGGTGGGCCTACTGCTGTGGCTGGCATTCAGCTCGGCGCAAGCCGCCTGGACGGTGAACATGACACCGGGGGCCACCGAGGTCAGCCGCACTGTCTTTGACCTGCACATGACTATCTTCTGGATCTGCGTCGTGATTGGCGTGCTGGTATTCGGCGCCATGTTCTGGTCGATGCTGATCCACCGTCGCTCCACCGGCCAGCAGCCGGCCCACTTCCATGAAAGCACCACGGTGGAGATCCTCTGGACCATCGTGCCGTTCGTGATTCTGGTGGTGATGGCGGTACCGGCGACCAAGACGCTGATCGATATCTACGACACCTCCGAGTCTGATCTGGATATCCAGGTCACCGGCTACCAGTGGAAGTGGCACTACAAATACCTGGGCCAGGATGTTGAGTTCTTCAGCAACCTGTCCACGCCCCAGGAACAGATCCACAACCAGGCCAAGAAGGACGAGCACTACCTGCTGGAGGTCGACCAGCCGCTGGTGGTGCCGGTCGGCGCCAAGGTGCGCTTTCTGATCACCTCGGCGGATGTGATCCATGCCTGGTGGGTACCGGCCCTGGCGGTGAAGAAAGACGCCATCCCCGGCTTCGTCAACGAATCCTGGACCCGTATCGAGAAGCCCGGAATCTTCCGTGGCCAGTGCGCCGAGCTGTGCGGCAAAGACCACGGCTTCATGCCGATCGTGGTCGAGGCCAAGTCCAAGGAAGACTTCGCCAAGTGGCTGGCCGAGCGCAAGGAGGAAACGGCCAAGCTCAAGGAGCTGACCGAGAAGGAGTGGACCCGCGAAGAGCTGGTCGCGCGCGGCGACAAGGTCTACCACACCACCTGCGTCGCCTGTCACCAGGCCGAGGGCCAGGGGCTGCCGCCGATGTTCCCCGCACTCAAGGGCTCGAAGATCGCCACCGGGCCGAAAGAGGGCCACCTGGATATCGTTTTCCATGGCAAGCCAGGCACCTCCATGGCCGCCTTCGGCAAGCAATTGTCGGAAGTGGATATCGCCGCGGTCATCACCTACGAGCGCAACGCCTGGGGTAACAACATGGGCGACATGATCACCCCGAAAGAAGTGCTCGCCCTCAAACAGGCTCAGGAGTAAGGACATGAGTGCAGTGATCGATTCGCATGGTCATGCCGGGCATGACCACCACCATGGGCCGGCCAAGGGCCTGATGCGCTGGGTGCTGACCACCAACCACAAAGACATCGGCACCATGTACCTGTGGTTCAGCTTCGCCATGTTCCTCCTCGGCGGTTCGATGGCGATGGTGATTCGTGCCGAATTGTTCCAGCCCGGCCTGCAGATCGTGCAGCCGGAATTCTTCAACCAGATGACCACCATGCACGGCCTGATCATGGTCTTCGGCGCAGTGATGCCGGCCTTCGTCGGCCTGGCCAACTGGATGATCCCGCTGATGGTCGGGGCGCCGGACATGGCCCTGCCGCGCATGAACAACTTCAGCTTCTGGCTGCTCCCGGCGGCCTTCGGCATGTTGGTCAGCACGTTGTTCAGCGAAGGCGGTGGGCCGAACTTCGGCTGGACGTTCTACGCGCCGCTGTCGACCACCTACGCGCCGGAGTCGGTGACCTTCTTCATCTTTGCCGTGCACCTGATGGGCATCAGCTCGATCATGGGCGCGATCAACGTGATCGCTACCATCCTCAACCTGCGCGCGCCCGGCATGACCCTGATGAAGATGCCGCTGTTCGTCTGGACTTGGCTGATCACCGCCTTCCTGCTGATCGCGGTGATGCCGGTGCTGGCCGGTTGCGTGACCATGATGCTGATGGACATCCACTTCGGCACCAGCTTCTTCAGTGCGGCTGGTGGTGGCGACCCGGTGCTGTTCCAGCACGTGTTCTGGTTCTTCGGCCACCCCGAGGTGTACATCATGATCCTGCCCGCCTTCGGTGCGGTCAGCGCGATCATCCCGGCCTTCGCGCGCAAGCCGTTGTTCGGCTACACCTCGAT
>JBBNAI010000208.1:0-11096 GCA_037994305.1 Pseudomonas sp. | reverse complement strand
GGACCATCGCCGTGAGGTTCTTCGGCGCACGTTCCAGGCGCATGGTCGCTTCGACCACGAAGCCCAGGGTGCCTTCGGCGCCGATGAACAGCTGGCGCATGTCGTAGCCGGTGGCGTTCTTGATCAGGTCGCGGTTCAGTTCGAGCAGCTCGCCGGTGCCAGTGACGACCTTCAGGCCGGCCACCCAGTTGCGGGTCATGCCGTAGCGAATGACCTTGATCCCGCCGGCATTGGTGCCGATATTGCCGCCAAGTTGGCTGGAGCCGGCGGAGGCGAAGTCCACCGGGTAGTACAGGCCCTTGTCTTCGGCGAACAGCTGCAGCTGCTTGGTCACCACGCCCGGCTGGCAGACCACGGTGCGGTCGAATTCGTTGAATTCGACGATCTGGTTCATGTAGTCGAAAGCCACCACCACTTCGCCATTGGCCGCTACGGCGGCGGCGGAGAGGCCGGTGCGGCCACCCGACGGCACCAAGGCAATCTTGTGCTCATTGGCCCAGCGGACGATGGCCTGCACCTGCTCGGTGGTCTTGGGGAAGACGATGGCGCTAGGCGCGGGGGCGAAATGTTTGGTCCAGTCCTTGCCGTAGGCATTGAGGGAGTCGGCATCGGTGAGCACCTTGCCGGGCTCGACCAGGGTCTTCAGCACTTCAATCAGGGCAGGATTGGTCATCTGGGGAACTCTCAAACAATTCATGGTCACCCTGAGCACGCTTCATCGGCCAGGGGTGGGTGTTTCGCGGGGCTCGTATGCTAGCATACGCCCCCCGCTAATCGTGCCCCCGAGCCGATTGTGCGGCGCGCGCAGCACCGCCGCTGGCGCTTTCCCTGACACTATTTGTGGGACAACAGGTACTCCGATGAGCAAGACCTCTCTCGACAAGAGCAAGATCAAGTTCCTTCTGCTGGAAGGCGTGCACCAGAATGCCGTCGACACGCTGAAGGCCGCCGGCTACAGCAACATCGAGTACCTCAAAGGCGCGCTGTCCGACGACGAGCTGAAAGAAAAGATCGCCGACGCCCACTTCATCGGCATCCGCTCGCGCACCCAGCTGACCGCCGAGGTCTTCGACTGCGCCAAGCGCCTGGTCGCCGTCGGCTGCTTCTGCATCGGTACCAACCAGGTTGACCTGAATGCAGCCCGCGAGCGCGGCATCGCCGTGTTCAACGCGCCGTTCTCCAACACCCGCTCGGTCGCCGAGCTGGTGCTGGCCCAAGCCATCCTGCTGCTGCGCGGCATCCCGGAGAAAAACGCCTCCTGCCACCGTGGTGGCTGGATCAAGTCGGCGGCCAACTCCTTCGAGATCCGCGGCAAGAAGCTCGGCATCGTCGGCTACGGCTCGATCGGCACCCAGCTCTCGGTACTCGCCGAAGCCCTGGGCATGCAGGTGTTCTTCTACGACGTGGTGACCAAGCTGCCGCTGGGCAACGCTACCCAGGTGGGTAACCTGCATGACCTGCTGGGCATGGCCGATATCGTCTCGCTGCACGTGCCTGAGCTGCCGTCCACCCAGTGGATGATCGGCGAGAAGGAAATCCGCGCGATGAAGAAAGGCGGCATCCTGATCAACGCCGCCCGTGGCACCGTGGTCGAGCTGGACCACCTGGCTGCCGCAATCAAGGACGAGCACCTGATCGGCGCTGCCATCGACGTGTTCCCGGTCGAACCCAAGTCCAACGACGAAGAGTTCGAAAGCCCGCTGCGTGGCCTGGATCGCGTGATCCTCACCCCGCACATCGGTGGTTCGACTGCCGAAGCCCAGGCCAACATCGGCCTGGAAGTGGCCGAGAAACTGGTCAAGTACAGCGACAACGGTACGTCGGTTTCCTCGGTCAACTTCCCCGAAGTCGCCCTGCCGGCGCACCCGGGCAAGCATCGCCTGCTGCACATCCACGAGAACGTGCCCGGCGTGATGAGCGAGATCAACAAGGTGTTCGCCGACAACGGCATCAACATCTCCGGCCAGTTCCTGCAGACCAACGAAAAGGTCGGCTACGTGGTGATCGACGTCGACGCCGAGTACTCCGACCTGGCCCTGGAAAAACTGCAGCACGTCACCGGTACCATCCGCAGCCGCGTCCTGTTCTAAGGCGTTGCTGCAACGAAAAAGGGAGGCCGAGGCCTCCCTTTTTCATTTCAATGGCGCTCATTGCGTTTTGTAGCGTGGGCAACGCGAAGCTTGTCCACCGCGGTTTCCCAGCAGCTCATCGCTCGGAGTGAGCCGCCATCGGTGGAAAACTCACCCTACGGACTGCGTAAGCACCATCAGCTCAGATGCACGGTATGAGCCATCGCGGCTTACTTCACCGTGATCTCGATCTTCTTGGAGACCACCGGCGGGTCCAGCGGTACGTGGTTCTTGTCGCCGACCAGCAATTGCAGGGTGTGCTTGCCGGGTTGCAGGGTGACTTCGGTTTCGGTCTGGCCCTTGCCGAAGTGGCGAAGCTGGTCGGTCATAGGCAGCGGCGCGTCCATGGCCGGTAGCACGCTGCCATCGATCAGCAGGTGATGGTGGCCGGTGGCGGGCATGTCGACCCCGGCGGGGGCCACGCCCATGCCCTTGAGGCCGAACTTGACGGTGAAGGTCTGGCTGACAGTGGCGCCGTCCGCCGGCTCGATGAAGTACACCTCGGCACCGGCGGGGGCCGCCGTGCGCGGCATTTCCGCCAGGGCGACGAGCGGGGTGATACAGAACAGGGCGGCGAGGGCGAGAGGGCGGAAAGCAGTCATGGGATGTTCCTTTCGAGGATGTCCAGCACTGACCTTAGGTGACGCGTCGGGTTCCGTACTGCGCTCCGATCAGATGTCGTGCTCCAGGCGCGCCAGTTCGGCGGCGGCCTCGGCCAGCTGGCCTTCGTTGAATACCTGCACGCCGGCGCGGCGCAGCAACGCGGCAGTGACGCCTTCGCCCTCGACCAGATTGCCGCTGAAGCTGCCGTCATAGGTGTGGCTGTTGCCGCAGGAGGGGCTGCGTGCCTTGAGTACGGCGACGCGCAGGCCGTGCCGGCGAACCAGGCGCAGGGCGGCCTCGGCGCCGGCGACGAAGGCGCTAGTGACATTTTCGCCGAGGTTGCTCAGCACCGGCTGGCTACCGTCGAGCACATTGGCGCCTTGGCCTCCGGGGATTTCCGCCGGCGGGCGTGGTGTCGGCAGGCCGCCGGCCACCTCCGGGCACAGGGCGACGATGCGGCCCTCATCCTGCCAGTGCTGCAGGAGGTCGAAGGGGCCGTGGGCGCCGCCGTCGTAGCGCACCTTGTGGCCGAGCAGGCAGCGGCTGACCAGTAGCTTTTCCATCTCCCCCTCCTTTGTCTGGGCTCAATACCGGGCGAGGCCTTAACGGCGGCGGAACCAGCCGGCCAGTGACAGGCGCTCGCGGGTTGCCGGCAGTACTTCATGGGGCAATTCGGCAGACATGAACAGCACCAGGCTGCAGGCCTGCGGCAACACATCCCGCTCGCCGGCATCGTGCGGGTAGAGACGCAGGGCGCCGCCCTGTTCGTGCTGCCAGTCGTGGTTCAGGTAGAACACCGCCGACACACAGCGGTGGTCGTCGTCGCGGAAGCGATCCAGGTGCTTCTTGTAGAAAGCGCCGGGCGGATACAGGGCGAAATGGCTTTCGTAGTCCTCCAGGCCCAGGTACAGCGCCTGGTTGAGTGCCTGGCGCAGTTCGTCCATGGCCGCCAGGTACTGGTCGCAGGCGCTGCTCTGCCCGGCTTCCAGCCACTGGATATGGTCGCCGCGGATGCCTTCGCGAACCGCCACAGCCTGGCCGCGGCCGACTCCGGCGGGGGCCAGGGCACCGTTGTCGGCGCGGGTACGGCACTCTTGCGCCAGTTCATGGGTCAGAGGCTCTGGCAGGAAGTTGTCCTGCTGCGACCAGCCCTGGGTGGCGAGGTCGTCGATGATCTGCGGTAGCAGGTGCCGGTAGTTGTGCGTGTGCATGGGGGTGGATTCTACCAGCGCCGCGCCTCGACAAGGTTGCCGGTCGCCCCGACAATACCGCGCCAGACAGGAGTTCCCCATGCGCGTCGTTCTAGCTTGCTTCATGCTGCTGTGCAGCTTCACTGCCGTTGCCGATGACTACCAGCGCCTGTTCCAGGCCGCTGGGTGGCCGCAGCAGCTCACGCATTTCAGCGAGGCCCTGAACGGCGCCCAGCAGCGCTACAGCAAGACGCTGCCGCCGGCGGTGTACCAGGCGCTGGTGGACAACAGCAACCGCCGCTTCGAACCGCAGGCCATGCAGCAACGCAGCCAGGCGGCGCTGAGCACGCAGCTGGCCAGCCCGGCGCCGGCCCTGCAGTTCTTCGAATCGCCCCTGGGGCGCAAGGTGGCGGCGGCCGAGAGCCTGGCCACCAGCCGCGCGCAGTTGCTGCAACACGCCAATGGCCTGCCTCGGGTGGAGGCCAGTGCCACCCGCCGCCTGCAGATCCGTCACCTGGCCCAGGCCCTGCCGGCCAAGGAAGCTGGTGCCGAAGTCAGCCTGGCGCTGGCCGGCGTGGCGGCCGACAGCCTCAGCCAGATGGTCCCCGGCCTGTTCGGCGGCGAGCAGGCCCAGGCGCTGGTACAGGGCCAGCGTGAGCGGCTGATGAAGGAAATCGACGCGGACATCGACAACACCCTGTTGCATGTCTACCGCGAGCTGTCCGACCCGGAGCTGGAAGAGTTCACCACCTTCGCCGAGTCCGCCGACGGCAAGGCCTACTACCAGGCCGCCCTGGCCTCGCTGCGCGCCGGGTTGGCGGTGCAGTAAGTCGTTACAGGCTTCGCCACGCTGCCTGTCGGCGTTGGCTTCTGCGGCTACTTGAGCCGCTCGCTGAGGAAGGCGAAGTAGCGGCTGCGGATCGCCTCGCTCTCATTGGCCAGGTGGTGCTTGGCGCCGGGCAGGTGAAGAATCTCCGGCTGGTCGAACTTGCTCTGCAGCACCTTCAGGTTGTGCTGCCAATCCACCGTCATATCGGCGTCGCCCTGTACGATCAGCGGCCGTAGCGGGCTGCGCTTGGCGGCTTCGATGCGCGGAATCCACTTGGCCAGGGCGCCAACCCAGGCGGTTGGCAGGCTGCGCGGTTGCAGCGGGTCGCGGTGCTGGACGAAGTCGAGAAAGTCCCCGTCGCCCGAATTGGCCGAGAAGCGCCGCGGGATTTCCGCCTTGAACGGGCTGAGCAGGTGGTAGCTGAGCTTGGACAGGCCCCAGGCGCGTGGGCGTACCAGCGGCGCCAGGAGGATCACCGTGCCGGGTTCCGGGCGGGGCGTGCCGGTCAGCAGGAAATCGATCAGGATCGCGCCGCCGGTGCTCTGCCCGCACAGGTGCCAGGGTTGTGGCAGGTCCAGGCTGCTGGCCTCGTCGAACAGGCCGAGCAGGGTGCGCTGGTAGGTGGCGAAGTCATCGATGCTGGCGCGTGGGCCCGCAGACAGGCCGTGGCCCGGCAAGTCGCAGGCGAGCACGGCGAGGTTCTCGCCCAGGGCCCAGTCGATTACATGGCGGTACAGGCCCATGTGGTCGTAATAGCCGTGCAGCAGGATCAGCGTGGCCTTCGGCTCGGCCGGCTGCCACAGCTGGCTGACGATGCGCACGCCGTCCTGTTCGAAGCAGCCCAGGCGGCTGCGCAGCCCCGGGTGCCGGGCCGCCAGGTCGAGGCCGTAATAGCGCTGGTAGGCCAGTTGCTCGGCGCTGGGCGGCAGGTTGTCTGCGGCCAGTGGTCGCAGCGCGGCGCGCAGGCTGTCGGGCTGGAAGGGCTCTGGCATCAGGCTTGGCATGGCAGTCATCGGGCGGGCTCGCAAGGGCGACAATGTTGCCGATATTCAGCTGCGCGGGCTGGCATGGCAAGCTATGCACCCGCAACCCGACTGCCTGCCATGCCTGCTTCGCGCCGCAAGACACTGTTTGCCTGCCTGCTCGCCATCCTCTGGCTGGGTGCGATGCTGGCCGCCTTCTGGTGGTTCGAGGTGCGCTATATCCGCCCCTTCGCCGACCAGACCACCTTGTTCAGCGGTGCCGAGCTGCATTTGCCGGCGGAACTGGCGGGGCCGGGGCCGATTCGCGTGGTGCATTTCTGGGACCCGGCCTGCCCATGCAATGTCGGCAACCAGCAGCACCTCGGCGAACTGCTGAAAGCCTACGCACCGCGTGGCGTCGAGTTCTATGCGGTACAGAAGGCCGGCAGCCACGGCCGACTGCCGGACAACCTGCAGGCGCTCAAGCCACTGGCCAGCCTGCCCGGCAGCGCCGGCCTGCCGGCCAGTCCGGCGGTGGCGATCTGGGACCAGCAGGGTCGCCTGGCCTACTTCGGGCCCTACAGCGAAGGTGCCCTGTGCACGTCCAGCAACAGCTTCATCGAGCCGATTCTCGAAGCCCTGGCGGCCGGCCGGCCGGTGCGGGCAGACAGCAACCTGGCCGTCGGCTGCTTCTGCCCGTGGGGCGGCGACTGAGCCGGCTGCGGTCTAAACTGAGGTGAGTCTGCGTTAATCCAATCCTGTACAGATTATTGCTTCTGTATAAGATGCGATTCACTCACAGCTCAGGACGAGCGCTGCCGGATGTTTCCCATGAGCAGTCACGCATTCAGTCTCGACGCGCACTACCGCAAAGCCGACCGCATCATGCTCGGCGTCCTCTGGTTGATGTTCTTCTACGCCCTTGGCCTCGCGGCCTGGCATGGCGGCTGGCTGCAGGCGTTGCTGATCGGCGGTGGCACGGCGCTGGCGATGACGCTGCTCAACGGCATGATCGCCGGCCGGCGGCTGATGCGCTGCTGCATGGCCGCCGCTTTCATGCTGATGTCGGCGCTGCATATCGACCTGGCCGGCGGGCTGATCGAGATCCACTTCGGCATCTTCGTCCTGCTGGCCTTCCTGGTGTACTACCGCGACTGGCTGCCGATCGTGGTGGCGGCGGCAGTGATCGCCGTGCATCACCTGGCTTTCTTCGCGCTGCAACAGCAAGGCGCCGAGGTGTTCGTGGTCAAGGACGGCACCTGGCCCATCGTCTTCCTGCATGCCTTCTACGTGGTGCTGGAGAGCGCCATCCTCATCTACCTGGCGCTGCAGGCCTACGCCGAGGCGCGCGAGGGCGAGGCCTTGATGGAAGCGGCGGTGCGCCTGACCGAGCAGGACGATGGCATCGACCTGCGCTACCGCAGCCAGGCCAGCGGGCCGGTCACCCAGCGCTTCAATCATTTCCTCAACCTGCTCGACGAGTTGGTCAGCGAGGTGGTGCGCGACACCCAGGGCCTGGGTGCCACCGGCGAGGGGCTGGCCCAGGCCACCCGCCAGCAGCGTGAAGGTGCGGCGCGCCAACTCGACGAAACAGCCTACATGG
Organism: Pseudomonas sp.; assembly: GCA_037994305.1. GTDB lineage: Bacteria > Pseudomonadota > Gammaproteobacteria > Pseudomonadales > Pseudomonadaceae > Aquipseudomonas. The sequence goes on along the minus strand of JBBNAI010000208.1, from coordinate 3,780 downwards.
CCGGCGCGATGCAGCAGATGAGCGGCGCCATCGATGAGGTGGCCGGGCACGCCGACCGCGCTGCCCAGGCGGCGCAGAGTGCCAATGGCAAGGCCGCCGAAGGCAGCGCGGCGGTGTCGGGTACGCGCAATGAGATCGCCCGGCTGGCCGAGCGCATCGATGGCAGTGACCGTGAAGTGCAAGCCCTGGCGGCGCAGTCCGAGCAGATCGGCCGGGTTCTGGAGGTGATCCGCGCGATCGCCGAGCAGACCAACCTGCTGGCCCTGAATGCCGCCATCGAGGCAGCTCGCGCCGGCGACCAGGGGCGTGGTTTTGCTGTGGTGGCCGATGAGGTGCGCAACCTGGCGCAGAAGACTGCCGCCTCCACGGCGGAAATCCAGAGCATCATCGGTGGCCTGCAGCAGGGCAGTCGCCAGGCAGCCAATGCCATGCAGGAAAGCCGGCAGAGCGTGGCGCGCTGCGTGATCGACAGCCAGAACACGGCCGAGTTGCTGGTGGCGGTGGCGGCGGAAATCGAGGCGATCAGCCGGATGAACGAGCTGATCGCCGCGGCGACCCATCAGCAGGCGGCGGTCAGTACCGAGGTCAGCGAACACCTGGGCAGCGTGCAGCAGGTGGCCGAGCAGAACTCCGTCAGCGCGGCGGCCCTGGAGCTGGACAGCAGTCGCCTGCGCGAACTGGCTGGGCGCCTGGGCCGGCTCAGCGCGCGCTTCACCGTCAGCGGTTAGCGTTCAGCCGCACGGTGATTTCGCCCGTTGCCTGGCCATCCGTGCCGTAGCTGCGCTCGATCAGCTCGACCTGGCCATCGGCGCCCAGCAGCAGGGCGCTGCTGGCGCAGGTGCCGTAGCCGGGGCCGACGATGAAGATGCTCGACAGCAACAGCTCCCAATCCAGGCCGATGCCGGTGTCCGGCAACAGCACGCGGGGCGGTTGCTGGCGGTCGCGCAGCAGTTCCAGCAGGTTGTCTGGTTGTGGGTCATCGAGGGTTCCGGCCAGCGCTGCAGTGGCGCGCAGCAACTTGGGCCAGGGCGTGTCCAGATCGGCATTCGACAGGCCGTAGAGGCCGGCCCCCAGCTGGCGCGGCTGGCCGCTATCGGAGTTGAAGCAGTACAGCGTCTCGCGGTCGCCGAGCAGCAGGTTGAAGCCGCTGTACTGCTCCAGTCGCTCACAGACCTGCCCCAGGTAATCCTCGGCGCTCAGTTCGCCGCGCAGGAAGTCCGCCACCAGCTCGCCGCGTGAGCGCGGGCCCTGGGCTTGGCGCGGGTCACGGATATTGGTCAGGGCGGCGAAGCGCCCGGCGGCATTCACCCCCAGCCAGGTGCCGCCGGCCTGCAGATCGCGGCCGGCATACAGCCCCGGTGCATCGGACCACTCCCCCAGAGCCTGGCTGGGACGGCTGTAAAACTCGTCACGGTTGGCGGCCAGCACCAGGGGTTGCGGGTGGCCGGGGCGCCAGGCGAAGACGATCAGGCACATAGAGAGAGGGTCCTTGGCAGGGTGCGTCGAGCCTACTGCATCCGTCGCCGCAAGTGGAGGCCGGGGGCGCCATCCGTTACCATGCCGGCTTCGTTTGCGGGGGTGTGGATGGAATTTCTGCTCTATCTGGTGCTGGGCGCGGCGGCCGGCGTGTTGGCCGGGCTGTTTGGCGTCGGTGGCGGCATCATCATCGTGCCGGTGCTGGTGTTCAGCTTCACCGCCCAGGGTTTTGACCAGTCGATCCTCACCCACCTGGCGGTCGGTACGTCGCTGGCCACCATCATCTTCACCTCGATCAACTCGGTGCTTGAACACCAGCGCAAGGGTGCGGTGCGCTGGCCGATCTTCGCCTGGATGGCCGTCGGCATCCTCCTCGGTGCCGGGTTGGGCGCGCTCACCGCCGCGTCGATCCAGGGGCCGCTGCTACAGAAGATCATCGGCGTGTTCGCTATCGTCATCGCCGTGCAGATGAGCCTGGGTTTGAAACCCAAGGCCAGTCGCGGTGTCCCAGGCAAGCCCGGGCTGACCCTGGCCGGCGTGGTGATCGGCTGGGCCTCGGCGATCTTCGGTATTGGCGGCGGTTCGCTGACCGTGCCGTTCCTCACCTGGCGCAGCGTGCCGATGCAGCAGGCGGTGGCGACATCCTCGGCCTGCGGCCTGCCGATTGCGGCGGCCAGCGCCCTGAGTTTCATGCTGCTCGGCTGGCACGAGGCGCATCTGCCGCCGTGGAGCCTGGGCTTCGTGTACCTGCCGGCGATGGTCGGTATTGCCATCACCAGCATGTTTTTTGCCCGCTTCGGCGCGCGCCTCGCGCACCGTCTGCCGGCCCATGTGTTGAAACGTCTGTTCGCCCTGCTGCTGCTTTGCGTGGGCGTGAGCTTCCTCATCTAAGGAGTCGTGATGCTGGCTTATCCCCAGATCAACCCGGTGGCCCTCGACCTGGGCTTTCTGCAGATCCACTGGTACGGCCTGATGTACCTGGTCGGCATTGGTGGCGCCTGGCTGCTGGCTACCCGCCGGCTGAAGGCCTTCGACCCGACCTGGAGCCAGGAGAAACTCTCCGACCTGGTGTTCTGGGTGGCAATGGGCGTGATCCTCGGTGGCCGCCTCGGCTACGTGCTGTTCTACGACCTGCACAGCTACATCGCCGAGCCGCTGCGCGTGCTGCAGATATGGAAGGGCGGCATGTCGTTCCATGGCGGGTTGATCGGCGTGATCCTCGCCACCCTGTGGTTCGGCAAGCGCAACAACAAGAGCTTCTTCGAGCTGATGGACTTCATCGCGCCGCTGGTGCCGATCGGCCTGGGCGCCGGGCGCATCGGCAACTTCATCAACGCGGAGCTGTGGGGCAAGGTCACGGACGTGCCCTGGGCGATGGTCTTCCCCAACGGCGGACCGCTGCCGCGCCATCCGTCGCAGCTGTACCAGTTCGCCCTCGAAGGCGTGGCGCTGTTCCTCATCCTCTGGGCGTTCTCGCGCAAGCCGCGTCCGACCATGGCGGTGTCCGGCCTGTTCGCGATTTGCTATGGCATCTTCCGCTTTATCGTTGAGTTCGTCCGCGTGCCGGACGCGCAACTCGGCTACCTGGCCTTCGGCTGGCTGACCATGGGCCAGCTGCTCTGTGTACCGATGATTCTCGGCGGCCTGGGGCTTATGATCTGGGCTTACCGCCGTGACGCCGCCCAAGGAGCCGTGCAATGAAACAGTACCTCGACCTGATGCGCCTGGTCCGCGAGACCGGCACCTTCAAGAGCGACCGCACCGGCACCGGTACCTACAGCGTATTCGCCCACCAGATGCGCTTCGACCTGGCCGACGGCTTCCCGCTGGTGACCACCAAGAAGTGCCACCTGAAGTCGATCATCCACGAGCTGCTGTGGTTCCTCCAGGGCGATACCAACATCAAGTACCTGAAGGAAAACGGCGTACGCATCTGGGACGAATGGGCCGACGAGAACGGCGACCTCGGCCCGGTGTACGGCTACCAATGGCGCAGCTGGCCGGCGCCGAATGGCGAGTCGATCGACCAGATCAGCAAGCTGGTCGAGATGATCAAGAAGAACCCGGACTCGCGTCGCCTGATCGTCTCCGCCTGGAACCCGGCGCTGGTCGAGCAGATGGCCCTGCCGCCGTGCCACGCGCTGTTCCAGTTCTACGTCGCCGACGGCAAGCTGAGTTGCCAGCTGTACCAGCGCTCGGCCGATATCTTCCTCGGCGTGCCGTTCAACATCGCCAGCTATGCCCTGCTGACGCTGATGGTGGCCCAGGTCTGCGGCTTGCAACCGGGCGAGTTCATCTGGACCG
>JBBNAI010000207.1:0-3004 GCA_037994305.1 Pseudomonas sp. | reverse complement strand
GTTTGCGGCTCGCGCTGCGGCAGGCCGGCTTTCATCGGGAAGGCAGTATCCGGGAGGTTCAGCGTGGCTTTGTAGTCGGTCATCTCAGGCTCTTGGACTTAATCAATACGAGCGGTGGTCAATACGAACCGCGGTCAATCCAGCGGCTGGCCCAGCCAGTAGGCGCGGGCGGCGGCGACATCCGCCGCGATCGCAATCTTCAATGCCTCCAGTGAGGCGAAGCGCTGCTCATCGCGCAGCTTGTGGTGGAACACCACCGTCAGGCGCCGGCCGTAGATATCCCCGGCAAACTCCAACAGATGCACTTCCAAGTGGGGCAGACCATCGCCGACGACCGTAGGCCGCAGGCCGATATTGGCCACCCCGTGGTGGCGCTGACCATCGATCAACGCACTGACCAGAAACACACCGCGCAACGGCGGTTGACGGCGCTTGAGCTGCACATTGGCCGTTGGCGAACCGAGCTGGCGAGCCAGCTTCTGCCCATGCAACACACGTCCGGCCAAAGCAAAGGGACGTCCCAGCAGACGCTCGGCCAACTCCAGCTCACCAGCCTGCAAGGCCTGGCGCACTCGGGTGCTGCTGATGCGCTCACCATCCAGCTCGACGGTCAATGCCGCCTCGACGCTGAAATCCTGCTCGATACCGGCCTGGACCAGAAAGGCAAAGTCGCCGGAGCGATCGCAACCGAAACGGAAGTCATCGCCGACCTCGAGGTGCTTGACGTGCAGCCCCTCGACCAGCACCTGGCGAACGAACTCGGCCGCCGATAACTCGCGCAGGCGACGGTTGAAAGCCAGGCACAACACGCGGTCGACACCTTCGGCGGCCAGCAGCTCAAGCTTCTCGCGCAGACGAGTCAGACGTGCCGGAGCGGTATCCGGGCCGAAGTACTCGCGCGGCTGCGGCTCGAAGATCACCACGCAGCTCGGCACACCCAGCTCGATCGCCCGCTCGCGCAGACGCGCCAGAATGGCCTGGTGCCCACGGTGCACGCCATCGAAGTTGCCGATGGTGGCAACGCATCCCTGGGTCAGGGGTAGCAGATTGTGGAGGCCTCGGACCAGCTGCATAGCGCGCTTCTTGCTTACAAAGTGGTCGATTATACGCACACCGGGCAACGGACAACAGGCAGCACGTCCGCCACGTCGACCATCAGGACACGGCGCGGCGCGAGAAGTCGCGCAGACGGAAGCCCAGCAGCAGCAGCGTACCGAAATACGCCACTACGCCAGCCGCCACCAGAGCCCCCAGGCGCAACAGCCGTATCAGCATGTCGCCATCGGCCCAGGCCGGCATGAAATGCATGGCCAACAGCAACACCGCCACCATCACCAGCACCGCCAGCAGCAACTTGCCGACAAACACGCCCCAGCCCGGCTGCGGCTGAAACAGGTTCCCCCGACGCAACCGCCAGTACAACAAACCGGCATTCAGGCACGCCGCCAACCCGATGGACAGCGCCAACCCCGCATGAGCCAGAGGGATCACGAAGACGAACAACACGTTCATCAACTGTGTGGCCACCAGGGTGACCAGGGCAATCTTCACCGGCGTGCGGATGTTCTGCTGGGCATAGAAACCAGGCGCGAGGATCTTCACCAGGATGATGCCGAGCAGGCCGACCGAATAGGCGATCAGCGCCTGCTGGGTCATTTGCGCATCGGCACCGGTGAATTTTCCGTACTGGAACAGCGAAACCGTCAGCGGCTCAGCCAGCACGGCCAGCGCCAGCGAGCACGGCAGGACCAGCAGGAAGCACAGGCGCAACCCCCAATCGAGCAGTCGCGAATATTCCTCGCGATTGGCGCCCGCATAGGTTTTCGACAGGGCCGGCAGCAGAATCGTCCCCAGCGCCACACCCAACACCCCGGACGGCAACTCCATCAGGCGGTCGGCGTAGTACATCCAGGACACCGAACCCGCCACCAGGAAGGAGGCGAAGATGGTGTTGATGATCAGCGAGATCTGGCTCACCGACACCCCGAAGATCGCCGGCCCCATCTGCTTGAGCACCCGCCACACACCGGTATCACGCAAGTTGAGACGCGGCAGCACCAGCATGCCGATGCGCTTGAGGTGCGGCAGCTGCCAGACAAACTGCAACAACCCACCAACCAGCACCGCCCACGCCAGCGCCATGATCGGCGGATCAAAGTAAGGCGCCAGGAACAGCATGAATCCGATCATGCTGACGTTCAGCAGCGTCGGCACGAAGGCCGGCACTGAAAAGCGATTCCAGGTATTGAGCACCGCCCCCGCCAGCGACGACAGGGAGATCAGCAGAATATAAGGAAAGGTCACCCGCAGCAGATCGACCGTCAGGCCGAAGCGATCGGCCTCATCGGCAAACCCCGGCGCCGACACCCAGACGATCCAGGGCGCCGCGACCATCCCCAGCAGGGTGACCAGCGCCAGAACCAGGGTCAGCAGGCCCGACACATAGGCAATAAAGGTGCGAGTCGCCTCCTCACCCTGCTGCATCTTGTATTCCGCCAGGATCGGCACGAACGCCTGGGAAAATGCCCCTTCGGCAAAAATGCGCCGCAGCAGGTTGGGCAGCTTGAATGCCACCACCCAGGCGTCCGACGCCACTCCGGCACCGAAGATGCGCGCCATCAAGGTATCGCGAACAAAGCCCAGCACGCGGGACAGCATGGTCAGAGAGCTGACAGCAGCCAGCGACTTGAGCAGATTCATGGAATAATTCGGTTTCCAGAGGCGAGCACAGCAGACCGACCGGATCATCGGCGCGCGAAGGCACCGAGTGTAACCACCCGCCGCTGGTCAGACCAGCACAGGGATGGATCATCAGGCTTGACATCAGCCGCCCAGCTCGGCATGATTCGCGGCCTTATTTGTTGCTATCCCCCCAGTTTTTTTTCGAGGAGCTTGACGGTGGCCAATACACCTTCTGCCAAAAAACGCGCCAAACAGGCTGAGAAGCGTCGTAGCCATAACGCCAGCCTGCGCTCCATGGTTCGTACTTACATCAAGAACGTGG
>JBBNAI010000206.1:0-9221 GCA_037994305.1 Pseudomonas sp. | reverse complement strand
TCGGCCTCGAACAGGGCCAGCAGGTGGGTGTGCGACCACAGCGGGGTGGTGCCCAGGTCCGGCTCGAAGATCGGCTGGTCTTCGGCGTCCATGAAGGTTACCGAGACTGCGCCGACGCCGAGCAGGGCGTCTTCGTAGGTCTCCGCCTGTTCCGGGGTGATGGCGAGACGGACTTGTAACCAGGGCATGGCAAACCTCGAGAACGATGTGGTGCTGGGTGCAATTGGGCGCGCAGCTTACTTGAGGGGCGGGTCGGCTGCCACCGCAGGCGCTGGCCGGAAACGACAAGGGCCGCCCGTGGGCGACCCTTGTCGATGCATCTAGTCACGACCTTGCGAGCTAGAGCGAGACTAGGCAAAAACAGCCGAGGAAGCGCAGTTTACTGCTGTAAATGAGCATTCCGAGGCTGTTTTTAACGCCGTATCGCCGACGCGCAGCAGGTCGTGGGCTTAGTGCTTATCCATCCCGAGTTTTTTCTCGAGGTAGTGGATATTCACGCCGCCCTTGTTGAAGCCCTTATCAACCACCAGGTCGCGGTGCAGCGGGATGTTGGTCTTGATGCCGTCGACCACGATCTCGTCCAGGGCATTGCGCATGCGGGCCATGGCCTCGGCGCGGTCCTTGCCATAGGTGATCAGCTTGCCGATCAGCGAGTCGTAGTTCGGCGGTACCGAGTAGCCGCTGTACAGGTGCGAGTCGACGCGTACGCCGTTGCCGCCCGGGGCGTGGAAGTGCTTGACCTTGCCGGGGCAGGGCATGAAGTTGTCCGGGTCTTCGGCGTTGATCCGGCACTCCAGGGAATGGCCACGGATGACCACGTCGCTCTGCTTGAACGACAGCTTGTTGCCGGCGGCGATGCTGAGCATCTCCTTGACGATGTCGATACCGGTGACCATTTCGGTAACCGGGTGCTCGACCTGCACGCGGGTGTTCATCTCGATGAAGTAGAAACGGCCGTCTTCATAGAGGAACTCGAAGGTGCCGGCGCCGCGGTAGCCGATCTCGATGCAGGCATCGACGCAGCGTTTCAGCACTTCGGCGCGGGCTTTCTCGTCGATGCCTGGGGCTGGCGCTTCTTCCAGGACTTTCTGGTGGCGGCGTTGCAGCGAGCAGTCGCGGTCGCCCAGGTGCACGGCGTTGCCCTGGCCATCGGAGAGCACCTGGACTTCCACATGGCGTGGATTGCCGAGGAATTTCTCCAGGTAGACCATCGGGTTGCCGAACGCGGCACCGGCTTCGGTGCGGGTCAGCTTGGCCGATTTGATCAGGTCTTCTTCCTTGTGCACCACGCGCATGCCGCGACCACCACCGCCACCGGCGGCCTTGATGATCACCGGGTAGCCCACTTCGCGGGCGATCTTCAGTGCGGTTTCTTCATCTTCCGGCAGCGGGCCTTCGGAGCCGGGCACTACAGGTACGCCGGACTTGATCATGGCGTTCTTGGCCGAGACCTTGTCGCCCATCAGGCGGATGGTGTCGGCTTTCGGGCCGATGAAGGCGAAGCCGGATTTCTCCACCTGCTCGGCGAAGTCGGCGTTCTCGGCGAGGAAACCGTAGCCCGGGTGAATCGCCGTGGCGCCGGTGACTTCGGCCGCGCTGATGATCGCCGGAATATTCAGGTAGGACAGGTTGCCAGGCGCCGGGCCGATGCACACGGACTCGTCGGCCAGGCCCAGGTGCATCAGCTCACGGTCGGCAGTGGAGTGCACGGCCACCGTCTTGATGCCCAGCTCCTTGCAGGCGCGCAGGATGCGCAGGGCGATTTCGCCACGGTTGGCGATCAGGACTTTTTGCAGCTTCTGCATCGCAGCTTCCCCGCTCATCAAACGATGGTGAACAGGGGTTGGTCGTACTCAACCGGCTGGCCGTTATCCACCAGGATGGACTCGATCACGCCGCTGGCTTCGGCCTCGATGTGGTTCATCATTTTCATCGCTTCGACGATGCACAGGATGTCGCCTTTCTTCACGCTCTGGCCGACTTCAACGAAGTTGCCGGAGGTCGGTGAGGCAGCGCGGTAGAAGGTACCGACCATCGGCGAGCGGGCCACGGTGCCATTCAGCTTGGCGGCGGCTGGCGCGGCATCGGCGACCGGGGCGGCGGCAACCGGAGCGGCGACCGGCGCAGGTGCCGGGGCGTACATCGGTTGGGCGTAGGCCGGTTGCTTGCTGTGGCGGCTGATACGTACGGACTCTTCGCCCTCGCGGATTTCCAGTTCGTCGATGCCGGATTCTTCCAGCAGCTCGATCAGTTTTTTGACTTTACGAATATCCATAGGTGTTCAACTCCCAGTCAGGTCAGGGTCGTTCAAGTTGTTCGAGTGCGGCCTCCAGGGCCAGCCGGTAACCGCTGGCGCCAAGGCCGCAGATCACTCCCACAGCAACGTCGGAAAAGTAGGAGTGATGGCGGAAAGCTTCACGCTTGTGCACGTTGGACAGGTGCACTTCGATGAATGGGATGCTCACTGCCAGCAATGCGTCACGTAAGGCGACGCTGGTATGGGTGAAAGCCGCCGGATTTATCAGAATAAAGTCGACACCTTCGCCTTTAGCGGCGTGAATGCGCTCGATCAGTTCGTACTCGGCATTGCTCTGCAGGTACTGCAGATGATGGCCGGCAGCGCGGGCGCGCTGCTCGAGATCCTGATTGATCTGCGCCAGGGTGGTGGCGCCGTAGACGCCGGGCTCGCGGGTGCCCAGCAGGTTGAGGTTGGGGCCGTGCAGCACCAGGAGGGTAGCCATGGGCTTTGTCCTTGTTATGACCTGGGAATGGCCGGGACTATGCCGAATGCGCTGAGAGCTGTCCAGTTGCCAGCAGTAGGCAACACGATGGCCGAAATTTGCTGCAAGAATATGAAGCTTGTCAGTTCTGGCGGGCAGCGGCCTGGGTCAGGCGTTGAGCAAAGTCGGCGGCGCCGATTTCACCTACGACACGCAGATCGGCGAATTCGTCACCCTTTGCCGAAAAGAACAGGATCGCTGGCGGGCCGAACAGCTGGTAGCGGTCGAGCAGGGCGCGTTGCGCCGGATTGCTTTCGGTGATGTCGAAGCGAATCAGGCGCAGGCCGCTCAGCTGGCTTGTCACCTCCGGGGCGGTGAGTACTTCGCGTTCGATCACCTTGCAGCTGATGCACCAGTCCGCGTACCAGTCGAGCAGCAGCGGCTGCCCGGCGCTTTTTGCCGCAGCCAGGGCGGCGTCCAGTTCGGCAGGGCTGGTCACGGTTTGCCAGGTGGCGCTGGCTGGCGCTGCCTGCACGCTGCTGGCGGTGACCGGTTGACCCAGCGGGCGCAGCGGGTCGCTCTGCCCCTGCAGGGCACCGAACCAGGCAGCTATGGCGTAGATCAGCAGCGGCAGGCCGATCAATTGGGACAGCTTCTGGTGATGGGTCTTCGGCGTCAGCTCCAGCGCACCTAGCCACAGGGCAACGCCGGCGGCCAGCAGGCCCCACAGGGCGAGGGCGACTGGGCCCGGCACTACGCGCTCGAGCAGCCAGACCGCAACCGCCATCAGCAGCGCACCGAACAGGTTGCGTACGCCGATCATCCAGTTGCCGGACTTCGGCAGCAGCGCACCGCCACCGACGGCGAACAGCACCAGTGGCGTGCCCATGCCCAGGCCCAGTGCCAGCAGCTTGAGGCCGCCGCCCAGGGTGTCGCCGCTGGCGGTGATATACAGCAGGGCACCAGCCAGTGGCGCCGAGACGCAGGGCGACACCAGCAGGCTGCTGAGTACGCCAAGCGCTGCGGCGCTGAGGATGGTGCCGCCGCGCAGGCGCTGGCTCAGGCGTTGCAGCGGGCCGTCGATGGCCTGCGGCAGGCGCAGTTCGAGAAAGCCCAGGCTGGCTGCACCGAACAGGGCGAAGAAAATTGCGAAGGGCACCAGCACCCAGGGTGATTGCAGGCGGGCCTGCAGATTGAGTTCGGCGCCGAACAGGCCCATCAGCGCGCCGAGAATGGCGAAGCTGATCGCCATCGGCAGCACATAGGCCAGCGCCAGTACCAGGCTGCGCAGGCCGCCAGGCTGGCCGCGCAGGACCACGCCGGTGAGGATCGGCAGCATCGGCAGTACGCAGGGGGTGAAGGCCAGGCCCAGGCCGCCAAGGAAGAACAGCGCCAGTTCCTTCCAGCTCCAGCCAGGTGCGGCGGCAGGCGTCGTAGCGCTGGCGGCGGGCACGGCGGCGGCATCGCTGGTCGCCGCTTGGTTGCTGCCTTCGATCTCCAGGCGCTCGGTTTCCGGCGGGTAGCACAGGCCCTTGTCAGCGCAGCCCTGGTAAGTGACATGCAGGGTGTACGGCAGCTTGTAGCTGTTGTTCAGCGGCAGCTCGACATCGGTGATGCCGTAGTACACCTCGACATCGCCGAAGTATTCATCGTGCTTGGGTTTGCCGGCCGGCAGCACGGCTTCGCCCTGCGTCAGGTCGCTGGGCTCGATGCGGAACTGAAAGCGGTGGCGGTAGAGGTAGTAGCCCTCGGCAGCGACGAAGCGCAGCTTGACCGATGTAGGCGTGCTTTCCACCAGGCTCAGGCGGAAGGCCTCGCGCACGGGCAGGAAGTCGCTGCTGTTGTTCAGGGGCGCGCCCAGGGGCGCGTCAGGCAACTTGTCGAACAACCCGGCCATGGCCGGCAGGGTGAGCAGCAACAGGAGCAGGGGCAGCAGACGGCGCATGGGAGGCTCGCACAACGGACTTGGCGGGCATCATACCCAAGTCGGCGTGCCGACCCCATAAGTCGGCATGTCGCAGGGTGTCAGCGGATATTGCCAGGCGACCGTTGGTCGCCATCCGGCCTAACCGACGCGGAAGGCCTGCACCGCGGTGTGCAGTTGGCCGCCGAGCAGCAACAGCTGCTCGCCCTGCTGGCGGCCTTCGCCGATACGCGCCAGGTTGTCGCCACCGAGGCGGTGGATGCGTTCGCTGTGGTCACGGATTTCGCTGGCCGCGCCGCCCTGTTGCGCGGTGGCTTCGGCAATACGCTCGGCCATGCTGGCGATGGTGCGGATCGACACCACCACTTCGTCGAGAGCGCCATCGGCCTGTTCGGCCTTGCCGGCGGTGACTTCGGCATGTTCGACCTGGGCGCGCATGGCCGCCACCGACTGCTGGGCGGCGAGTTGCAGGCGGGCGATCAGTTGCTGGATTTCCTCGGTGGCGCCGCTGGTGCGCTGGGCCAGCGAGCGCACTTCCTCGGCGACCACGGCAAAGCCGCGACCCATTTCACCGGCACGTGCGGCTTCGATGGCGGCGTTGAGCGCCAGCAGGTTGGTCTGTTCGGCGACGCTGCGAATCACCGTCAGCACCTGGCCGATGGTGTCGGTTTCGGCGGCCAGTTGTTCGATCGACAGGGCGTTGCCCTGTACTTCACCGACCAGTTCGTGCAGGCCCGCCAGACTCTGCTCGATCACCCGCTGGCCCTGTTCCACGGCACGACTGGCCGAGCGGCTGGCGTCGGCGGCGTGGCTGGCATCGGTGGCGACCTGGGCGATGGTGCCTTCCAGTTCGCCAAGGGCATCGCGAATCTGTGCGGTATCGGCCAGCTGGCGCTCGGCGCCGCCGTGCAGACCCTGGCTGAGGTCGGCCAGGGTGCGGCTGCTGCCGGCCACTTCACCGGCGTGCTGGTGAATGGTGCCGACCAGCTCCACCAGATAGCGGCGCAGGCGGTTCAGTGAGTCCTCGATGTCGTGCATCTCACGGGTCCGCGCCTGCAGGGTGATGTCCTCGGCGAAGTCGCCGGCAGCCCATTGCGACAGGGCTGGCGCCAGGCGCCCGAGCACGTTGCTGAGGCGGCGCTGGATCTGGTCGAGGGTCAGGGCGATCAACAGGATCAGGCCGATCATCAGGCCCTGGATCAGGCGCACTTCCGCCTGGATGCGCCCGTGCTCGGCGCGTACGGCGGGCTCCAGGGCAGCCAGCGCCTGCTGCAGGCTGGCAACCTTTTCCTCGGTATTGCGTGCCAGGCCGCTGCGCTGTTCGATCAGCGTGCGGGTGCGCGCCAGTTCGCCGGGGTAGCGCGTGAGCAGGCTGGCGAAATCGCGCTTGAGGGCAATGCCCTTGTCCTCGGCCTGTTGCTGGGTGTCGTCGCTGGCCAGGCCCATCATCGCGGCAAAGCTGCTGGCGCCGGACTCGCTGCTGCCGCTCACGCCCAGCAGGGGCAAGGCGTCGAGGCTGGCGGCCTGCTGGCCGAGGGCCGTCAGCTCGCGTTGCAGGTCGTCGGCCAGTTCGCTGCGGCCGCTACTCACCAGTTTGTCGCGCGCGTGAGCGAGGCGCGTCAGGTGCTGCGCGGCGGCGAACAAGGGGGCTTGGTAGGTGCTCGCGGCCGGGGCGTCGGTATGGGCGTACTCGGCCAGTTGCTCAAGGGTGCTGGCCATTTCGCGTTCAGCTTGCAGCAGCAGTCCTTGCGGGTCGCCGGCCAGTTTGCCGGCGGCGAGCAGTTCGCCGGCGGTGAAGCGGCTCAGGTCGTCGAGGCTGGGGCGCAGGTTGTTGGCGAGGTCGGAGGGCAGCTCATCCAGCGACTGTTCCAGTTCGCTGATGGCCTGGCTGGCCTGTTTGTGGCGCAGGGCGTCACCGCGCGCGAGGTAGTCCTGGATATTACTGGCGACCTGATGCTGGAACTGCTGCGACAGGCTGAGGTAGCGCTGCATCAGCAGGTAGGGGCGCTCCAGCGCCTGCTCCGACCACCAGAGCGTGGCGGCCAGGGCCAGGCAGGCGGTGACGAGGAGGGCAGTGGACAGGTTGGTAAGCAGTTTGAGACGCATGGGAGGCAGCACCGGACGACGGAAAGCGGTGCTGCCAAGGTTATTGCGGTTTGATTGCAGGATCGTGACAGGGTGACCTGGTTCACGTTCTAGTTGAGGTGAATCTCCACCCGGTTCCGTCCGCCGCGCTTGGCCAGGTACATCGCCTCGTCGGCCTGCTTGGACAGGGTGTTGATGTCCATGCCATCGGTCAGTTCGGCCACTCCACAACTGAAGGTGCAGGACAGGTCGCCTTGCTGCGCCGGGTAGTGGATCTCGGCGAAGCGCCGGCGGATCTCGTCGAGCACCTTGGCGGCGGTCACCGCATCGGTGTCCGGCAGAACCACGGCGAACTCTTCGCCACCGTAGCGGCCAATGTGGTCGGTCTTGCGCAGGCGCTGCTTGAGAAACAGCGCCAGGCTCTTGATCACCCGGTCGCCCATGGGGTGGCCGTAGGTGTCGTTGACCCGCTTGAAGTGGTCGATGTCGATCATCGCGAAGGTCAGCGGCTGGCTGTCGCGGCGGGCGCGGAAGCGCGCGTCTTCGAGCAGCTGCAGGGTATGGGTGTGGTTGAACAGGCCGGTGAGGCTGTCACGCACCATGCGCGCCCGCAGGTTGCGTGCCCGGGCCGCGCGGTTGCGCACGGTGGCGATCAGGTGGCGCGGCTTGATCGGCTTGGTGAGGAAGTCGTCGCCGCCTTCACTCATCGCGTCGAGCTGCTTGTCCAGGTCGTCTTCGGCGGACAGGTAGATGATCGGCACGCTGACATAGCGGTCGTTGTGGCGGATCACCTTGGCCAATTCGGTACCGTGGCAGTCGGGCATGTACATGTCGAGGATGATCAGGTCCGGCTGGAAGTCGGCCAGCTCGGCCATCGCCTGGATCGGCTCGGTCAAGGTGCGGGTGACGATACCGGCGCTGTTCAGCACGCGCTCGGTGTGGGTGGCCTGGGCCCGCGAGTCGTCGACGATCAGCACTTTGTAGGGGTCGTAGTGCATGACGTTGGTGAGGATCTCGATGCGCTCGATCAGGCTCGAGGCGTCCAGGCTGCCGGTGAAGAACTCTTCGCCACCGGCGCGCACGGCGGCCAGGCGGGTCGGGGTGTCGGTGTCGTCGTGGCTGAAGAACAGCAGTGGCAGTTTCTGTTCCAGGCCTTGCTGGGCTTCGCTGGCCAGCTCCAGGCCGCGACCGGTGCCGGCGAAGTCCACTTCCATCAGGATTGCCGCCGGGTGGCGCTCTGCCATGGCGGCGCGGAAGGCATCGGCGCTGGGCAGGGCCTGGGCGCTGAGGCCGAAGAATTCCAGTTGCTGGGCCAGGCGCTCGCTGCGGTCGAGATCCTGCAGGGCCAGGTAGACCGGCTTGCGCAGTGGCGGCAGGAAGGTCTGTTCGAACTGGTCGCCATGGCGCAGGCCGGTGCGCGACAGACGCTGCATCAGCAGGTTGAGTTCAGTGATCAGATGACTGGTCAGGCGCCCACGATTGCCTTCCACCGCTTCCAGGCAATTGCCGATGGCACGGGCCAGGTGGATATGCACGTCCTGCTCGAAGCGTTCGGCGTAGCGCAGCAGCCCGAGGTTGGCCTCGGTCAGCTCAGCCATGATGCCGGCGTTCCATTCGCCCTGCTGCAAGCGTTGCCAGACTTCCAGAAGCTGGCGCGCCTGGTAGATCACGCGTTTGGCGAAATGCTGCTTGAGGCGGTCGCGGCTGGGATCTTCGTGTTCGTTCATGGCTACAGTCGTTCTCTGACCAGCCTGTCGGCTGGATGATGGCTCGATGCTACCACTGGGCGGATTAAGCGCTATAACCATCGGTCATTTGACGCCAAATTTCCATCTTTTGGCTGCTTTGCCCGCTTTTGCCGGCAGGATACTGGAGTTGGCCACTGCGTACCGGGCGCGCTTCACTTATAGTGCAAACCGGCAACTCCCGGCTGCGGCGCGGGTCGGATAGTCAACGGAACGTAATCAAGGACACTGCCATGTTGGACTGGAAAAAGCGTGCGGGCGATCTGCGCGACAACGTCGATGACTCCGTAGACGAGGCGCGCAGCTACTTCGGTAGCCTGTGGCTGAGCCGAGCCCTGGGCACCCTGCTGGCCCTCTACCTGCTCGGCGCGATAGGCATCGGCTGGTTCTGGAGCCAGGAGCCTGCGCTGTTTCCGGTGCAGCAGAATGCCCAGGCGGCAGCCGAACATGCCCAGCGCAAGCTGGTCAGTGGCTACACCACCGTGGAAACGCTGAAGCAGGTCTCCAGCACCCTGCTGAACAAGCCGGGCGGCTACCTCTCCAACGACCTGACACCCCCCGGCCTGTGGCTGGACAACATGCCGAGCTGGGAATATGGCGTGCTGGTGCAGGTGCGCGACCTGTCCCGCGCGCTGCGCAAGGACTTCGCCCGCTCGCAGTCGCAGTCCACCGAAGACCCGGACCTGGCCAAGGCCGAGCCGCGCTTCAACTTCGACAACAAGAGCTGGGCGCTGCCGGCGTCCGAGT
>JBBNAI010000205.1:0-2468 GCA_037994305.1 Pseudomonas sp. | reverse complement strand
CGACTGATGCCAGGTTGACTGTCCGTGACGTAATGCAGACCGGCTGGCAGCTTGGGCGGGGTGGGCGCAGTGCCAGCGCTCAAGGCTGGCGCTTCCCGTCGAGGGCCTTGCTCCAGAGTGCTTGTTCACAGCGCGTGCAGGCGGGCGTGCTGTTGGCAGCAAGGTGCTGCGTGTGGCCGCAGCGATTACAGGCATAGAGGCCGTCCTCCGGGATATGGATGAAGGTGTCACGCAGTGCCTCAGGCAGAACCGAGAGGCCGCTCTGCACGGCGTCGTTGGCGAAGAAATACAAGCTGACGCCGCCATTGACCTCCAGGATACCCAGGCGTATCTGCCCCAGGTGCTCGGCCCCAGCCTCACGCAGCTCCATGAGGAATTCATCGCTGGAAATATTCTGCTGCTCCAGTGTGCCTAGCTCATAAACCCCGTCCCGGATGATCAGCGCGGGCTTGCCTTCGACCCAGTCGCCAAAGCGCGGGCTGAGTTTCATCAGGTGGGTCGTCAGGCGGTACAACCCCAGCAGGGTGGCGAACACCATGACGATGGGCAGTAGCGGCACATCTTCGTAAAAGGCCACATCGCCGGCGGCCGAACCCAGGGTGAGAATCACCACCAGTTCGAACAGCGAGAGCTGCTGTACGCCACGGCGGCCGGAAACCTTGAGGAAGGTGAACACCATCAGGTAGGCGAAGGCGGCACGGAGGGCGACTTCGCCAAGAAAGGCCAGGGGGAAATTGTCGAGCAGCATGCGCTGGACGTCGAAGGCTTCCATGGTTTGCCTCGGCGACTAGGTGGGGTTGCTGCCCGGCATCGACCAGGCTGTCAGCTCGTAGCCATCCTTGCTCAGCTCCAGGCGTGCCAGTTCAATCAGCCCGGCCAGGCGCACCGGGTCGCTGTATTGCGTGCGGGCAACATGACTGAGAGATAGCAACTCGACGGCGCTGTCATCGAACACGCGCACGGCAAAGCTGGCGTCTGCGGCGGTATAGAAGGTCTGGCATTGGTGGGGCAGAAATGCCTGCTCGGTGATGCGCAGGGCTTGTTCCAGGCTCAGTGGCTGCGTCATGCCGTAGATCCTCGCTCGGGCCATTACTGAGTAGACGAGCGGGAAGCGCAGAGGTTCGCATGCTTTCTGCCTGAGCGTGGCAGAGGGGGGAAGAGCGGAGGGGGCTGGGGGCGCTGTGGCCCCCAACGGGGTGCTGCTATTACTCCGGCATGCTCCAGGGCTCCAGGGCGTAACCCTGTCTGCTGAGCTGCTCGCGGGAGTGGGTCAGCACATCGGCCAGTTGCGACGGGTCGCGATAGGCGCTGCTGGGAATGCGGGCCTGGCCGACGCGGGTGTTGGTGCGGTCGATCACGGTCAGGTTGAGTTCACCGGTGCCGTCCTGCGGGGACCACGCCACGCATTGGAAAGGCTGGAAGGCGCGACCGGCGATCAGGAGTGCTTCGTTTACGCGGAGCATGGTGTTCATGGGTCTGGTTCTCCGAAAAATGCCCAATATGTAATTAGGCCAGCAAGAACGCGTATTGCCGTGGCCTGTGAACTATTGATGGCGGAACCTGACCTTGGAGTCACATCCTGTCGTGAAAACGTAGGAATATGTCGCATGTTGGCGTTTTTCGTGGTTTTTCTACCCTCTGAACGCGTTGTGCTGGCTATCCTAGGGGGAGTTTCGATCCGATCCACATAGGAGTTTCACCATGGGTTCCACTTTGTACAGTCTTCTCACGCTGGTTATTTTTGCCCTGGATATCTGGGCGATCATCAATGTGGTGAGAAGCCAGGCCGATACCTTGAAGAAGGTGCTCTGGGTGGCTCTGATTGCTTTTCTCCCGGTGCTGGGCCTGATCATCTGGGCTGTGGCCGGTCCGCGTGGCAACGTTCGCCTGTAAATAAATCCTTGCCTCTCTGAACCCGCCTTGGCCGACGGCATCTACCGTCGGCAGGGCTCCCGTCTACACATCTTGCGCCAGGGCGATAGTGGAGCGTGCGGGCGTATCTCCTTACAATGCGCGCCTTTTCATGGGCGGGTAACAGTCCGTCCTAATCCACCAGCATCGAGGAGGACTCACCCATGAGCGACTATCAGGAAACTCTCTATCCCGGCTATGGCCAGCGTTTCAGCATGGACAAGCTGCTGCATGAAGTGCGCACCGAGCACCAGCACCTGGTGATCTTCGAGAATGCGCGCATGGGCCGGGTGATGGCGCTGGACGGTGTGATCCAGACCACCGAGGCCGACGAATTCATCTACCACGAGATGCTCACTCATGTGCCGATCCTCGCCCACGGCAGCGCCAAGCGCGTGCTGATCATCGGCGGTGGTGATGGCGGCATGCTGCGCGAAGTGCGCAAGCACCGCAGCGTGGAGAGCATCACCATGGTCGAGATCGACGGCACCGTGGTCGATATGTGCAAGGAGTTCCTGCCCAACCACAGTTGCGGCGCCTATGACGACCCACGGCTG
>JBBNAI010000204.1:0-1599 GCA_037994305.1 Pseudomonas sp. | reverse complement strand
CGGGCTCGGCCAGGGCGCTGAGCGGCGGCTCGTCACGCAAGGCGGGTTCTTCGTCCGGCAGTACATGCTGGGCGTGGGCGAAGCTGGGCTCGCGGCGGGCCGCTGGCGGGAGGTCGTCGAGCGGTGGTGGAAAGGACGCCGGGATCGGGCGCGGCGCCGGCGCTGGCGGCACATCAATACGCGGTTCGGCCTTGAACTCGGGTTCGATCTTGCGCGCAGGCTTTTCGTCGATCAGCAGCGACTCGGCCCAGCTTTCGTCATGCCGGTCGCGCTCGGGTTCCGCTGGGGTGAACAGGCGCTCGGATGGCTTTGGCGCGCGGTCGATGGCGAGGAAATCCTGGGAGAGCTGCATTTCCTGCTCTTCCAGCTTGGCCAGTTCTTCGTCGAGATCGAGGCTGTCGAGGTCGAGGTCGTCGTGAATCCACAGGGTGTCGACGGGTTTCTTCTCGGCGCTCGGCGCTGGGGCGGTTGGCGCCACGGGACGGCTGGGCGGGCTAACACTCGGTTGCGCGGCTGGGCGTGGTGCTGTCGGAGCAGGCGCCGCTGCAGTTTCCGCAGTGGGTTTGACTGCGCGCGATTGGTCTACCAGGAGTTGCTGGGCCGCGTTGAACACATGCAGGCAGGCTCCGCAGCGAACCGCGCCATGGGCTGCGCCCAGCTGCGCGCGACTGATGCGAAAGCTGGTGCGGCAATGGGGGCACTGGGTGACGAAACTGTCGGTCATGCGGCGGTCCGGGTAAAACGAGGCGCTAGTTTACCCAAGCACAGGGCGGAAAACACAAGCTGCAGAAGCTGCGGGGGCTCAGAATCTGTCCATGATCTCGCGAGCTAGAGGTAAACGGTGGCGAAAGTAGCCGGGGAAGCGGAGTTTACGAGTTGTAAATGAGCATTCCGAGGCCGCTTTCAACGCCGTTTAGCCGACGCGCAGCAGATCGTGGGCAGATTCTCAGCGGCGTACGCCGCTGATGCGTACCCAGCCGTCCTTGATTGCGGTCGGATCGAGGTCGAAGGCGTCCTGATAGGCACTGCGAACTTCGTCGGCCTGCTCGGCGAGGATGCCAGACAACGCCAGGCGTCCACCCGGCTTGACCAGGCTGGTGATCTGCGGAGCCAGCGCCACCAGCGGACCGGCGAGGATGTTGGCGACCACGACATCGGCCTGCTGCTGGGGCAGGTCGGCGGGCAGGTAGAGCGGGAAACGCGCGGGGTCGATGCCGTTGCGCGAGGCGTTGTCGCGCGAGGCTTCCAGGGCCTGGATGTCGATATCGGTACCGACCGCCTGGGGCGCGCCGAGCAGCAGGGCGGCGATGGCGAGGATGCCCGAGCCGCAGCCGAAGTCGAGCACGTCGCAGTTGCTCAGCTCCTGGCCGTCCAGCCATTCCAGGCACAGCGCGGTGGTCGGGTGGGTGCCGGTGCCGAACGCCAGGCCCGGATCGAGCAGCAGGTTGACCGCATCCGGCTCCGGTGCGGCGTGCCAGCTGGGCACGATCCACAGGCGTTGGCCGAAGCGCATCGGGTGGAAGTTGTCCATCCAGCTGCGTTCCCAGTCCTGGTCGGCGATGTGCTCGATCTGGTGCTCGGGCAGCGCGGCGCCGGTCA
>JBBNAI010000203.1:0-1614 GCA_037994305.1 Pseudomonas sp. | reverse complement strand
GGCCAGCTTGCAGCGCGCCTGGATGCGCACCGCGTCGTCGCCCTCCGCCGCCAGCTCCAGCTTGACGCTGGTGAGCATCAGCGGATGGCACAGCGGAATCAGGTCGGAGGTCTTCTTCGCCGCCTGGATGCCAGCGATGCGCGCCACGGCAAATACGTCGCCCTTGGGGTGGCCACCGGCGACGATCATCTGCAGGGTCTGCGGCAGCATGCGCACCAGGGCTTCGGCCACGGCTTCACGGGATGTCACGGCCTTGTCGGTGACATCGACCATGTTGGCGCGGCCTTGGGAATCGAGATGGGTCAGCACGAGCTTGCTCCAGGGGGGATGCCGCATTGTAACGCTGCGGACATGCGGAGCGCGCTGCTTTTACCCCGCCGGCGCGCCCTCCCCGACGGGAGAGCGCGTGACGGTTGTGGGTTACATGTGGGTTTCGGCGTACTCGGCCAGCAGCGAGCGCGGCACCCCTTGCAGGGTGATGTGCACACCGTGCTCGAAGTTTTTGAAGCGTTCGGTGAGGTAGGTCAGCCCGGAGCTGGTAGCGGACAGGTAGGGGGTATCGATCTGCGCCAGGTTGCCCAGGCAGATCACCTTGGAGCCGGTACCGGCACGGGTGATGATGGTCTTCATCTGGTGCGGGGTGAGGTTCTGGCACTCGTCGATCAGGATCAGGCTGTGCTGGAAGCTGCGCCCACGGATGTAGTTGAGTGATTTGAACTGCAGCGGGACCTTTTGCAGGATGTAGTCGACGCTGCCGTGGGTGCTTTCATCATCCGAATGCAACGCCTCCAGGTTGTCGGTGATGGCCCCCAGCCAGGGCTCCATTTTCTCGGCCTCGGTGCCCGGCAGGAAGCCGATGTCCTCGTCCAGCCCCTGCACGCTGCGGGTGGCGATGATGCGCCGGTAGCGCTTGCTGACCATGGTCTGTTCGATGGCCGCAGCCAGCGCCAGGATGGTCTTGCCCGAGCCGGCCGCGCCAGACAGGTTGACCAGGTGGATATCCGGATCGAGCAAGGCAAACAGCGCCAGCGACTGGTACACGTCACGCGGTTTGAGGCCCCAGGCCTCCTGGTGCAACAGCGGTTCTTGGTGCAGATCGAGGATGCTCAGGGTGCTGCCTTCGATACCTTTGACCCAGCCGACGAAGCCCTGCTCGTCGATGATGAACTCGTTGATGTGCACGGCCGGCAGGTTGTCGATGAGCTGCACCTGGTGCCAGGTACGGCCGTGGCCCTGACGAGTCTCGACCTTGCTCACGCGGTCCCAGAACGAGCCCGTCATGTTGTGGTAGCCGCGTGACAGCAGGTTGACGTCGTCCACCAGCTGGTCGGTGTGGTAGTCCTCGGATTCGATACCACAGGCGCGCGCCTTCAGGCGCATGTTGATGTCTTTGGTCACCAGGACCACGGGCGAACCGCTGCGGCGACTCTGCAGCTCGACCAACTGGTTGATGATCTTGTTGTCGTTGAGGTGCTCTGGCAGCCAGGTGATCGGCTCCGCGCGCTTGCTCATGAGGATCGACAGGAAGCCTTGCGGGCCACTCTTGCCACGCTGGATCGGTACGCCCTTCTCGACTTCGTCCGGCAGGGCCTCACCCAGGACCTTGTCGATCAA
>JBBNAI010000202.1:0-3850 GCA_037994305.1 Pseudomonas sp. | reverse complement strand
ACCGAGGGCAGCGGCTCCTACGCTGCCCGGGCGGTGACCATCGGCAAGGGCACGCATACGCTCAAGGAAATCCCCCAGTCGGTCACGGTGATGACCCGCCAGCAGCTGGACGATCAAGATCTGGTCGACCTCAAGGACGCGGTCAATCAGACCACCGGCATCGTGGGGTTACAGGGCGTCGGCAAGGGCATGATCCTTTCCTCGCGCGGCTTCCAGATCGACGCCTGGCAATACGACGGCGTACCCATTCCTCGCAACACCTATGCGCTGGGTAACTGGGCGACCCAGGACCTGATCTTCTTTGATCGCCTGGAAGTGTTGCGCGGCGCATCCGGCCTGCTGCAGGGCACCGGCAGCCCTGGCGGCGCCGTCAACATGGTGCGCAAGCGCGGCCAGAGTGCACCGACCGTCGCCCTAACCGGCAAGGCCGGCTCGTGGGATCACTACGGCCTGCAACTGGACGCCGGTGGCCCACTGAACCAGGCCGGCACCATCCGCGGCCGCCTCGTCGCCGACGAAGACCAGAGCAAGTCCTTCATCGACTACGAGTGGAGCAAGACCCACTCGCTGTACGGCGCGCTCGACATCGACCTGCGCGATGACACCACCCTGGGCCTGGCGATCAGTCGATCGGATGGCGAGTCACGCCCGACCATCCGCGGCCTGCCGCGCTACGCCGACGGCTCGATGCCGGACATTTCGCGTTCGACCTATGCAGGCGCGCACTGGAACCATTCGGAAATTGACGTCACCACGGTCTACGCCGACCTCGAACATCGCTTCAACGACGACTGGGCCTTCAAGGTCGGCGCCTTGCGCATGACTGAAGACAACACGTCGAAACAGCAACGATTGTCGACCGTCGGTTACGGGCTGGAAGCAGATGGCAGCGGTGCCGAATATGACGACTGGGTGACCGATTTCGATTCGACCAAGCTCGGCCTCGACATGAACCTCACCGGCACATTCGAAGCCTTGTCGATGCAGCAAGAAGTCACCTTGGGCGGCAACTACTCCAAGATGACCACTGATGATCGCTACGCACGCACCTTCAATCCCACCAGCGACACCATCTTCGACATCGACCATAACCGCCCGGAAGTCAGCTACGAAGGCCTGCTCAATACCGCCGGCGGGCGGGGCTACATGAGCGAGTACGATATCCGTCAGAAAGGCCTGTACGGCAGTTGGCGGATCAAGCCGGTCGACGACCTGACCCTGGTACTGGGTTCGCGTGTCAGCTGGTATGACTACAGCTATGACTCCCGAAACCAGTTCGCCTTCAGCAACGTCGTGAACGTCAGCGAACCCAGCACGGCGAACGAAACCGGCGAGGTCACACCCTACGCCGGTATCGTCTACGACCTGACCCGCGAGTGGGCGGTCTACGCCAGCTACACCGACGTGTTCGAGCCGCAGACTGTCCGCGATGCCAGTGGCTCGATGCTCGAGCCGGTGATCGGCACCAACTACGAAATCGGCCTCAAGGGTGAGCTACTGGATGGACGGGTCAACACTTCCCTGGCCTTCTTCCGCTACGACCAGGAAAACCGTTCGGTGAACGACCTGGCCGCCGGCTACGCCTGTGATGGCTGGTACTGCTCGAAGGCCGCGGGTGAAGTGCGCAGCCAAGGTATCGAGGCAGAAATCAGCGGAGAAGTGATCGACAACTTGCAGCTGTTCGCCGGCTACACCTACAACACCACCAAGTACCTGGAAGACCCGACCAACGAAGGCAGCGTGTTCAGCACCTGGACGCCGAAACACATGCTGCGCGTGTGGGGTAACTATCAGTTCACCGGCGATTTGAGCCGCCTCAGCACAGGCCTGGGCCTTACGACACAAAGCCACACGCTGGGTTACGAGCGTACTTATGACGTCCCAGGCTATACCGTATGGAACGCACGGGTCGGCTACCAGTTGACGCCGGAAATCGGCTTGGCAGTGAACGCCAACAACCTGTTCGACAAGAAGTACATTGCCGCCGGTTACAACCAACTTGATGGCAACAACAACTTCGGCGACCCACGCAACCTGATGTTCAGCGTCAAGTACACGCCGGATCTTTAAGCCGATCGGCTGGCAGGTGCCTAGCGCTTGCCGGCCTCACCCGCCCCTTCCAGCTCCTGGCGCAGCCATTGCGCCAGACGCTCGGCACGGCCATCGCGGTTACGCCCCGGCACCCACAACGCCAGCCGCGCGTCGGTTTCAACAAAGCCCCAGGGCGCCAACAGGCGACCGGCCGCCAGGTCATCGGCGACCAGTTGCTGTGGCGCAATGGCCACGCCGAGGCCGGCGGCCGCTGCTTCCAGCAGGTAATACAGGTGCTCGAAGCCCTGGCCGAGCTGCAACTGGCGCGCATCCAGGCCATGGGCCTGCGCCCACTGCGGCCAGGCCTGCGGGCGTGACACGGTGTGCAACAGGGGCTCGCCAAGCAGGGCGCTGGCCGGTGCCTGCGCCAATTCGGCATGGCGAACGTAGCGCGGGCTGAGAACCGCACCGATGTGCTCGGCGGCCAGCTCGAACACCTGCATGTCCGCCGGCCAGGGCGGCGCGGCGAAACACAGGGTGGCATCCACGCCAGGGCGGCGCGGATCGAGTTCGCCTTCACTGGTCGAGAGTTGCAGGCGCAGCTCGGGTAGCTCGCGGTTGAGCCGGTCCAGACGCGGGATGAACCAGCGCGCCAGCAGGCTGCCGGGGCAACCGAGGACGAAGGGCGCATCCGCGGTCTGCCGCTTGAGCTCGGCGCAGGTGCTGCGCAAACGCTCGAACGCCTCACCCGCCGCCTCGCGTAGACGAACCCCGGCATCGGTGAGTTTTACGCCGCGACCATCCTTGCTGAACAAGGCGACCCCAAGCTGCTCTTCGAGCAAGCGGATCTGCCGACTCACGGCGCCGTGGGTAACGCTCAACTCATCCGCGGCCTGGCTGACGCTCTGCAGGCGAGCAGCCGCCTCGAAGGCGCGCAGGGCATTCAGCGGGGGCAGTTCTCGGCTCATGTTATCTGTGAGTTTTCCTGACGTGTTACGGCAATCTAATCGCTTTTCCCGCGAGCGGCCAGGGGTAGAATGGCGCCATCGTCGTTATCGACCCTCATCGCTACTCCTCACCCTGGCCCTTCGGGTGAGACCACGCAGGAGCTCTGCCATGACCTCACTTCGCACCGGCCCCGACGCCAACGGCCTGTTCGGCTCGTTCGGCGGCCAATACGTCGCCGAAACCCTGATGCCGCTGATCCACGACCTCGCCGCCGAGTACAACAAGGCCAAGGTCGACCCGGAATTCATCAAGGAGCTGGCCTACTTCCAGCGCGACTACGTCGGCCGCCCGAGCCCGCTGTATTTCGCCGAGCGCCTGACCGAGCACTGCGGCGGCGCCAAGATCTACCTCAAGCGCGAAGAGCTGAACCACACCGGCGCGCACAAGATCAACAACTGCATCGGCCAGATCCTCCTGGCGCGGCGCATGGGCAAGAAACGCATCATCGCCGAGACCGGCGCCGGCATGCACGGCGTGGCCACTGCCACCGTGGCTGCGCGTTTCGGCCTGGATTGCGTGATCTACATGGGCACCACTGACATCGAACGCCAGCAGGCCAACGTGTTCCGCATGAAGCTGCTGGGCGCCGAAGTGATTCCGGTGGTGGCCGGCACCGGCACCCTGAAAGACGCGATGAACGAAGCGCTGCGTGACTGGGTCACCAATGTCGACAGCACCTTTTACCTGATCGGCACCGTGGCCGGCCCGCACCCTTATCCAGCGATGGTTCGCGACTTCCAGGCCGTTATCGGCAAGGAAACCCGAGAGCAGTTGCAAGCCCAGGAAGGTCGCCTGCCGGACAGCCTGGTAG
>JBBNAI010000201.1:0-7923 GCA_037994305.1 Pseudomonas sp. | reverse complement strand
GATACGTAACCAGGCTGGCTGCCTCCCGACTGCACGCTGGGATGGCAGACCACTCTGTTCCCGGACTGCATCCGGGTTCGGTGCTCTTGGTGGCACCTGATTTATCGAGGGCTGGCCCTCTAGCTATTCCTCACCGATGGGGGAAGCGAGGAATGGATCGTGTTGCTGTTTCAAACCATGGCGGGCTGCAGCGCCACGGCGGCTCCGCTGCGCGGCAGCACGTCGTGGCTGACGAGGAAGCGGCCGAAGCCTTGCTGCTTGCCCAGCTCGTCCGGGTTTTCGCTGCCGCGACGGTAGGCGATGCGACCGTTGATCAGGGTGGCGTCCACCGCGTCGTCGTTGCGCTTGACCACGCGCTCCAGGCCGATCACCTCCATCGGCGCCTCGCTCATGGCGTCCAGCTCATCGGTCAGGCCGGCAGGGTTGATGATCACCAGATCGGCGCGATCACCGACACGCAGGTAGCCGGCATCGACGCCAATGAAGTCGGCCAGTTCGCTGCTGCAACGGCGCACCGCCTGGCCCAGCTCCATGAACGGGGTGCCCGCCAGTTGCGCGTCACGCACGTACTTGAGGAAGCGCAGCGGGAAGTTGTACTGGGCGATGGAGCGCAGGTGCGCGCCGGAGTCGGCGAAGCCTGGCTGGGTCCACGGGCTGGACAGCAGCTTGTGCATCACCGGCAGGCGTTGGTTGCCGTAGCAGGTGGTCCATTTCAGGGCCTCGCGGTACTGGCAGGCCAGCTCGAAGTAGGCATCCACCGCATCCAGCCCGCGGGCCTGGCCGAGTTGCTTGAAGTTCTTGCCGACCATCGCGGCGTCCGGGCATTCGGTCACCCAGCAATCGGAGAAGTCGCGGTGCCACAGGCCCTTGGTGAGGACGGCCTTGACCTGCTTCTTGAACAGGGCGCGGAACTCCGGCTCCAGCACTTTGCTGTACAGCTCGTCCGGGTCCTTGATGTTGCGCAGGATCTCGCCGGCGCCAAACTCCTCGAAGGCGTTCACGTTGAGCCCTTCCAGGCGCAAGGTGAAGGGCGCCGGCAGGGTCTGCCAGCGGAAGTTGCCGCGCAGCACGCGGTTGGCCAGCCAGCCGGAGAAACGGGTGAAACGGTGCAGCAGAGGCTGTGACTTGAGGTCCAGCGCGGTGAGCATCGAGCACTTCAGCGGGCGGCGGAACCAGCCGTGGGCCTGCCAGAGGAAGGCGAACACGTTGACCTTGGTCACGGCGTTCGGCGCGCCCTGCATCACCGCGCCGCGACGGCGGAGGATGGCGAACAGGCGGGAAAATTCCTTCCAGGTGGCGAAGGTCGACGGCAGCGGGCTGGACCAGGCGCGGTCGCCGTCCATCTTGTCCAGGCGCGTGGTCATCACCGACAGGCCGATGCAGCCGGCGTCCAGCGCCTCTTCCAGCAGTTGTTCCATGCGCTGCAGTTCTTCTTCGCTCGGCAGCACCTTGCTGGTGGCACGTTCCAGGCCCATCACTGCCACGCGCAGTTCGGAGTGGCCGAGGAACGAGCTGAGGTTCGGCCCCAGTGCGAGCTGGTCGTAGAAAGCGCGGTAACCGGCGGCGTCACGCCAGGTCTTCTTCTGTTGCAGGATCGGCAGCACGTATTCGCGCGGCACGGCCTCGACACGGGTGAACAGGTCGGAGCAGTCCTCGGCATCGGCCAGCACCATGCTGATCGAGCAGGAACCGATGGTCACGCTGGTCACGCCGTGGCGCACCGATTCCTTCAGCGCGGGGGCGGCGATCACTTCGGCGTCGTAGTGCGAGTGGATTTCCAGGAAGCCCGGGGTGACCCAGCGGCCGGCGGCGTCCAGTACCTCGTTGCAGCCGCTTTCATCCAGCGGGCTGAGGCTGACCGCATCGACGCGCCCGGCCTTGATGCCGATGTGGCGCAGCGCACCGGGCGCACCGGTACCGTCGAAGTGCAGGCCGTTCTTGATGATGATGTCGTAGCTCATATCAGGCTCCAAGGGGCGATCAGCAGCGTGCCGGTAACCAGCAGCAGGGCGTAGATGGCGATACGGAAGTGACGTTCGTCGACCAGGTGGTGCAGGCGTTCACCCAGCCACACGCCGACCAGCAGCAGCGGCGCGTAGGTCAGCACCTGGGGCAGGGCCGGGGCCAGGCGGCCGTCGAACAGGAAGGCGATGGTCAGCAGGCTGTTGAGGGTGAACCAGACGCTGACCAGGGTGGCGCGCAGGCGTGCCTTGTCCAGGGTGGTGGTGGCCAGGGCGAACACCAGCAGCGGCCCGCCCGAGGCGAACAGGCCGTGGCAGATGCCGGCGGCGGTAGTGGCCAGGCGCATTACCCAGTTCGGCGTGTGCTCGCGCGGTGGTGCCTTGCGTTGCAGGCGCCACAGTTCGCGGCTGGCGAACCAGAGGATGAGCACGCCGAAGCCGCGTTTGAGTGAGACGGCGTCCAGGTACGGCAGCAGCAGGTAGCCGATCAGGGTGCCGAGGGCCATGCCCGGCAGGATCATGCCCAGCAGCAGGCGGCGGTCGATCAGGCGCCAGTGGCGGGTTACCAGGAAGCCGGTCATGCAGATGTTCAGCGGCACCAGCACCGGCAGCAGCTGGTCGATGGGCAGCAGCAGGGCGCCGAGGGACAGGGCGATGACGATGCTGCCGAAGCCGGTGATGGCTTCCAGGGTATAGGCCAGCAGGATGAAGGCACCCAGGGCAAAAGGGGCGTAAGCCATCAACCCATCTCCCCGGCGAAGCGGCGGCTCATCTGCCGGTAGTAGAAGGCCGGGGCGATGCGCCAGAGCAGGCTGGCTGCCCAGCTGCCGCGATCCGGGAACAGCCGCTGCTGGCGGCGTTTGAGCGCATCGAGCAGTTGTTCGGCCATGCGGTCGGCAGGGCGCACCTTGCCGATGGTCGAGCGGGCGTGGCCGGCGGGCTTGCCGTCGGCACCCAGGGCGTTACGGTCGATCGGTGTGTCGAGGAAGCTCGGGTAGACCATCAGCAGGTGGATGCCGTCGCGGTCGATCTCTGCGCGCAGCACCTCGAAGGCCTGGCCCAGGGCGCTTTTCGCCGCGCAGTAGCCGGCACGGCCGAGTACCGGCATCCAGCCGGCCATGGAGCCGATGGCGGCTACCTGGCCACGGCTTTCGCGCAGCAGCGGCAGGGCGCTCAGGGTCAGCTCCAGTGGCGCGTGGTAATCCACCGCCATGACCTTGCGAAACACTGCCGGGTCGGTGTGCACGGTGGGCGAGCGGTGGGTGATGCCGGCATTGTTGAGCAGCACATCGAGACGGCCGAAGCGCTCGCGGCAGCCCTTGAGCAGCTCGCGGTGCAGGTCGGTATCGCAGATGTCACCGGGAATGCCGAGCACGCGTGTTGGGTCCAGCTCGGCGACGCGTGCAGCCAGGCCGCTGGCGTCGATGTCGGTGAGCAGCAAGTGGTCGCCGCGTGCATGGCAGGCGCGGGCCAGTTGCCAGCCCAGGCCGCTGGCGGCGCCGGTGATGAGAACAACGCGCATCAGTTATTTCCTTGGCCGAGTGCTACGGCAGCAGAGTCGGCGGGTGGGCGGCGCGACCAGAACAGGGCCAGGACCAGGCCTGCCAGCAGTTGCCAGCAGCCCCAGAACGCGGCGATCAGCAACATGCCGCCGGACTGGGGGAAGAAGGTGAAGATCAGCGCCATGCCCAGGGCGGAGTTGTGGATGCCGGTTTCCAGAGTCACGGCGCGAACGTCCGCTTCCGGCAGGCGCCACAGCCGTGCACACAGGTAGCCGAGGATCAGGGCCATGGCGTTGAGGCCGACCACCAGCCAGAAGAACAGGTGGAAGTGCTCGGTGAACTGGGCGAAGTTCTTGCTGAAGGCGCCACCGACGAAGGCCAGCATCACCAGCAGGGAGAAGTTGCGCAGCGGCTTTTCCAGCTTCTGCGCCAGGTGCGGGCGGCGCTTGCCGAGCAGCATGCCGAGCACCATCGGCAGCACCAACACCAGGGCGACCATGATCAGCAGTTCGACCGGGTCGACGCTGATTTCGGTCAGCAGTGCGCGGGTGTTGGGGTTGAGGCCGGCGTACAGGGCGAAGTTGAGCGGGGTGAAGATCCCGGCAGTAATGCTCGATACGGCGGTGACGCTGGCCGATACCGCGACGTTGCCACGCCCCAGCCAGGTCATGATGTTGGAGAAGGTGCCGCTCGGGCAGGTGGACACCAGGATCATGCCCAGGGCCAGGCTCGGGTCGATCGGCAGCAGCACGGTGAGCAGGCAGGTGCTGGCGGGCAGCAGGACGAATTGCACCAGCAGGCCGATCAGCGGTGCCTTGGGCGTGCGCAGGATGCGCTTGAAGTCGTCGGCACGCAGCTCCAGCGATACGCCGAACATCATCAGGGCGATGATGAGGTTCAGGGCGATCATCGCCCCTGGGGAGAACTCAAGGTTGACGGCAGGCATCGAGGCTTTCCTCTGGTGAAGTCGGGGTCACTGGGGCGAGGTTCTGGCTCAGTTCGGCGATGTGCTGCTTGAGGGCGGCGCGGTAGGTGTCCTTGTGTACGTAGTAGGCCATGCGCTCCAGCTCCAGGTAGCTGTAGCCGCCGTCCAGGCGTTTGCCACAGCGGGCCAGGACCCGTTCGCGGAAGCGCTTGGCCACGTCGCTGCCCTGTTGCTGTTGACGGATCGCCAGGGCGACCAGTTCGGCCTGCTCGGCGCGGCCCTGCCAGCCCAGGCCCGAGGCCTCGATCATGCCGAGCATGAACAGGTCGGCGTGCAGCGGGTGGAACACATTGAGGTACAGCTGCGGCGCGCCGACGCCTTGCGGCCAGTTCAGCTCAGCGCGGTTGATGAAGGGGTAGTCGAGCTTGTAGCCGGTGGCCTGCAGGATCAGGTCATAGTTGGCCTGCTGGCCGTCGGCGAAGGTCACGGTGCGCCCGCTGACCGCGCGGATATCGCCACGCGGCTGGATATCGCCATGGCCGATATGGTGCAGCACCAGCGAGTTCATCACCGGGTGCGACTCGTACAGGCGGTAGTCCGGGTCGGGCAGGCCGTATTGCGACGGCTTGCCGAGCA
The DNA here is from genome assembly GCA_037994305.1 of Pseudomonas sp. Lineage (GTDB taxonomy): Bacteria > Pseudomonadota > Gammaproteobacteria > Pseudomonadales > Pseudomonadaceae > Aquipseudomonas. Next base: position 2,899 of record JBBNAI010000201.1, on the reverse strand, counting down.
GGGCGCGCACCAGCAGGCCGTCGATCAGTTGCTTGAGCCGGCGCGGCAGCTTGATCGCGCCGCCAAAGGTGTCGGTCGGCTTGCCGAGGATGAACTTGGGCAGGAAGTGGTAGCCACGGCGCACCGAGAGATCGACCGATTGCGCGCGGTGCACGGCATCCACGGCGATGTCGCAGGCCGAGTTACCGCAACCGATCACCAGCACGCGCTTGTCGGCGAAGACCTCGGCCGAGTGGTACTCCGAGGAGTGCAGCAGCTCGCCGTTGAAGTCGCCGGGCAGGGCCGGCTGGTTGGGCTTGTGCAGGGTGCCGTTGGCGATCAGTACGCCCTCGAACTGCCATTCGCGCTGTACGCCGTTGCTCTCGCTGACCAGGCGCCAGCCCTGGCTCAGGCGCTCCAGTTGCACCACGCGGGTGTTGAACTGGTAATGCTCGCTCAGGCCGAAGTGCTGCGCGTAATCACGAAAGTACTGGCCGATCTGCTGGTGTCGCGGGTAGTGCGGCACCTCGGCAGGCATGGGGAATTCGTCGAACTGGGTGGTGCCCTTGGACGAGATCAGGTGGGCCGATTCGTACATGGTGCTGTGTGGGTTGTTGATATCCCACAGGCCACCCACATCGGCATGCAGCTCGAAGCCGACGAAGGGGATACCATAGCGCTGTAATTGGCGGGCAGCGGCCAGCCCCATGGGGCCGGCTCCGATAATGGCGTGCATACAAGGCGTCTCAATTGTCTTTCTATAGTTATTCCGTAAGCATATGCAGCCCCTTGCACGCCGTAATGGCTCATTCAGGACTCCACCCGGTTAATTCAGGACCATGAGCACTACGCCTTCCGTTACCGTGCATTACGCCCAGGCCATCCTTCAGGCTGCCGAGCGCCTGGCCCTGCCTTTGCCGGCCGAGGTGCGCGAGCTGGGCAACCTGGCGCGCATCCCCCTGGCCCGCCAGGACGCCTTGTGGCAGGCCTTCTGCACGGCGGCGGACGATCCGCTGGTTGGCCTGCGCCTGGGCTGCGCCCTGCAGGTCGGACACCTGGACATGGTCGGTGCGTTGCTGATGAGCAGCGAATCGCTGGGTGAGTCGCTGGAAGTCTTGCTTGAGTACTACCCGATCATTGGTGAAGGCAGCGAGTTCAGCCTGCACAGCGAAGGTGAGCGGGTGATCCTGCGCTACCAAGCGCACTACCAGGTGCGCCAGGAAGAACGCACCGAGGCGGTGATGGCCAGCCTGTTGTCACTGGCGCGCTGGGTCACCGGCAACAAGATCAGTCCGCTGCTGTTGCGCTTGCGCCATGCCGCGCGGGGTGACGAGGCGCGCTACAACGAGCTGCTGGCCTGCCCACTGGAGTTTTCCGCCAGCGAGAACGCCCTGGTGTTCGCCGCGGCTGATCTGCAGGTGCCGCTGATCCAGGCCAATGCTTTGATGTGCGCACACTTGCGCGGCCTGGCCGACAGCTTGCTCGAGCGCCTGGGTACGCAGAGCCTGAGCGCGCGGGTACAGCAGTTGCTGCGTGCGCAGCCGCGCTGGGGCAAGGAACGCATCGCCGAACAGCTCGACCTGAGTGGGCGCCACCTCAATCGCAAGCTGGCCGAGGAGGGCAGTTCCTACCGGCTGCTGCGCGAGCAGGTGCTGTATCGCATGGCCGAGCAGCAGCTGCGCGAGTCACCGCGTTTGGCCGAAGTGGCCGAGCGGCTGGGCTTTTCCGATGAAAGTGCTTTCGCCAAGGCCTTTCGCCGCTGGAGCGGGGTCACGCCTGGGCAGTTTCGCCAGGGGTTGGGCGAATGAGCGAGGTGCGCGATGAGCGCGTGCTTGCCGAGGTACATGACGAATTCGGGGTGATCCGCGTGCTCGAGGTAGGGGACTACCGCTTCCTCGAATTCGGCGAAGCCATCGAGCAGAGCTGCACCTTCACCCGCGACCCCAACTGGCTGGAATACGACTACACCCGCGCCATGCTGATTGGCGCGCTGTGCCACGAGGCGCCTGAAACCGCGCTATTCCTTGGCCTGGGTGCCGGCAGCCTGACCCAGGCCTGCCTGCATTTCCTGCCGTCGCTGGACGATGTTGAAGCCATCGAGCTGCGCCCCGATGTGCCGCGCCTGGCCATGCAGTACATGGGCCTGAAGGACGATCCGCGCCTGTATATCCGCACCGGCGATGCGCTGGAACTGCTGGCCAGCGCCGAGTCGTCGGACCTGATCTTCGTCGACCTGTATACCGACACCGGTCCGGCGGCCGGGCACCTGGCCTGGCGCTTCCTGGAAAGCTGCCAGAAGCGCCTCAATCCCGGTGGCTGGCTGATCATCAACCAGTGGGGCACCGACGATGGCCGGCCATTGGGCGCGGCCCTGTTGCGCGGCCTCTATCACCGGCACTACTGGGAGATTCCGGTGAAGGAGGGTAACGTCATCCTGCTGGTCCCGGCCGATCTCGATCAGTCCATGGAAATGGAGCAACTCACGGCACGTGCCGAGGCCCTGGCGCCGCAGTTGGGTTATTCGCTGCAGTCGCTGCTGGATGTGATGCGTCCGGCCAGTTGAGGGGCGCTGGGTCGCAGTGGAAAATTACCGCCCGGCGGCTCTGCTAAAAACCTGCCCAGTCGTCAGATTTTTTCCTGTATGATTCGCGCCCGGCTAAAACCGGCTCCGTTCAGGTGATGCAATCTCACGAAGCGCAGGCTTCGCTGCTTGTCCGCCCCGCGGACTATCCTTGACGTTTTATCCATTTAGTTTTCGCAAATCCCCGCCTACACGGCTGCCAGGGTGACCCTTCAGGGTCCTACATGGCATGTGCAGCTTTGGAACTTGGGTCTTTGCGGATGCACCTAGAGGCAGACCCATGACCCAGGAAGTAACCGGCACTTTCGCCGAACTCGGCCTTCATCCTTCTATTCTCGC
>JBBNAI010000200.1:0-14339 GCA_037994305.1 Pseudomonas sp. | reverse complement strand
GCGTGGCGATTGCCCGCGCCTTCGCTGCCGAGCCCGCCGTGCTGTTCGCCGACGAGCCAACTGGCAACCTCGACAGCCACACCGGCGAGCGCATCAGCGATCTGCTCTTCGACCTCAATAAGGAACGCGGCACCACCCTGGTGCTGGTTACCCATGATGAGCGCCTGGCCCATCGCTGCCGACGCCTGATCCGCCTGGAAGGTGGCCACCTGATCGACAGCGTGGAACCCTGATGCTCCGCACCCCGCTCTCTCGCCTACTGGCCCTGGCGCTGCGCCAACTGCTGCGCGATACCCGCTCCGGTGAGTTGCGCGTGCTGTTCTTCGCCCTGCTGATCGCAGTGGCCTCCAGTACTGCCATCGGCTTTTTCAGCGCCCGGCTGAACGGCGCCATGCTCCTGCGCGCCACCGAATTCCTTGGCGCCGACTTACTGTTAAGTGGCAGCTCTCCGGCCAGCGCGCAGCAGATCGAACAAGGCAAGCAGCTGGGCCTGCAGCACGCCCAGGCGGTCGAGTTCTCCAGCGTGGTCGCCACTGACCAGGGCATTCAGCTGTCCAGCGTCAAGGCCGCCAGTGCCAGCTATCCATTGCGCGGCGAGCTGAAAAGCGCCGCCGCGCCCTACCAGCCGGAACAGGTTGGCGGCGGCCCCGACCGTGGCGAAGTCTGGGTCGAGGCCCGCCTGCTGACGGCGCTGGACCTGAAAATCGGCCAGCAGATCGAGATCGGTAGCCTGCCGCTGCGCCTGGCCCGGGTACTGACCTACGAACCAGACCGCGCCGGTGATTTCTACAGCCTGACCCCGCGCGTACTGATGAACCTCGACGACCTGGCCGCTACAGGCATCGTGCAGCCGGGTAGCCGGGTGCGCTATCGAGAACTGTGGCGCGGTGACGACGCGGCGCTGCAACAGTATCGGCAAGCCGTTGAACCGACATTGGCCGCCCACCAGGAGCTGCAGGACGCCCGCTCCGGCAACCGGCAGATCGGCGGTGCCCTCGGCAAGGCCGAGCGCTACCTGAATCTGGCCAGCCTGGCTGCCGTCTTGCTGGCCGGGGTTGCCGTAGCCCTCTCCGCGGCCCGCTTTGCCGCCCGCCGTTTCGATGCTAGCGCCCTGCTGCGCTGCCTGGGCCTGTCACGCCGTGAAGCGCTGACCCTGTTCGCCCTGCAACTGGCACTGCTCGGCTTGCTCGCCAGCGTGCTCGGCGCCCTGCTCGGCTGGGTCGGCCAACTGGTGCTGTTCAAACTGCTGCACGGCCTGATGCCCGCGGGCGTACCGCCGGGCGGCGTGCTGCCTGCACTGGCCGGTATCGCCACCGGCCTGGTCGCGCTGGCCGGCTTCGCCTTGCCGCCGCTGGCCGCGCTTGGGCGTGTGCCGCCGCTGCGTGTACTGCGCCGCGACTTGTTGCCGGTGCCGCCCAGCTCCTGGCTGGTGTATGGCGCAGCGCTGCTGGCGCTGGGCCTGATCATGTGGCGCCTGAGCCTGGACCTCAAACTGACCCTGGCGCTGCTCGGCGGCGGCCTGCTCGCCGCCGTGATACTCGGCGGTTTGCTGGTCGCCGGCCTGCACAGCCTGCGCCGCCTGCTGGCACGGGCCAGCCTGCCCTGGCGCCTGGGTCTCGGCCAGTTGCTGCGCTACCCGCTGGCAGCAGCGGGCCAGTCCCTGGCGTTCGGCCTGATTCTGCTATCCATGGCGCTGATCGCCCTGTTGCGAGGTGAGCTGCTGGATACCTGGCAAAACCAACTGCCACCGGAGTCCCCCAACCATTTCGCCCTCAACGTGCTGCCAGCCGACAAGGATGCCTTCGTCGCCCAGCTGGCCAAGCTGTCACCCAACCCGGCGCCGTTGTATCCGGCCGTGGCCGGACGCCTTACCGAGATTGATGGCAAGCCCGTCACCCAGCGCGTCAGCAAGGATTCCGAGGGCGAACGAGCGACCCAGCGCGACCTGACCCTGACCTGGGCCGAACAACTGCCCACCGGTAACGAAATTCTTGCCGGCCGCTGGTGGCAGGAGGCGATTGCCGGCGACCTGCCGGATGTCTCGGTTGAGTCCCGGCTGGCCGAGAGCCTGCAGATCGAGCTGGGCGATGTACTGACCTTCAGCGTTGGCGGCATGCAGCGCCAGGCGCGGGTCAGCAGCTTGCGCAAGGTCGACTGGGACAGCTTCCAGCCGAACTTCTACATGGTCTTCCAGCCCGGCACCCTGCAGGACCTGCCGACCACCTACCTGACCAGCTTCTACCTGCCGCCACACAGCGAGCGCCAACTGGTCGAGCTGTCCAGAGCCTTCCCGGCGGTGACGCTACTGCAGGTCGAAGCGCTGCTCGATCAACTGCGCAGCATCCTGGCCCAGGTCACCCTGGCCGTCGAATACGTTCTGCTGTTCGTCCTCGCGGCCGGCTTGACCGTTCTCTTCGCCGGTTTGCAGGCCACGCTCGACGAGCGCATCCGCCAGGGCGCCCTGCTCCGTGCGCTGGGCGCCGAGCGACGCTTGCTGATTGCGGCCAGGCGCACCGAGTTTGCCTTGCTTGGCGTGGCCAGCGGTCTGCTGGCAGCCCTCGGTTGCGAGCTGGTGAGCTTCCTGCTCTACCGTTTCGCCCTCGACCTACCCTGGCAGCCGCACCCCTGGCTACTGCTGTTACCCGTGCTCGGTGCGCTGTTGATCGCCAGCGCCGGTGTGCTGGGTACGCGGCGGGCGCTCAACAGCAGCCCGCTGACGGTGCTGCGGGAAAGCTGAGTCGCCAGTAGAATCCCTCGACCTTCCCGACTCCCGAGCACCATGAGCCGCTATCGCCCACCGCGCACCGCCGGAACCCCGCTGATCACCCCCGAGGGCGAAGCACGCCTGCGCGCCGAGCTGCACGAACTCTGGCATGTACGCCGACCACAGGTGACCCAATCGGTCAGCGAAGCGGCAGCGCAAGGTGATCGCTCGGAGAACGCCGAATACACCTACGGCAAGAAGATGCTGCGCGAGATCGATAGCCGCGTACGTTTCCTCACCAAGCGCCTGGAAAGTCTCAAGGTGGTCAGTGAGCGGCCAGCTGACCCGGCCAAGGTGTATTTCGGCGCCTGGGTGACGCTGGAAGATGATGAGGGCGCCGAAACCCGCTACCGCATCGTCGGCCCCGACGAGCTGGACCTCAAACTCAACCTGATCAGCATCGACTCCCCCCTGGCCCGCGCCCTGGTGGGCAAAGCACTGGACGCCGAAGTACGGGTGCAAGCACCTAGCGGCGAGCAGAGCTACTACATCACCGCGATCGACTACCCAGGTGTCAGCGCAGGCTGATCAGCCCCTGACGCGCTACACGCACCAGCTGACCCACCAGCTCGGCGGTAACCGGCAGCGATTCGGCACCCAGCACAACCAGATCGAAGCTATCCGCCGGCAAGGCCTGCAGCGACTGCGCCTGCGGCCCGGCGAAGCGGATCAGGAAATTGCGCGCGCCCGCCCAGTGTTTGGGCCAGCCATCCAGGTAACGCAGCAAATGGGGTTGATGGCTGCCAACCAGCAGCACATGCGGATGACGGCTGGACGCCGCAGGAAATACCGGGGAAAAACGCAGATGGGGACGTGGGCAGCTCATGGTGACGGTCTCAGCCTCAAAGTCACTGCCGGACAGCGGTGAGAGGCGACACCGGCCAGCGCTTTAGCGGTATTTGCCCAACCGGGCGGCGCCCCGCAAGTTGCTCTTAAATCGGCGCTGTGGCAGCAATCCTAAAAATGCCCCGGTACGCTGTCAAGCCGCATGCCAGAGGTGGTCATGAGCAACAAAGCCGAAGAGCTGCACCTGCGACTGTTTTTCGCCCTGCCACTGCCTGTGCCGATCGCTGAGCAGATCGACCGGCGTTGCAGCTCTATAGATATCCAAGGCCAGCGTGTGCTGCCCACCAACTTACACCTGACCCTGGCCTTTCTCGGCGCCCAGCCCGCCAGCCTGCTTTCACGTATCGAACAGCTTGCAGCCGGTTTGTCCGGCGCGACCTTCGAGCTGCGCCTGGAACAGCTCGCCTGCTGGCCTGACGGTTTGTTGCATCTCGCGCCGCAGCCGATACCCACTGCACTACTCGTCCTGCAGCAGCAACTGCTAAGCGCCCTCAATGATGCAGGCATCTGTTGCGATCCACGTCCATACGAACCCCACGTGACGCTCGCGCGCCACAGCCAGATGCCTGCACAACCCACCATTGGCGCCATTGCCTGGCAGGTCAGGGAGTTCGCCTTGTTCGCCTCGGAACAGCGGCACGGCGGACCCCACTATCGCGCCCTGCAGCACTGGCCACTGATAGCAGCTTGAAATCAGGTGAGAGCCCACAGATGCATTGCGAATTGTTCCCATGCGTAACAACCCGCCCCGCTCATTCAAAGGTGTGATTTTAAGTCGGATTGTTCAAACGCCCGTTTAGAGCCTTCCACCTAGAAAATCGTCGAACTGGCATGGATTCTGCGAATTACGGGCAGCTGATGTGCCTATCCGGGATGGATATGGCTGCTGAACGCATGGATGGTTACCCACCGCAGCACCACAACTCGAGAACGCAGATGAATAATAAAAATACCCTGCTCGCCCTTTGTATCGGCTCCAGCCTGCTCCTGTCAGGCACAGCCCAGGCTGGTCTGTTCGGCTCCACCGGCTATACCAAGACCAAGTACCCGATCGTGCTGGCCCACGGCATGCTCGGTTTCGACAGCATCCTCGGCATTGATTACTGGTACGGCATCCCGTCGGCCCTGCGCAGCGATGGCGCCAGTGTCTATGTCACCGAAGTCAGCCAGCTCAATACCTCCGAGCTGCGTGGTGAAGAACTGCTGGAACAGGTTGAAGACATCGCGGCCATCAGTGGCAAAGGCAAGGTCAACCTGGTCGGCCACAGCCATGGCGGCCCGACCGCACGCTACGTCGCCGCTGTCCGCCCGGATCTGGTTGCCTCGGTTACCAGCGTCGGCGGCCCGCACAAGGGTTCCGATACCGCCGACTTCCTGCGCCAGATTCCGCCAGGCTCTGCCGGCGAAGCACTGGTCTCCGGGATCGTCAACGGCCTCGGGGCGCTGATCAACTTCCTCTCTGGCAGCTCCAGCACGTCTGCGCAAAACTCTCTCGGCTCCCTGCAGTCGCTCAGCAGCGCCGGCGCTGCAGTGTTCAATGCCAAATACCCACAAGGCATTCCCACCACGGCCTGTGGCGAGGGCGCCTACAAGGTCAATGGCGTCAGCTACTACTCGTGGAGCGGCACCAGCCCGCTAACCAACGTCCTCGACGTCAGCGATCTGCTGACCGGCGCAGCCTCGCTGACCTTCTCCGGACCAAACGACGGCCTGGTCGGCAAATGCAGCTCGCACCTGGGCAAGGTAATCCGCGATGACTACCGGATGAACCACCTCGACGAGGTCAACCAGACCTTCGGCCTCACCAGCCTGTTCGAAACCGATCCGGTGACCGTCTACCGTCAGCAGGCCAACCGCCTGAAAACAGCCGGTTTGTAAGTCTGCACTCCGGGGCCTGCGGGCCCCGTATTTTTTCCACACTCGCCGAGTCGCCTTGTGAACAAACCTCTGCTATTCGCGCTTCCACTGCTGATCGGGGCCAGTGCTGCCCTGACGTTCTACTTCAATCCCATCGACGCAACCGCGCCAGGCACGCCAGCGCCGCAGGCCGATTTGACACAACCGATGACAGCCCCAGAGGTTTTTGCTGACAGCACTCCAGCAACCCATCCGCTGCCACCCCTGGCCGCCGAACTCCAGCCCCTGCCGCCCTCCTTCGCGGGCACGCAGGTTGATGGCAGCTTCAGCGTCGACCAGAACGGCAATCTGCTGATTACCCGCGATATCCGCCGCATCTTCGACTATTTCCTCAGCGCCCTCGGCGAGGAGCCGCTGGAGACCAGCGTCAAACGCCTGCAAGGCTATATCCGCAGCCAACTGCAGGGCCCGGCCCAGGAGCAGGCGCTGAACCTGCTCGGGCAATACCTGGATTACAAACGCCAACTGATCGAGCTGGAAAAGGACCTGCCGCAGCTGTCCAGCCTGGATGCCATGCGCCAGCGTGAACTAGCGGTACACAACCTGCGTGCCTCGCTGTTCAACCAGGATGTGCATCAGGCCTTCTTTGCCGAGGAAGAGGATTACAACCAGTTCACCCTGCAGCGCCTGGCCATCCGCCAGGACCAGAGCCTCAGCGACCAGCAGAAAGCCGAGGCCCTCGATCAGCTGCGCGCCAGCCTGCCGGAATCCCTGCAGGACGCCGTCGTGCCGCAGATGCAGACCGAGCTGCACCAACAGACCGCCGCCCTCCAGGCTCAAGGCGCCAGCCCCGCACAGATCCAGCAACTGCGTCTGCAACTGGTCGGTGCTGAAGCCACGGCGCGCCTGGAAACCCTCGACAAGCAGCGCCAGCAATGGAAACAGCGGCTGAGCGACTACCGCCAGGAAAAGGCCCGTATCGAGAACAACGAAGGCCTCAGTGACAGTGACAAGCAAGCCGCCATCGACACCCTGACCAGTGACCGCTTCGATGAACGCGAACGCCTGCGCCTGGAAGCGGCCGAGCAGTTGGCGGATGCAAGGGCCAAGGAAAAGACCAGCGCCCAATAAAAAAGGCCCGCACTTGGCGGGCCTTTTGTTTTAGCGCGTGGTTCAGCGAGCGATGATGCGATCCACCGACAGCTTGCCAGCGCCTTCAATGATCAGCGCCAGGCTGATCACGCCCAGCATCAGCGCGTATTCGTAGCCATTGGCGGTGATGAAGAAGCCGTTGACCCAGTGCACGGTGAACATCGCCACCAGCGACACCACCAGCAGGGACGCCGCCGCCGGACGTACCAGCAGGCCCACTACCAGGGCCAGGCCGCCGAAGAACTCGGCGCTACCGGCCAGGGCTGCCATCAGGTAGCCGGGAGTGATGCCGATGCTTTCCATCCACTGAGCAACGCCTGCCAGGCCGTAGCCGCCGAACCAGCCAAACAGCTTCTGCGCACCGTGTGCGGCGAAGGTCAGGCCGGTGACTACACGCAGCAGGGTGATGCCGTAGCCAGCGTGGGTGGAAAGCAGGTTTTTGATCAGAGTGCTCATGGGTGCGATGTCCTTAAGTGAGAGTGGGCTGTTGCTGAAGGACAGATTAGATGATTTTATCGATTCTAAAAGCGCAAATTAGCGCTTAAACGTATCGATTTTTACGATTAGTTTCGCGCAGCCGAATGGCCTGTGGGCGGTTCCAGAAGATCACGCTCATGCTCGAAAGCCAGGTAGTACTTGTTCACGCTGTTGACGTAGCTGACCACGCCCATGCCCAACTGCTCCATGGCCACCCGCTCGACCTGGAAGAACCACTGATTGGGGTTCAAGCCGCGCCGCCGCGCCTCGGCACGCAGCCCCTGCACCCGTTGCGGGCCCAGGTTGTAGGCCGCTAGCACAAACGCCATGCGCTCATGCTCTTCCAGTTGCTGGCTGGCAAAGAACTGCCGACGAATACGCGCCAGGTACAGCGACGCGGCGCGCACGTTGTTGTCCAGCGCCTGGATATTGCTCACCCCCACGCTGCGGGCGGCAGACGGAGTGATCTGCATCAGGCCGGTGGCGCCACCGGCACCACGAGCCGCCGGGTTGAGCGTCGACTCCTTGAAGGCCACGGCGGCCAGGTACAGCCAGTCGAGTTTCTGCTGCTCGCCGTGCTTCTGCAGCACCGCCTTGACCTTCTCCAGGCGCTTGCGGTCAGCGCTCGCCAGGGGATAGCGCACTTTGTAGATACGCCGATACACCCGCTGGAACACCGCATCCTGATCACCCGGGCTGTGGTAGCCGGCGATGAAGCGGTCGATGCTGGCGCGCAGCATCGGTGAGTCGCGCCGCACGAACCAGCTCATGTCGTCCTCGCGCCCCACCACCAGATGGCGCTCGATGCGCAGCCGGGGCAGTACCCGCGCCCAGCGCTCGGCAATCGGTTGTTCCACGGCGGTCCAGGGATACACCCCGGCCTGCACCATTTCCAGTACGTCTTCCACCGCCAGACTGGGATCGGCCCACTCGACCAGGATCGCCGGCTGCTTGCGCTGCGCCAGGCGTTCATTGACCTCACGCAGCGCTTCGCCGGCCGCACTGCCACGCGGTAGCACCAGCACTCGCCCGGCCATGTCCTCCAGCTTGCGGTACTGACGATTGCCGCGGCTGCCGACAATCACGATCGGTACATCGCGGCGGATCGCGGCACTGGCGCTGACCACCTGGCCGGCGTGGGCTTCGAGCAGCTCGCCCGGCGCGACCAGGTCACCCTCGCCGCGCTGCAGCGCATCCAGCAGTTGCTCCTTGGCGCGGGGAATCAGCTTCAGGTGCAGCTTGCGGCCATCGCGGGAGTTGTCATTGAGGTATTGCTCGAAGGCGCGCAGGCGGTGGTATTCGACGCCGATGGCCTGGCCCTTGATTTCGCCCGAGCTGTTGCGGCTCTGGTTGACCAGCACGCGCAGCTCGCCACTCTTGCGGATCTCCGCCAGGTCGCGCTCGGCTTTGCTGTGGGGCAGGTTTTCCGCCAAGCCGGTCAGGCGCGCCGATGCCGGCAATGGCAGTACTGCCAGCCAGCAGAGCAACAACAGCAGCGCTCGCCTCATCGGGCCTCCGGGTTGAGCCAGGTCATCGGCAGACCTGGCCGCGTGAGATCGTCCGCACGCGTGGCAGTTCCACGGCGAGGGGCGCGGAGATTCTCACAGCCCTTTGTCAGCGACCAGCAAAAGCTGGTAACAAGGATGAAAAGTCATAGCTAACTCAATGTTCTTGTTGGCTTTATTCTGCATATAGAAGCTCTGCTATGCTGCCCGGCTCAGCCCTTGAGGTAGCACCATGCAACTCATCGACATCGGCGTCAATCTGACCCACCCGAGTCTGGCTCGCGAGCGTGACGCAGTGCTCGCCCGCGCACATGCCGCCGGCGTCTGCCAGTTGGTGCTGACCGGCACCAGTCTCGAAGAGAGCGAAAAAGCCTTGGCCTTCTGCCAGGAACTGGATGACAGCCGCCTGCGCCTTTTCAGTACCGCCGGTGTGCATCCCCACGATGCCAGCCAATGGAGCGCCGACAGTGCGCGTCAACTGCGCACCCTGCTGAGCGAACCGCAGGTGCGTGCCGTGGGGGAATGCGGGCTGGATTTCAATCGCGACTTCTCACCGCGTCCGGCACAGGAAAAAGCCCTGGAAGAGCAACTGGCCCTGGCGGTGGAACTGCAGATGCCGGTGTTTCTCCACGAGCGCGATGCCAGCGAGCGGCTGGTGGCGATACTGCGGGGGTTTCGCGATCGACTGCCGGCAGCGGTGGTGCACTGTTTCACCGGTGAGAAAAACGCGCTGTATGCCTACCTCGACCTGGACCTGCATATCGGCATCACCGGCTGGATCTGCGACGAGCGCCGCGGCACGCACCTACATCCCCTGGTGCGCGATATCCCGCAAGGACGCCTGATGCTGGAAAGCGATGCGCCCTACCTGCTGCCGCGCAGCCTGCGCCCCAAACCAAAGAGCGGCCACAACGAACCGGCCTTTCTCACCGAAGTTCTACGGGAAGTGGCTCTGCACCGTGGCGAAAGCGAAGAGGTGCTGGCGGCGCACAGCACCGCCAGTGCCCGGGCGTTCTTCGGTTTGCCGGAGCTGGTGCAGGACTGATCAGGCGAAGACCACGGTGGTCTGCCGGCTCAGCGCCAACAGTTCGCCGCTCGGGCTCCACAGGCGCGCGGCGATATGCCCGTAACCATCGCGGGCATGTTCGATCTCCGCACGGTACAGGCACCAGTCGTGGGTGGTCAGCTTGGGGATCGGGTGAACAAACTCGATGGTCCAGGTCAGCGAACTGCCTGGCGCCGGCGCCTTGAGGAACGACAGCACCGCCGGCGGCCAGGCGTCGACCAGAGCCAGCAGATGAGCCTCGGTGACCGCGTCATAGCTGACATCACTGCGCAGGCGCACCCAGCCGCCCATTTCCCGCGAGGCAACCCCGGAGAACGGCATGCCGCCCAAGCCCCAGCGCATGGCCAGGAAACGGGTGAACTCGGGAGTGACGTCCTTGATGTACGGCAGCTCCTGGCACTCTTCCACCGCTTTCATCGCTGGCGCCGGCTCGGCTTCCACGGATATCGCCGACTCGCGCGAGGCACCGAAACTGCCCTGGGCCAGGGCCACCACTTCACCGTTCTGTACCGCGCGGCCGAGCACCTGGCTGACCGCTTTGCCTTCGCGCAGCACTTCAACCTCGAAGGCCACCGGCTCGTTCATCAGCAGCGGGCCGACGAAGGTGATCGACAGCGAACGTACCGGCCGCCCGGCCGGCACCTTGCCACGCATGGCCTCGTAGACCATGGCGGCCACCAGCCCGCCAAAAGTCGCCCGGCCCTGGCCCCACAGGGCTGGCACCACGACGTGTTGTGGGCGCTTGTGCACCGCCTGAATCAGTTCAGCGAAAGTCATGCAGCCATCTCCTCGAGTCTGTCGCAAAGCTTAGGAGAAAACCCTCTTGGAGCGGGAGTGACAGAGCAGACAATTCAGCGGCGGAATTGCCACGCATCAGCTCTGCCACGGTACTTGCACCGCAACTGAAGACCCTCTACGAGAAGTATTCGAGCAACCCATCAAGCACCTGATCGGACTTGCGCTCAGCCTGCGCAAGCTCCTCGCGCCAGGCGGCGGCACAGGGACCAAGGTCACGTTCCTGCTCGCTGCGGGTGAGCCATTGCAAGCGGTCATGCCAGTCGCCCAAGGCGCTTTGAGCCGTACGCAATGCCTGGAAACAGGGCTCGCTCAGGTGATTCTGTCGAGGGTAAGCCTCGGCGCAGTAGCGCAGCCGTTTGATCAGTAGCCGCAGACGATGGCGATCATGGGCCGGATCGCGCAGGGCTGCGCCCAAGAGCTTGCTCTGCTGGGCCAGGTACTCGCGCACCTGCTTGCCACCCACCTGCCATTCCCCATCGCGCAAGGCCTCACGGCAATCTTCTGGCCAGGCATCGAGCAGGATCAGCAGCCGCTGCAATGCCAGTCCATCCAACAGCCGTGCATAGCCCTCCTCCAGCTGTGCCCGGCGCTGGCGCTGTGGCTCGCCCAGTCCACGTGCCTGCAGTTCTGCCAGCAGAACCTCGAGATCACGCAGGGGACCACTGGCCAATGCCAGCGCTGCAGTTGCCTGCTCCAGTCGAGCACAATGCGCCTGGCTGCGCAGTGGCCGCAGCAAGCTGCGTAAACGCCGCAAGGCGATGCGCAGGTCATGCAGCGCTTCAGGGTCGGTATGTGCCAGCAGTCGTTCACGACAAGCCAGCACGCGTACTTCCAGTGTCAGTACCTGGGCTCGCAATCCGTTGACTAAAGCCGTCATGTGTTTCTCCTTGTTCAGTGGGCCCGCCGCCAGGGCAGGCTACGACGCAATTGGCGCAGGCTCAGACGCAGCTCCTGCGCAGTGCCGGCCTGGCCCGCGTAGCGTTGCGCCTCGAATGCGCTGGCAAACGCCAGAATCGCGCTGGCCTGCGCCGGTAGTGCCCGCGCCGCGCGCCCGGCAAAGGCGCGTACGCCTTCAGCTTTATCACGCCGCAGGCCATGGCGCCCAAGTAACCGCTCGAAGCCACGCAGCATCCGCTGCTGTGGATCACGCTCGCGGCGCCAGGGTTTGAATAGCCAGAGTGCCAGCGCGCCCAGCAGCAACGCACCGCCGCCCACCAGGCCGATGGCCAGACGGGTCCAGTCGAGACTGCCGAACCAGCGCTGCAACAGCTGCAGCTGCTGGGCCGACTGGTAGCCCAATACCCAGCGCTGCCAGCCATAGTTGACGTCATCCCAGGCCAGGCGCAACTGGTTCAACCAGGCAACATCGCGATAACGCAGTAATGACAGTGGCGAATTGGCGAGGAAACTGTCCTCGCCAGACAGCGCCTGCTCCAGGCCCTGCTCGATACGTTCCGGCGCCACCTGGAAGGTCGGATCAATCGCAACCCAGCCCTGCCCGGCCTGCCAATACTCGACCCAGGCGTGGGCATCGAACTGGCGCACGGTGACATCGCGCCCGGCCGCATTGAACTCACCGCCCTGGTACCCCGCCACCACACGCGCCGGAATACCCGCCGCGCGCAGAACAAAGGTCATGGCTCCAGCATAGTGGGCACAGAACCCCTTACGCGTGCGGAAGAGGAACTCATCGATGCTGTCCCTTCCCACGGGTGGCGGACGCAGGGTGTAACCATAAGGCTCGCGGTTGAAATGCTGCAGCAGCGCATTGACCAGCGCCTGCGGCTCGGGATGCTCGCGCTTGAGCTCGGCCGCCCAGGCCCGGCTGCGCGGGTCGCCCTGCGCCGGTAGCTGCAGGGTACGCTGAGCCACCGCAGCGGGCAGTTGCACTTCACGCTGCGCAGCGGGCCAGGACTGCACCCGATACAGCAGACTCTGTTGCACCGAATCACCGCGCTGCAGGCGGAAGTCGCTCATCTGCCGCACATCCGCCAGATCCGTCTGCCCCACATCGAGGGCAAACAACCAGGACTGGCCGCTGGGCTGCATGACGATGCTGTAGCTCAACGGCTCACCGCGTTTCTGCCATTGGGCGCCTGCGCCGTGCAGCGCACCAGGCGATTGCGACCAACGCCGGCCATCGAACTGTTCCAGGGTCAGGGCACGCCAGTACAGCTGAGGGCGTGGCGGAATAGCCCCCTCGAAACTGGCGCGAAAGGCCAGGGCATCCGACTGGCTGAGCTCGGCGATATCCGCCGGCGCCATGCTGTCCGACAGGCCACTGAACGCCTTGTCCGGTGTCGGCAGGCTCCACAGCGGCGCCAGGCGCGGGAAGAACACGAACAGCACCAGCATCAGCGGCAGTGCTTGCAACAGCAGGCTGGCAGCCAGCTTGATGGTCGCCCGCGGCTGCACCGCCAGCGCGCTCTGCTGCAGGCCGATCAACGCCGCCAGCAGGGCCACCACCGGCAACAGGCTGTAGGCCGCCGCCAGCAGGCTGTCATCGAACAGGTAGCCGATCACCACCACGAAGAAGCCGAGGAATATCTCCAGCAGCGCATCACGGCGGCTGCGCATCTCCAGCAGCTTGAGACAGAACGCCGCCACCAGCAGCAGTGCGCCGCCATCCAAACCAATCAGGCTGCCCCGCGAGAGCACCACCGCCGCCCCGGTGGCGACGATCAGACCGATGCGTTCCAGGCTCGTGGGGTAACGCGCACGCATACGGAAGATCTGCATCCGCCAGCCGGCACACGCCAGCCACAGCAGGATGATCCACGGCGGCAGATGCAGGAGCAGCGGCAGGATCACCAGTACCTGCGCCACCAGCAGCCAGATCAGGCCGATGCGCGGGATCGGCTGTAGCGCACTCATGCCGCCACCCCGTACAGCGCCAGCGCGCGCAGACAGGCCTCGCGGTGAGCATCGCCGTAGTCGGGTGCCAGCTCCGTGCCGGGAATGCGCAGGCCGTAGGGTTGCTGGCGGTTATCCAGCTCCAGCACCCAGTGGCACAGACGCGACAGGCGCTCTTCGGGATCGCCGCCCAGGGCCAGGAAGTCCAGCCACAGGTCACGCCCGGCCAACGCAGCAAAATCCTTGACCAGCAATCCCTGGCCGCGCGAATAAGCCTTCCAGTGCAGGCGGCGCCGCGAGTCACCGGGCTGATAGGTCTTCAGCCCCTGATAATCGTCGGCGCCACGTCCCTGCACGCGTGCGCCCTCGTCCTCTTCATCTTTCCCGCCTCCAGCGCCGAGCGGCAGATCACCCGCCAGCGGGCGTGGATAGACCAGCACCGCCTGATCCAGATCGACCCAGCTCCAGGCCACCAGGATACCCAGGGGGAAACGGCTTTCCACCCGCAGGCGTTCGGGGCGCAACCAGCCACGGCGTAGCGCCGGCAAGCTCAGTTCGCACTCGCGCTGGCCACGCGCCGGCACATCGACGGTCTGCAGTTCGGCCGGCGGCCAGCCAAGGGCCACGGCCTGGTGAGCGTACTCGGCGCTTTCCAGGCGCACACGAAAGCGCGCTTGCTCGCCGACAAACACCGCGCCGCTGATGCCGGCCTTGAGAATCAGCCCGGTGAAATTGCGGAAGGTATGCAGGATGGCAACGATAAACACCGCCGCCAGCATGAACGTCAGGCCATAGGCCAAGCTGTTCTCGTAGTTGATCCCGGCAAGCAGCATCAGCATCAGCGCCAGACCAAAGCCGGCGCCGACCCGATTGGGCATGATGAAGATGCGCCGCTGGTTCAACTGCACCTGCGCCGCAGGTGGAATGCGCCGGACAATCCAGCGCCGCCAGCGCGGCTTGAGCCAACCGGTGAGGATCAAACCGCCGCCACCTCACGTAACAGCCACTGCACCAGCGAGCC
>JBBNAI010000199.1:0-8925 GCA_037994305.1 Pseudomonas sp. | reverse complement strand
GCGGGTGCTCAAGCACCGCCGGGTCGAAGATCGCCTGCGGGCCGACCAGGCCCTTGTCCGGCAGCATGTAGGCGCCGTCGGTGTTCTCGATCAGCAGCATGAAGGTCGGCTGCGTGGCCTCGATGCGCCAGGCGGTGCCGCGCGGGATCACCAGGTAATCGCCATCGCGGTATTCGAGATGGCCGAAGTCGCAGTAGAAATGCCCGGCACCCTCGTGGACGAACAGCAGTTCGTCGCCATCGCTGTTGCGCACCAGATGGCGCATAGCGCCGTGGGTCTTCCAGACGCGCAACTGCACATCGGCGTTGTGCAGGGTCAGCGGCGCCTGCAACGGGCAGTCGCGCTCGCTGGCGATGTCGTTGAAGTTGAAAGCGTGCGGGCGCAACGGCCCTTGCCAGTCGACCCAGCCGGTGGGCGGATGCTTGTGGTGCAGGTGGGTCACCGGACCAAAGAAGCCCTCGCGGCCCATTTCGCGCTCGTAGGTATCCTGCGGGAAATCGCAGTGCGCCTGGCGCGAACACTCGCCCTCGCGCAGGGGGAAGCTGATCCATTTTCGGCTCATGTGTAACTCCTCGTCATGGCGCTCAGGATTCGTAGGGTGGATGGCCACCCCGTGGAAAACCGCGAAGCGTTTTCCACCGATAACGGTGGATGAACACAGCGTCATCCACCCTACGGCTCAGTCCTCGGAGATCACGCCACGACGCACCTGATCCTCCTCGATGGATTCGAACAGGGCCTTGAAGTTGCCCTCGCCGAAGCCCTGGTTGCCCTTGCGCTGGATGATCTCGAAGAAGATCGGGCCGATCACCGTGTTGGTGAAGATCTGCAGCAGGATGCCGTCGTCTTCAGGCGCGCCATCAATCAGGATGTTCAGCTCGCGCAGGGTGGCGGTGGGCTCGCCGTGGCCAGCCACGCGGCTGTCGACCTTTTCATAATAGGTGTCCGGCGTGGTCATGAAGTCCACGCCGTTGGCGCGCAGCTGGCGGACCGTTTCGTAGATGTCGTCGGTGGACAGGGCGATGTGCTGGATACCCTCGCCGTGGTACTCGCGGATGAATTCCTCGATCTGCGACTTGTCGTCGGCCGACTCGTTGATCGGGATGCGGATCTTGCCGCAGGGCGCGGTCATGGCGCGGGAGAACAGGCCGGTGAGCTTGCCTTCGATGTCGAAGTAGCGGATCTCGCGAAAGCCGGCGATGCGCTCGTAGAAGCCGGACCAGACATCCATCTGCCCACGCTTGACGTTGTGCGTCAGGTGGTCGATCAGCTGCAGGCCGACCGCGTTGTCGTTCGGGCCACGGCCCTCGATGTACTCGAAGTCGACGTCATAGATGCTCTTGTCGCCGTAGCGATCGACCAGGTACAGCAGCGAGCCGCCGATGCCCTCGACGCAGGGGATGTTCAGTTCGCCGAAGTTGGCGTGGCTGCCGACCAGGGTCGCGCCCTGGGACTCGACATAGGCGGCGGCCTGGGCCGCGTTCTTCACCCGGAAGGCCATGGCGCAGGCACTCGGCCCATGCTTTTCGCCAAAGGCGCGTACATGACCGGTGGGATTGCCGTTGAGCACGATGTTGATGTCGTGCTGCTGGAACAACCAGACCTCCTTGGAGCGGTGTTTGGCGGTTTCGGTGAAGCCCATGGCGGTGAACAGCGCACGCAGCTGCTGGATACCTTCGTCGGTGGGGGCTGTGAATTCGACGAACTCGAAACCGTCGGTACCGATGGGATTGTGTTGTTCGATCTTGGCCACGGCGTTCATTCCGCCTCCTCGTTGTTATTGTGGGATGGCTGCCACAGGCACAGGCCTGCGACTCAACTGCCTTCATCTGAGCCTGCGCAGCACCACGCCACAAGCCACCCCAAGCTCCTACCGGCCCAGCCAGCCCAGGCTAGTTGGCAACTTTTCCTTACAGCCAGAAAAGGGACGGTCAGCGGGCGGATACCCCATCGCGTCCGTAACGTTTTATTGCCAGTGTGGTGCGCCAGCGTGCCAGCAACCCGGTCAGCTGCAGCGCAATAGCCGGTGCCTCGGCTAAGATCGCGCCTGCCCCAACCGCCGACAGCCCCGAGCAACCATGGCCCGCGCCACGCCACCCGACCTCAGCAACACCGCCGTGCCGCTGCGCGCCCTCGCCCGCAGCTACCCGCGTGGCCTGTTCATCGAGCCCCACGAGCACGAGTGGGGCCAATTGCTCTACGCCATGTCCGGGATCATGTGGGTGGAAACGCCAGGCGAAGCGCTGCTGGTACCGCCGCAGCGTGGCGTGTGGCTGCCGCCGGGTGTGGTACACGGGATACGCGTGGTTTCCGAACTGGAAATGCGCAACATCTACCTGCGCCCGCAACTGGCGCAGTCGCTGGATGCCAGCGTGCAAGTGTTCGAGGTCAAGCCGCTGCTGCGCGAGCTGATCCTCGCCCTGGTCGAACAGGAGCAGCAGAACGACGCGCCCTACTACACCGCCCTGGCCGAACTGGGCATCCAGGAGCTGCGCCGTGCTCGGCGCAGCCAGCTGCGCGTACCGCTGCCCGATGGCGCGGACCGCCGTCTGCTGCACCTTTGCCAGGCGGTGATGGCCGCGCCATCGCTGGCGATATCCTTCGAGCAACATGCGGAGAACGCCGGTGCCAGCGTGCGCACCCTGGCCCGCCTGCTGCTACGCGACCTGGGCATGGGCTTCGCCGAATGGCGGCGCCAGGTGCAGTTGGCTACCGCTGCCGCTGCGCTGATCCAGGGCACACCGGTGGGTCGTATCGCCCGCGAACTGGGCTACCAGCCGGCCAGCTTCAGCGACATGTTCCGCCGCGAACTGGGTATGACGCCTTCTGAGTACCGGCAAGGCGCTCCATCGCCCAACGCCTGAACACGGCAGCTTGGCCGATACTCTGAAAGGCTTGACCGAAAGCCCGGGGACGCCCGCCATAGACTGCGCGCACTCACTGCAGCTTTCGCCCTCC
The DNA here is from genome assembly GCA_037994305.1 of Pseudomonas sp. Lineage (GTDB taxonomy): Bacteria > Pseudomonadota > Gammaproteobacteria > Pseudomonadales > Pseudomonadaceae > Aquipseudomonas. Next base: position 5,967 of record JBBNAI010000199.1, on the reverse strand, counting down.
GCGAGCTGAAATCGCACAAGGACCGCCCATGCACGCCCTGCAATTCTCCAGCACCGGTGATCTCGCCGCCCTCCAGCATGTCGAACTGCCGCGCCCAATTCCGGCCGCCAACGAGGTACTGGTGGAAGTCCGCGCCGCCGGCCTCAATCCCAGCGATGTGAAGAACGTTCTCGGCCGCTTCCCCTACACCACGCTGCCGCGCGTGCCTGGGCGCGACTTTGCCGGCGTGGTGGTGGAAGGCCCGCAAGAGCTGCTCGGCCAGGAGGTCTGGGGCACCGGTCGCGGCCTCGGTTTCAATCGCGACGGCAGCCATGCCGATTACCTGACCTTGCCGGCTGGCGGCGTCGCGCGCAAACCCACGGTGCTCAGCTTCAGCCAGGCTGCCGCCCTCGGCGTACCCTACAGCACCGCCTGGGATGCCTTGCAGCGCAGCCAGGTGGGCAACGGCACGCGCCTGCTGGTGATTGGCGCCAACGGCGCGGTGGGCAGCGCCGCCGTGGCGCTGGGCAAAGCACTGGGGGCCAACGTGCTGGCCGCGGTACGTCGCAGCGAAGAGCAGCAACAATTGATCGCCAACGGCACGCCGTGCCTGTTACTGGAACAGCCGGAACAGCTGGCCGCGCAGGTGCACGGCGTATTCGCCGAAGGCGCCGAGGTGATCTTCGACACCACCGGCTTCTGGCTGGCTGCCGCCGTGCCGGCATTGGCCAACTTCGGCCGCCTGGCGATCATTGCCGCCCCAGTGGACGGCCAGGTGCAACTGCCGGCCCTGGCGCTGTATCGCCGGGGTGGCGTGCTGGTCGGGGTCAATTCGCTGCTGTACGACACCGTGCAATGCGCACGCATGCTTGATGAATTCGGCCAGTTGTTCGAGGAAGGTCGCCTGCCACTGCCAACCGGCTTGATCGAGGTGCCACTGCAGCAAGGCCTGCAGCGCTATGCCGAGGTGAATGCCGGGCGCAGCGAGAAGATCATCTTCCTGCCGGCCAGTGCCACCTAGGTTGGGCGCCCGGACGGCTTTGCAGAAACCCGCGCGAGGCCAATCCTAACTCGCCGAATCCGGCACCCGCGTCACCCCACTCGGAATCCCGGCAGACAGCTCGAACGGCTTCGGCACATCCAGGGCATAACCCTGGGCGTAGTCGATGCCGATCTCGCGCAGCGCGGCAAGAATCGCCTCCGACTCGACGAACTCGGCGACCGTGAGTTTGCCCAGCACGTGGCCAATGTGATTGATCACCTCGACCATCGCCCGGTCGATGGGATCGACCAGCATGTCGCGCACGAAACTGCCGTCGATCTTGAGGAAGTCCACCGGCAGGTGCTTGAGGTACATGAACGACGACATGCCCGCGCCGAAATCATCCAGCGAGAAGCGGCAACCCAGCACCTTGAGCTCATTGATGAAGCGCGTCGCATCGCCCAGGTTGGCGATGGCGGCGGTTTCAGTGATCTCGAAACAGATCAGCTGTGGCGGCACGCCGTGGCTGCTGAACTGTTCGCGCAGGAAACCGAGGAAAGCGGAATCACCGATGCTGGCACCCGACAGGTTGATCGCGCAGCTGAGCGGCCGCGCCCCTTCGTCCTGCAGGTGCAGCGCCAGGGCCTGGAAGGTGTTGCGCACTACCCAGCGATCAATCAGCGGCATCAGGCCGTAGCGCTCGGCAGCCGGAATGAAAGTACCGGGACCGATCAACTGGCCGGTTTCATCATGCAGCCGCAGCAGTATCTCCAGATGGTCACCCTCGTCCCCGCGCAGTGCCGCAATGCGCTGTGCATAGAGGCGGAAACGCCCCTCCTCGAGCGCCGCATGGATGCGCTGCACCCAGCCCATCTCCCCCACCCGTAGGGACAACTCGGAATCGTCCGGCTGGAAGGCATGCACGCGGTTGCGACCTTTCTCCTTGGCCGAATAGCAGGCCAGATCGGCAGTGCGCAGCAACTCCGCCAGGCTGCTCTGGCCCGGCGGAATCTGCACCAGACCAATACTTACGCTGATCGAGAAGGAACGTCCGCCCCAGGCGAAGCGCAGATCCTGCACCGCCTTGCGCAAGGCCTCAGCTACCCGTGCGGCCGCCTCATTCGGGCAGTTTTCCAGCACCACGCCAAATTCGTCGCCACCCAGGCGGGCCAGGGTATCGCCCTCGCGCACATGGTGCTGCAGCGCCGCGCAAACCTCGCGCAGCAACTCATCACCGGCCGCATGGCCGCAGGTGTCGTTGACCAGCTTGAATTGATCCAGATCGAGGAACATCAACGCATGCCGCCCCGCCTGGCGCATCTGCCGGGCCAGCAACTGGGCCAGGCGATACTCGAACTCGCGGCGGTTAGCCAGGCCGGTCAAGGCATCGTGGCTGGCCTGCCAGGACAGGCTGGCCACGTACTGGCGCTCGCGCGTCATGTCGTGCAGCACCATCACCGCACCACTGACCTGGCCATGGGTAAGAATCGGCGTGCCAACCAGATTGACCGCCACCGAACTGCCATCCGGACGCACGATCAGCTTGGCATGGTCACCGGGCGGCACCTCCTGTCCAGCGAGGATCTGCCGCACCGACGACTCCCCTGCCTCGTTCGGGTATTCATCGACAATCGAGAACAGCGTTTCGAATGGCTGGCCCTGGGCGCGGGACGCCGCACAGGCGGCCAGGCGCTCGGCCGCCGGATTCATGTAGGCAACGCAGCCATCGCGTTCGAGGCTGATCACTGCGTCACCAATCGAGGCCAGAGTCATCTGCGCGCGCTGTTTTTCCTCCTGCAACGCCTGGTCAGCATGGTCGCGCTCCACCAGCAGCTTGCGCGTACGCAGCAGTGCCAAACCAATCAGCAGCACGGCGGTCGCCAGGTTGCCGACAATCAGCAGGCGCATCACTGCCCGCGAGGCTTCGCCAAGGATGCCGGAGAAGGCTTCGGCGGCCGGCGTGGCACCATGGTTGATCTGGGCAATGCGCGCCTGCCAGTCCTGCGTCTGCTCGGCCCGGACCGGTCCCTTATCGACGCCCTGCTGGATTTCGGCAGCCAGTTCGCTCAGTTCGAAGATATAGCGATCACCCAGCTGCCATTGCTCGATGGCCCGATCCAGGTAGCTGAAATGGCGGAAATTGCGGAACAGCCAGATCATCCCATCGACATCATCGGGGTGATTGCGCCCTTGCAGAATGGCGGCCCGCGCGGCAGCCAGATCAGGCCGTGCGCCATCGAGGTTGACCCGAAAAGCGTGATCGCCCAGCGGCACGGCCAGCGCCTGCTGGTAGTTGTCGAGGTATTCGGGGCTGCCCGTGCGGGCATACAGATCGAGGTAGAGAATGGCGTCCTTGAGCCCCTTGGACCACAGGCTCTCGCCGCCGACATAGGCTCGCACCGCCGACAGCACATAGAGGCTGCCGCCCGCCATCAGCGCCTGCAGCAGAATCACCAGGGCGAAGGGCCATACCAGGCGCAACAGTTGCGAAGTCATGCGCGCCGGCCTGGCGCTGGTCTCCTGACTCATCGATCCCTTGCCTCCTAGAACCTGTCTCGGATCTGCTGCGCGGCGGAAAAACGGCGCTGAAAGCGGCTTTTCCTCTGGCCCAGCCGACCCGAAACGGGTCCTGCGAAGCCTTATGCGCTGCAGCGAACGGGTTCTGACATTGGCACACACTACGGCCATGCCACCCACGACGGGAACCGCACCGTCGCCTCCCTGCCAAAGGTACTGGCGTACCAATCAGGTATAGATGGAATTTTCTGGCGCGACACCTAGAGGGCCGGTAATTCGGGATCAGATAACCCAGCGCCACCCATTCCAGCTGGCGGCCGAGTGCCGTTCAGCGACGACGGAACAGCGGTCGCGGCTCGATCACCGAGCGACCGTACAACACGCTCATGCCGGCCAGGCCCTTGAGCGCGTCTTCAACCGACTTGTCGGCGCGCACGGCGAAGGCATCGAAACCGCACTGGCGCATGTGGCTGAGCTGATCGCGCAGCACATCGCCCACTGCGCGCAGTTCACCGGCCCAGCCCAGGCGCGTGCGCAACACATAGGCCTGACTATAACCGCGGCCATCGCGAAAGCTGGGAAAGTCCACGGCGATCAGCGGCAGCTGTGGCAGCAGCTCGGCGAGGCTTTCCGCGTCATCGTCCGGTGCCAGCCACAGGCCGTGCGCCGGGTCGCGCTGCTGCAGCCACTGCGCCAGCGGCAGGATCAGCGCCGCGCCAGCCGGTGCCGGCTCGTCGTCGCGCAGCAGGTACCAGGGATCGTTCTCGACGAGCTGCGCCTGGCCGCCCTGCAAGCGGATCAGGTTGTTCATGCCGACTGCTCCTGGGCGCGGTAGACGCGCTGCTTGAAGGGCTCCAGGCCGATGCGCGCGCAGGTGGCGGCGAAGGGCTCGCCCTCGCCGCGCTGCTGCAGGTAGGTCTCGATGATCCGCTCGATCACCGCCGGCACCTCGTCGGCGCCGAACGACGGGCCGATCACCTTGCCCAGCGCAGCGCCGTGCCCTTGCGCGCCGCCGAGGGTGATCTGGTACCACTCGCTGCCGTTCTTATCCACGCCGAGGATGCCGATATTGCCGATGTGGTGGTGACCGCAGGCGTTCATGCAGCCGGAGATATTCAGGCTCAGTTCGCCGATGTCGTGCAGGTAGTCGAGGTCTTCGAAACGCTGCTGGATGCCCTGGGCGATAGGGATCGACTTGGCGTTGGCCAGCGAGCAGTAGTCGCCGCCCGGGCAGGCAATGATGTCGCTGAGCAGGCCGATGTTCGGCGTCGCCAAACCGGCCGCGCTGGCCAGCTGCCAGAGGCGGTGCAGGTCAGCCTGGCGCACGTCCGGCAGCACCAGGTTCTGTTCGTGGGCAACGCGGATTTCGCCGAAACCGAACGCCTCGGACCAGTCCGCGACCTCCTCCATCTGCGCCGCGGTGACATCGCCCGGCGGCAGGGCCGCACCCGGCTTGGTCGACAGCACCACGCTGGCGTAGCCCGGCACCTTGTGCGGGTGCACGTTGCGCGCCAGCCAGCGCTCGAACGCCGGATCGTGCAAAAGGCCGTCCGGGCGCGTCTGGCCGTCGGCAAGCAGCGCGTAGGCCGGCGGGCGGAAATGCGTGGCCACGCGCTGGTACTCATCGACGGTGAGTTCGGCCGGGCCGTCCTTGATCAGCCCCCACTCCGCTTCCACTTCGCGGGCGAAGGCCTCGATGCCCAGCGCCTTGACCAGGATCTTGATCCGCGCCTTGTACTTGTTGTCGCGCCGGCCGTGGCGGTTGTACACGCGCAGGATGGCCTCGACGTAGCTGAGCAGGTGGCGCCACGGCAGGCCGTCGCGGATCTGCACACCGATGATTGGCGTGCGCCCCAGGCCGCCGCCGACCAGCACGCGCAGCAGCAGTTCGCCCTCGGCATCGCGGTAGATCTGCAGGCCGATGTCATGCACCTGCACCGCCGCACGGTCCTGGCCCGCGGCGCACAGGGCGATCTTGAACTTGCGCGGCAGGAACAGGAATTCCGGGTTGATCGTCGACCACTGGCGCAGAATTTCCGCCAGCGGGCGCGGGTCGAGCAACTCGTCGGCGGCGACCCCGGCAAAGGCTTCGGTGGTGACGTTGCGCACGCAGTTGCCGGAGGTCTGGATCGCGTGCATCTCTACCGCTGCCAGTTGCTCGAGGATATCCGGCACCTGCGCAAGCGTGATCCAGTTGAACTGGATGTTCTGCCGGGTGGTGAGGTGGCCATAGCCGCGGTCATGCTCGCGGGCGATTCGCGCCAGGGTGCGCAACTGGGTCGCCGACAGGGTGCCGTAGGGAATTGCCACGCGCAGCATGTAGGCGTGCTTCTGCAGGTACAGGCCGTTCTGCAGGCGCAGCGGCAGGAATTCCTCTTCGCTCAGTTCATCGCTGAGGCGACGCTGTACCTGGTCGCGGAACTGGGCAACCCGTTCGCGCACCAGCGCATGGTCGTATTGGTCGTACTGATACATCCCGCCACCTCATC
>JBBNAI010000198.1:0-3128 GCA_037994305.1 Pseudomonas sp. | reverse complement strand
GAACAACTGCGCCGCGGCGAACTGGCCGGCATCACCCGCCTGGATCTGTCCGCCGAGCTGCACGAATTCCCGCGGGAAATCTTCGACCTGGCCGACAGCCTGGAGGTGCTCAACCTCAGTGGCAACCGCCTGAGCGCCCTGCCCCATGACCTGCCGCGCCTGCGCAAGCTGCGGGTACTGTTCTGCTCGGACAACCACTTCACCCAGGTACCGGAAGTGCTCGGCGAGTGCCCGCACCTGGAGATGGTCGGTTTCAAGGCCAACCGCCTGCGCCACCTGCCCGCCGACGCCCTGCCCGCCCAATTGCGTTGGCTGATCCTTACCGACAACCAGTTACAGAGCGTGCCCAACGAGCTGGGTGACTGCTCGCGCTTGCAGAAACTGATGCTCGCCGGCAATCAGCTGGCGGCGCTGCCAGCGAGCCTGGCCGCCTGCCACAACCTGGAGCTGCTGCGCATTGCCGCCAACCGCCTGCAGGCCCTGCCGAGCTGGCTACAGGAGTTGCCGCGCCTGAGCTGGCTGGCATTCGCCGGCAACCCGATCAGCGATGCCAGTGAAGCCGCTGCACTCGCGCGGCATCCCGTGCCTGCCATCGCCCGAAGCGAAATCAGCCTCGGCGCCGTGCTTGGCCAAGGCGCTTCCGGAGTCATCCATCGCGCGGACTGGCAACGCCCGGGGCAGCCAGCACACGCCATGGCCGCCAAGCTATTCAAAGGCGCGCTGACCAGTGATGGCCTGCCCCACAGCGAAATGGCCGCCTGTTTGGCTGCCGGCGAGCACCCGCACCTGATCCGCGTGGCCGGGCCGCTGGCCGAACAGGCCAATGCGCCAGCAGGCCTGCTGCTGGAACTGATCGACCCCGCCTACCGCGTGCTGGCCGGCCCGCCCTCGCTGGCCAGCTGCACCCGTGATGTGTATGCCGACGCACGCCGCTTCGATCTCGACGAGGCCCTGCGTATTGCTCACGGCGTTGCCTCAGCCGTGGCGCACCTGCATGCGCAGGGCATCCTGCATGGCGACCTGTACGCGCATAACCTGCTGGTTGATGAAACCGGGCACTGCCTGCTGGGGGACTTCGGCGCAGCGTCGTTCTTCGACCCGCAAGGCCCGCAGGCCAAGGTGCTGCAGCAGATCGAGGCACGCGCCTTCGGTTGTCTGCTGGAGGAATTGCTACAGCGCTGCACGGCTGATCAGCGCCCCGCGCAACAGGCGGCGCTGTGGCAACTGCAGGCCGCATGCAACGCGAGCAATCCCGGCGAGCGACCGCTGTTCGCCGAGATCGCCGCGCACCTGGCGGGCTGAATCAGCCCAGGGCGGTGTCGAGGAACATCATCACCGCGAAACCACCCATCAGGCCCAGGGTCGCCGGGGTCTGGTGGCCGTTGCGGTGGGTTTCCGGAATGATCTCGTGGGATACCACGAACAGCATCGCCCCGGCCGCCAGTCCCAGGCTGACTGGGTACGCGATGGCGTAGCCGCTGGACATGCCGAGGCCGATCACCGCACCAATGGGTTCCATCAGCCCGGTCGCCACTGCGATCAGCGATGCCTTCAGTGCCGACAACCCGGTGCTGCGCAACGCCATGGCCACGGCCAGGCCTTCGGGGATGTCCTGAATCGAGATGGCACTGGCCAGCGGAATGCCCACGCTGAAATCCCCGGCGGCGAAGCCAACGCCGATGGCCATGCCTTCCGGCAGGTTGTGCAGGGTGATGGCGAAGACGAACAGCCACACACGGTTGATCCGCTCGCAGTCCGGGCCGCAGGGGCCCGTGCTCTCGTGCTCGTGCGGGGTGAAACGATCCAGGCCGAGCATCAGCAACGCGCCCAGGGTCAGCCCGAGCACCACAGTGCCGGCGCCGAGAAAGCTATTTCCGGTCAGCGCCTTGGCCGCATCCAGCCCCGGCAGGATCAGCGAGAAGGCGCTGGCTGCGAGCATCATCCCCGCGGCGAAGCCGAGCATGATGTCCTGGGTGCGGGTGGTGATATGGCGCAGGCCGAGGGCCAGCAAGGCGCCAAATGCAGTGGCAGCAAATCCTGCGCTACCACCGTACAAGGCATAACGCAGGCGCTCGGCATCCGGGCCGGAGAAGGCGTTCAACCCGCTGCTGACCAGCAGCCAGGTCACTGCCAGCAGTGAGATGGCCAGGCCCAGGGTAATTCCGGGGTTGCTGCGCGCCTGGGCCAGCCAGGCGGCGCGAAAACTGTCGTGGTGCTGATGCGTCGTTTCCATGCCGTCACTTCGCTGCAGTCGAAGGCCTGACTATCCGCCGGCCACCGCCCCGGCACAAGCACGGGCAGCCCAGAAACACCAAGGCCCGCGATGGCGGGCCTTGGTCAGGTACGGGAAGCGTGTTGGCGAACTCAGGTGCCGCTTTTCACTTTGCTCCAGATACGCGTGCGTACGCGGTCGATCTTCAACGGCATGGCTTCCAGCGCATACAGCTTGGTCATCACCTCCTGCGGCGGGTAGACCTTGTTGTCGGCCTTGAGCACCGGGTCGACCAGGGCATCGGCCTTGGCATTGCCGTTGGCGTAATGCACGTGGTTGCTGATGCCGGCCATCACTTCAGGCTGAAGCAGATAGTTCATGAAAGCGTAGGCCTGGGCCTCGTTCGGGGCATCGACCGGCATGGTGACCATGTCGAACCACATCGGCGCGCCTTCCTTGGGAATCACGTAGTCGATCTTCACCCCATTGCCGGCTTCGCTGGCCCGGCTGGCGGCCTGCATGATGTCGCCGGAGAAGCCCACGGCCAGGCAGATGTCGCCGTTGGCCAGGTCACCGACGTACTTCGAGGAGTGAAAATAACGCACGTTCTTGCGCATCTCCATCAGCAACGCCTCGGCCTTCTTGTAGTCCTCGAGGTTCTGGCTGTGATGCGGCAGACCCAGCTGATGGAGGGCGATCGGCAGCATTTCCGGGCCATTGTCGAGGATGGCCACGCCGCACTTGGCCAGCTTGGCCATGTTCTCCGGCTTGAAGATCACATCCCAGGAATCCACGGCCACGCCCTCGCCGAGCACCGCCTTGACCTTGTCGACGTTGTAGCCGATGCCGGTGGTGCCCCACAGGTACGGGAAGCCGTGCTGGTTACCCGGATCGTTGGTTTCCAGGGCCTTCATCA
>JBBNAI010000197.1:0-7719 GCA_037994305.1 Pseudomonas sp. | reverse complement strand
ACGCCTACGAGACTTCCTGCATGGACGGCATTTTCCTCCAGCAAATGATCAACGGGCTGACCCTGGGCTCGGTCTATGGCTTGATCGCCATCGGCTACACCATGGTTTACGGCATCATCGGCATGATCAACTTCGCCCACGGCGACGTGTACATGGTGTCTGCCTACCTCGCGGCCATCGGTCTGGCCGTGTTGAGCTTCTTCGGTTTGCAATCCTTCCCTTTTCTGATCCTCGGGACGCTGGTGTTCACCATCGTGGTCACCGGGGTTTATGGCTGGACCATCGAGCGCATCGCCTACAAGCCGCTGCGCAACTCCACGCGGCTGGCGCCGCTGATCAGCGCCATCGGCATGTCGCTGATCCTGCAAAACTATGTGCAGATCAGCCAGGGCGCCCGCCAGCAGGGCGTGCCGACCCTGCTCGAAGGGGTGATCAAGTTCCATGTCGGTGACGGCTTCGTCCAGCTCACCTACACCAAGCTGTTCATCATCATCGCCTCGTTCGTCGGCATGGGTGTGCTGACCTACGTGATCCACCGCACCAAGCTCGGCCGCATGTGCCGTGCCACCCAGCAGGACCGCAAGATGGCCTCGATCCTGGGGATCAACACCGACCGGGTGATCTCCTACGTGTTCGTCATCGGCGCCTCGATGGCGGCCCTGGCCGGCGTGTTGATCACCATGAACTACGGCACCTTCGACTTCTATGCCGGCTTCATCATTGGTATCAAGGCCTTCACCGCCGCGGTACTCGGTGGCATCGGTTCGTTGCCGGGGGCGATGCTCGGCGGCTTGATCCTTGGGGTGGCGGAGGCGCAGTTCTCCGGGCTGGTCAACTCGGACTTCAAAGACGTGTTTTCCTTCTCGCTGCTGGTGCTGATTCTGATCTTCCGACCGCAAGGGCTCATGGGCAAACCCCATGTGGCGAAGGTGTAACGATGTCTGTCGGTCAAACCGCTTCCTTCGATATCAAGAAATGCCTGATTGATGCCGTACTCGCCGGCTTTATCGCCCTGATCGTGTTTGGTCCCATCGTCGGTGTGGTGCTGCAGGGCTACAGCTTCCAGCTTGAGCCCAAGCGCCTGGCGATCATGGTCGGCCTGGTGATGGCCGGGCGCCTGTTGCTCAGCCTGTTCCTGCAATCCTCGCGTGGGCGCGCCTTTGCCAGTTCGCTGCGGCGCCAGGACGGCGTGCATGTGTTGCCCTCGGACCACAAGTCGATGCTGCGCTACGCGATTCCGCTGCTGATCCTGCTGGCGATCGCGTTCCCGTTCTTCGCCAACAAATACCTGTTGTCGGTGGTCATCCTCGGCCTGATCTACGTACTGCTCGGCCTGGGCCTGAATATCGTGGTCGGCCTGGCGGGCCTGCTCGACCTGGGCTTTGTCGGCTTCTACGCGATCGGCGCCTATGGCCTAGCGCTGGGGTATCAGTACCTGGGCCTGGGTTTCTGGTCGATGTTGCCGATTGCCGTGGTACTGGCGGCCTGCGCCGGGGCGATTCTCGGCTTCCCGGTGCTGCGCATGCATGGCGACTACCTGGCCATCGTCACCCTGGGCTTCGGTGAAATCATTCGCCTGGTGCTGAACAACTGGGTGGGCTTCACCAACGGTCCGAACGGCGTGCCGGTGCCGGGCCCGACCTTCCTTGGCCTGGAGTTCGGCCGGCGGGCGAAGGAGGGCGGTGTACCGATCCACGAGTGGCTGGGCGTCAGTTACAACCCCAATGCCGAGCTGATCTTCACCTTCGTCACCCTGTTCCTGGTGGTGATGGCGGTGCTCTACATCAAGCACCGGCTTACCCGCATGCCGATTGGCCGGGCCTGGGAGGCGCTGCGCGAGGACGAAATCGCCTGCCGCGCCATGGGCCTCAACCATGTGCTGGTGAAACTCTCGGCGTTCATGATGGGCGCCGCCACGGCGGGCCTGGCCGGGGTGTTCTTCGCCACCAAGCAGGGCTTCATCGACCCCTCGTCGTTCAACTTCTTCGAGTCGGCAATCATCCTGGCCATCGTCGTGCTCGGCGGTATGGGCTCGACGGTCGGCGTGGTAATCGCGGCCTTCGTGCTGACGGTCATGCCCGAGCTGCTGCGCAGCTTCGGTGAATACCGCGTGCTGCTGCTCGGCGTGCTGATGGTGCTGATGATGATCTGGCGCCCCCGCGGCCTGGTACGCATCAGCCGTACCGGCTTCGCCCCACGCAAGGGGGTGGCGCCATGAGCGATGAGCTGATCCTCTCGGTCGACAACCTGATGATGCACTTCGGCGGCATCAAAGCGCTCAACGACGTCAACTTCAGCATCAAGCGCCACTCCATCTCGGCGCTGATCGGCCCCAACGGTGCGGGCAAGACAACGGTGTTCAACTGCCTCACCGGCTTCTACTCGGCCACTGGCGGCAGCATCAAGCTCAACGCCAACGGCTCCAGCACCAACGTGATCCAGGTGCTCGGCGAGTTCTTCCAGGCGGATGACTTCGTCAAGCCACGGCAGTTCGGCTCGCGACTCTGGTACAAGCTTTTCGGTGGCACCCATCTGGTCAACCGCGCCGGCCTGGCGCGCACCTTCCAGAACATCCGCCTGTTCAAGGAAATGTCGGTGGTGGAGAACCTGCTGGTGGCCCAGCACATGCTCTCCAACCGCAGCCTGCTGGCCGGGGTCCTCAATACCAAGGGCTTTCGCGAGAAGGAAAACCAGCTGCTCGACCACGCCTTCTACTGGCTGGAAGTGGTCGACCTGGTGGATTGCGCCAACCGCCTGGCGGGCGAGCTGTCCTACGGTCAGCAGCGCCGCCTGGAGATCGCCCGCGCGATGTGCACCCAGCCGGAACTGATTTGCCTGGACGAGCCCGCTGCCGGCCTCAATCCGGCGGAAACCCATGCGCTGAGCCAGATCATCCGGCGCCTGCGCGACCAGCACGCCATCACCGTGCTGCTGATCGAGCACGACATGGGCATGGTCATGGATATTTCCGACCACATCGTCGTACTCGAATACGGCAACGTGATCGCCCAGGGTGGCCCGGATGCGATCAAGAACGACCCCAAGGTCATCGCTGCCTACCTCGGCGCGGAAGAAGAGGAAGTGGTATGAGCGGGCCGTTGTTGGAGTTCAAGAACGTCGATGTGCATTACGGACCGATCCAGGCGCTGCGCTCGGTCAGTCTGCATATCAACGAAGGCGAGACGGTCAGCCTGATCGGCGCCAACGGGGCTGGCAAGTCCACGCTGCTGATGTCGATCTTCGGCCAGCCGCGCGCCAGTGGCGGGCAGATTTTCTACCAGGGCACCGAGATCACCCAGAAGAGCGCGCACTACGTGGCGTCCAATGGCATCGCCCAGTCGCCGGAGGGGCGTCGGGTGTTCCCTGACATGAGCGTCGAGGAAAACCTGCTGATGGGCACCATCCCCATCGGTACGGCCAACGCCGATGCGGACATGCAGCGCATGTTCGAGCTGTTTCCACGCCTCAAAGAGCGGCGCAACCAGCGGGCCATGACCATGTCCGGTGGCGAGCAGCAGATGCTGGCGATTGCCCGCGCACTGATGAGCCGCCCCAAGCTGCTATTACTCGATGAGCCGAGCCTGGGCCTGGCGCCGATCGTGGTGAAGCAGATCTTCCAGACCCTGCGTGAACTGGCCAAGACCGGCATGACCATCTTCCTGGTCGAGCAGAACGCTAACCACGCGCTCAAGCTGTCGGATCGCGCCTACGTGATGGTCACCGGAGAGATTCGCATGACCGGTACCGGCGCCGAACTGCTGGGCAACGAAGAGGTGCGCAACGCTTATCTCGGCGGGCATTGATTGTGTGAGGAGGAACGAAAAAGGCATCCCGAGGGATGCCTTTTTGTTTTCACCGAAGTCTCGGGATATCGCGAGCTAGAGTCAGGCTAGGCGGGCAAGGGCCGAGGGCGCGGAGTTTACATGTCGTAAATGAGCAGCCCGAGGCCCTTGGCCAACAACGCCTGGCCGACGCGCAGCGAATCCGTGCCTTAGACGATTACGCCTTGGCTGCGCAGGTAATCATCGTAGGTGCCGCTGAAGTCGGTAATGCCGTTAGGCGACAGCTCGATGATGCGCGTGGCCAGGGAGCCTACGAACTCGCGGTCGTGGCTGACGAAGATCAGCGTGCCCGGGTAGTTCTCCAGCGCCAGGTTGAGCGACTCGATGGACTCCATGTCCAAGTGGTTGGTCGGTTCGTCCATCACCAGTACGTTGGGCTTCTGCACGATCAGCTTGCCGAACAGCATGCGACCTTGTTCACCACCGGAGATGACCTTGACCGACTTGAGGATCTCGTCGTTGGAAAACAGCATGCGGCCGAGGGTGCCACGCACCATCTGCTCGCCCTGGGTCCACTGGCTCATCCAGTCGAACAGGGTCACGTCGTCTTCGAAGTCGTGGGCGTGGTCCTGGGCGTAGTAGCCCAGTTCAGCGCTGTCTGTCCATTTGACCGAGCCGGCATCCGGGGTCAGTTCACCCACCAGGGTGCGCAGCAGGGTGGTCTTGCCGATGCCGTTGGGGCCGATGATCGCGACGCGCTCGCCGGCTTCGACCTGGAAGCTGAAATTCTTGAACAGGGTCTTGCCGTCGAAACCCTTGGCCATGTTGTCGATCATCACGGCCTGGCGGTGCAGTTTCTTGTTCTGCTCGAAGCGGATGAACGGGCTGATACGGCTGGACGGCTTGACCTCGGCCAGCTGGATCTTGTCGATCTGCTTGGCACGGCTGGTAGCCTGCTTGGCTTTCGAGGCGTTGGCCGAGAAGCGGCTGACGAAGCTTTGCAGCTCGCTGATCTGCGCTTTCTTCTTGGCGTTGTCCGACAGCAGTTGCTCACGCGACTGGGTGGCGGCGGTCATGTACTCGTCGTAGTTGCCCGGGAACAGGCGCAGCTCACCGTAGTCCAGGTCAGCCATGTGGGTGCACACGCTGTTCAGGAAGTGACGATCGTGAGAGATGATGATCATGGTGCTGTTGCGCTGGGTGAGGATGTTTTCCAGCCAACGGATGGTGTTGATGTCCAGGTGGTTGGTTGGTTCGTCCAGCAGCAGCACTTCCGGGTCGGAGAACAGTGCCTGGGCCAGCAGCACACGCAGTTTCCAGCCGGGCGAGACTTCGCTCATCGGGCCGAAGTGTTGCTCGATGCCGATACCCAGGCCCAGCAGCAGTTCACCGGCGCGGGATTCGGCGGTGTAGCCGTCCATCTCGGCGAACTCGGTTTCCAGCTCGGCCACGGCCATGCCGTCTTCTTCGCTCATTTCCGCCAGCGAATAGATGCGGTCGCGCTCGGCTTTGACCTTCCACAGCTCTTCGTGACCCATGATCACGGTATCGATCACGGTGAATTCTTCGTAGGCGAACTGATCCTGGCGCAATTTACCCAGGCGTACGTTCGGCTCGAGCATCACCTGGCCGCCGGAAGGCTCCAGATCACCGCCGAGGATTTTCATGAAGGTCGACTTGCCGCAGCCGTTGGCCCCGATCAGACCGTAGCGGTTGCCGCCGCCAAACTTGACGGAAACGTTCTCGAACAGCGGCTTGGCGCCGAACTGCATGGTGATGTTGGCGGTGGAGATCAAAGTGCTTACCTATCAATAACTTATGGCTGGCTGGATGTTGCTGATACCGATATTGATATCAATATTCAGCGTTTCCAGTTCGCTCCAGGCGGAGCGGGAGTTGATCCAGCGGGCGTACGTCGACAACAACATCAGGGCGCCAGGGCCCAATTGCTGAGAGATGAATGCGGGGTTCATGCCGGACATTGCGCATATTGTCGCATAGGTATGACGGCAGTTATATGGCGGCGGCTAGCGGATACCAAGGCCTGCAAGGGCAGGGCGGCGCTGGGAATGTAGGTTGGCGGCTTGTTTGGCGTGCTCCCGAGTCGTTCATCAGGTGCTGGGCTGACGTTGCCAGTGCCCAGCAGACGGTGCTCGCGGTGCATGGCAAGTCACCGCACTCTCAGTGTCCATTCATTCAGCAGTGCCTGGTGTTCGCACGTCGTACTTTTAGTGGGACAGGGCAATTGTCCGACAGACGTGCATCTGCTTTTGTCCTCAGGCCACTCATTTCCTCCAAGGGCTGGGTCATTGGCCTGCGCGCTCTGGTTTGCGTCATCTGTCTGTCACGAGCCTTTGATAAATGTGTCATCTGCCATGCCGGCGACCCTGCCGCGCCCTGGCCTGTTCGTTGTGTTGATATCGATATCCGCCCTGGAGTGCCCTGAAGCATGCTCTGCGCCGAGCTGAAGTCCTTTCACATGGTTGCTCGCCTGGGCAGCATTACCCAGGCGGCGAAGAAGCTTGGCCTCAGCCAGCCCACGGTGACCACGCAGATCCGCAGCTTGGAAGGTCAATACGGCGTCGAGTTGTTCTACCGTGGCGGCCGCCGGCTGACCCTCAGCGATCAGGGTGTGCGCCTGTTGCCCATGGTGCAGACGCTGCTGCAGCAGGAAGCCGACATCGAGTTCTTCCTGCGCAACAGCGGCCAGGTGCAGGGCGCCTTGCGCATCGGCGCCACGGCGCCTTATTACGTGCTCGACCTGGTAAAGGGCTTTCGCGCCCAGTTCCCGCAGTGCGAGGTAACCCTGGAAATTGGCAATTCGCAGCAGGTGATCGAAGCGCTGGAGGAATACCGTGTCGATCTCGCCGCGTCCTCGCAACTGGTCGAGGATGCGCGCCTGACCCGGTTGTTGCTGGGCCACGATCCGCTGGTGCTGGCGGTGCATCGCCTGCATCCGCTGGCGGCCCATGACCGGGTGCCGCTGAGCGCGCTGGCTGGACATTGCCTGTTGATGCGCGAGGGTGGTTCGACCACCCGCGTGCTCAGCGAGACGCTGTTGCGCGAGGCCGGTGTGGCCATCGGCCCGTTACTGGAAATCGGCAGCCGCGAGTCGATCCGTGAAGCGGTACTGCGCAACATCGGCATCAGCATCATCGCCCGCCACGAGGTGCCGGATAATCCGCTGCTCAAGGTGGTCGAGTTGGAAGGCGCGCCGCTGATCGCCGAGTACCTCTACTGCCTCAAGGAGCGCCGCCAGGCGCGGTTGCCGGCAGCCTTTCTGGGATTGGCGCGGGAAGCTGCCAGTACCTGATCGCCGCTTGGTGGACACCCCCAAAAATGCCGATGCTACTATCGGCAGCTTTTGCCCAACTGCCATAAAGCCTTCGCACTCGCTGTTTAGCATGACCCTCGTCCGAGCTGATCGCTCAATGAGGTTTTGTCATGGCTATGCCGCTTTCCGTGAACATGCAGGTACGCGACATCCACAAGGGCTTCGGCGCCTTCAAGGCGTTGGACGGGGTGTCGCTGGATATCGCCGCCGGCGAGCTGGTCTGTCTGCTGGGGCCGTCCGGCTGCGGCAAGACCACGCTGCTGCGCTGTATCGCCGGGCTGGAGCGGCAGGATCAGGGCAGCATTTACATCGGCTCGCGGGACGTCTCCGAGTTGCCGCCGCAGGCGCGTGACTACGGCATCCTGTTCCAGTCCTATGCGCTGTTCCCCAACCTGACGGTGGAGCAGAACATCGGCTACGGCCTGGCCGGCAACAACCGCGAGACCATTCGTGCACGGGTAGCCGAGATGCTCGACCTGGTCGGCCTGCTGGGCAGCGAGAAGAAGTACCCCGGCCAGCTCTCCGGTGGCCAGCAACAGCGCGTGGCCCTGGCCCGTGCCCTGGCGCCGGCGCCTTCGCTGCTGCTGCTCGACGAGCCGATGT
>JBBNAI010000196.1:0-3582 GCA_037994305.1 Pseudomonas sp. | reverse complement strand
TCGTATTTCCCGGGCCACTAATTTGTCTGCCGCTGGCGTTGCCGGCGGTTTTTCTTTGTACCGAACGATGGCTGTTTGCTGATGAAACCAACCTCTTCCTCCCCCGGACGTGCACGCGTGCTGCTGTCACGCAGCGCCGCGGCGATTCTCGGCGGCTATGCGCTGACCTCGGCCGTGGTGATCTTCCTCGGCGCCGTGCTGCCGCTGCCCAAGAGCCAGGCCATCCTGGCCGCCTCGCTGGCCAGTTTCGCGGTGTATACCGCGGCCATCGTCTGGGTCTTCGCGGTGCAGGACAACCGCCGCGCCTGGCTCGGCCTGTTGCTGCCGGCCGTGGTCCTGGCCGTGCTCGGCTGGTGGTTGGGGAGGGGCATGGTATGAGCCAGCCAGTCGTGAAGGACGGCCTGCGCCAGTCGATGGCCTGGCTGCACACCTGGGGCGGGCTGTGGGCCTGCTGGGTGCTGTTCGTGGTGTTTCTCACCGGCTCGCTCGGCGTGTTCGACGAGGCCATCACCCGCTGGATGAAGCCGCACCTGCCGCAGGCCGCCGAGGCCAGTGGCGGTAGCGGCATGGACGATGGCTTCGACCGGCCGAACGCGGTGCGCATGGGCCACGCCTGGTTCATCGAGAACCAGCCAGGTGCGCATTTCTGGGGCATCGGTTTGCCTTCGGATGAAGACCCGTCGATCCGCCTGTTCTGGCAGGACCCGCAGGAGAACTTCCACAACGCCCGCATCGACTCGACCACCGGCAAGCCGGTGGATGGCTCGCAGGAGCGCGACAGCGAAGGCGGCCATCACTTCGTGCACATGCACTTCGAGTTCCACGGTGGCACCGCCGGCATCTGGTTCGTCGGCTTCTTCACCATGGCCATGCTGGTCGGCCTGGTCAGCGGGGTGATCACCCACAAGCGCATCTTCAAGGACTTCTTCACTTTCCGCCCGGGCAAAGGCCAGCGCAGCTGGCTGGACGCGCACAACGCGGTGTCGGTGCTGAGCCTGCCGTTCCAGCTGATGATCGCCTACACCGGCCTGGCGACCTTCTACGCGCTGTACATGCCGGTCGGCATCGCCACCCATTACAGCAACGAGGAAGCCTACTTTGCCGACCTGCTGACCCAGCCGGCGCAAGAGGAGCACACCGGCATCGCCGCACCGCTGGCCAAGCTCGACGAGCTGCTGGTGCGCGGTGAGCAGCAACTGCAGCGCCCGGTCAGCTTCATCAGCATCGAGCACCCCAACGACAGCAGTTCCAGCGTGCGCCTGTTCGGTCGCTTCATCGAGAAGAGCGGCGAGTACCGCCTGCTCGGCGACGGCGGCGGCCAGGTGCTGTTCAACGGCGTGAGCGGTGAGCAGACCGATATCCAGATGCCCGGCGAGTTGCGCGGCGGCGCCTCGCAGGACGTGCAGTCGGTGATGGCCAACCTGCACTTCGCCGCATTCGGCGGGCATGCCGCGCGCTGGTTGTACTTCATCTGCGGCCTGGCCGGCGCGGCGATGATGGCCACCGGGGCGATCCTGTTCATGGTCAAGCGTCGCCAGCGTTCGCTGCATGAGTTCGGCGCGCGCACGCCGCAGGTCTACCGGCTGATCGAGGTGCTCAACATCGCCTCGATCAGCGGCCTGGCCCTGGCCTGCATCGCCTTCTTCTGGGCCAACCGGATCATCCCGCTGGGCATCAGTGATCGGCCCGAGTGGGAAATCGCCGCCTTCTTCGCCGTGTGGCTGGCGACCTTCGTGCATGCCGCGCTGCGCCCGGCGAACCGCGCCTGGATCGAACAGCTGCTGGCCACTGCCCTGCTCTGCCTGGCGTTGCCGCTGCTCAACTGGCTGGTGGTCGGCGACCAGTTCATCGCGTACCTGCAGCGTGGCGACGGCGAGCGTGCCGGCGTCGAGCTGGTGGCCATGGCCCTCGGTCTGCTCAGCCTGTGGACGGCCCGGCGGCTCTGGCACAAGAGCCAGCAGGTGGCCCACGGCAAGCCACGCCGCGAGCGTGCACGCAACGCTGAAGTGGAGGTGGCCTGATGGCTATTTCCCTCGCTCTGCTGCTTGGCGGTGCGCTGTGCTACGCCGGCATGGCGGCGCTGTGCCTGGGCATGGACCGTCATCACCGCCAGGTCTGGTCGCGCACCGCGCCGCACCTGCAGCGTGGCCTGCGGGTCGGCGGCTGGTTGCTGCTGGCCGTGGCCCTGTGGCCGTGCATTCGCGCCTGGGGCGGCTCGGTGGGCGTGGTCATCTGGTTCGGCCTGCTTACCGGCGCCGCGTTGCTGTTGGTATTGCTGTTGCCTTATCGGCCCAAGGGCGCCGCGTGGCTGATGGGACTGAGTCTGCTGGGCAGCCTGCCCGCGCTGTTGTGGAGTGCCGGCTGATCCGCTGGTGTGCAAGGACGAGCATCGAATGAGTTTTCCTTCTGCAAAAACTATCCGTCGCGGCCTGCTGCTGACGCTGCCCCTGGCCGTGATCGGCGGCGTGCTGCTGTGGCGCAGCGAACCGACCCCGGCGTTTGCCACCGAGGCGGTCAGCCGTGGTGATGTCGAGGCCACGGTGGTGGCCATCGGCACCCTGCAGCCGCGCGAGTCGGTGGACGTTGGCGCCCAGGTGTCCGGCCAGGTTACCCGCCTGCATGTAGAGCCGGGCGATCAGGTGCAGAAGGGCCAGCTGCTTGCCGAAATCGACGCCAGCCTGCACCAGGCCACGGTCGAGGCCGACCGTGCGGCGCTGGATGGCCTGCGTGCGCAGCTGGAAGAACAGCAGGCACAGTTCGAGCTGGCCCAGCAGCAACACCAGCGCCAGCAGCGCCTGGCGGTGGACGAGGCGACCCGCGAGGAAGACGTGCAAGTCGCCGCCGCCAGCCTGAAGGCCGCGCAGGCGCGCCTCAAGCAGCTGCGTGCGCAGATCGCCGAGAGCCGGGCGCGGCTCAAGGGCAACGAGGCGCAGCTGAGCTACACCCGCCTCTATGCGCCCATCGCCGGCACCGTACTGGGCGTCGACGTGAAGCAGGGGCAGACCCTCAACGCCACCTACCAGACACCGACCGTGTTGCGCATCGCCGACCTCTCGGCGATGACCGCCTGGACCAAGGTCTCCGAAGCCGATATCCGCCAGCTCAAGCCGGGCCTGGGCCTGTACTTCACCACCCTGGGTGGCGACGGCCGCCGCTGGCACGCCAAGATCCGCCAGATCCTGCCGTCACCACCGCTGCCACCCACTGCATCGGGTGAAACCAGCGCCGCACCGGTGACCATGAAGGCGGTGCAGTACACCGTGCTGTTTGACGTCGACAACCAGGACGGCGAGCTGATGCCGCAGATGACCGCCCAGGTCACCTTCATCACCGCCGCCGCGCGCGACGTGCTCACCGCGCCGCTGGAAGCCCTGCAGGCGGTGGACGGTGAGGTCGGCTTGTTCCGCGCCCGCGTGCTCAACGCCAAGGGCCGCGCGGAGAACCGCGAAGTGCATGTCGGCGCGCGCAGCCGCCAGCGCGTGGAAGTGCTCGACGGCCTGCAGGAGCAGGAACAGCTGATCACCGCCGAACTGCCGGACACCCACGTGGCGAGGTTCCAGTGGTAAGCAGCACGCCACTGAT
>JBBNAI010000195.1:0-9442 GCA_037994305.1 Pseudomonas sp. | reverse complement strand
TTCCCATGCTCGGCCTGCTGTTCGGGCTCGATCAGCATCTGGCGCAGGGCACGGCGCTGGTGATGGTGGTGCCGAACGTGATGCTGGCGCTGTGGCGCTACAACCAGCGCAATCGGATCAACTGGCGTTGGGCGGGTGTGTTGGCGCTGGCAGGTTTCTGCTGGGCGCTGGTGGGCGCGAACGTCGCGGCGAATCTCTCGAACGAGGTGATGCGCTACCTGTTCGTCGGCTTCCTGCTGGCCCTGGTGCTGTACAACGGCTGGCGCCTGTACCGCCCCTCGCCAGCGGAGTTGGGCGCGCAGCCTGCGCCCAGTACCCGTCAGTTGGCGCTGCTGGGCACCTTCTCCGGGATTGCCGGCGGCCTCTTCGGGGTGGGTGGCGCGGTGATCGCCACACCGGTGCTGACCAGCGTGTTCGGCCTGAGCCAGGTGGTGGCGCAAGGTCTGTCGCTGGCCATGGCCTTGCCCAGCACCGGGGTGACGCTGGCCACCTTCGCCGCCCATGGCCAGGTCGATTGGGGCATGGGCCTGGCGCTGTCCTGCGGTGGGTTGCTGAGCATCAGCTGGGGCGTGCGCATCGCCCATGCGCTGCCGGACAAACTGCTGCGCAGCCTGTTCTGCGGCTTCCTGCTGGCCTGCTCGGTGGGGCTGTTGCTGCAGTAGTTGGCGCCTCAGGGCTGCTGGGCGTTGCGCTGTGGCCGGTGGTGGATAAGCAAAGCGTTATCCACCCTACGATGACGCCCTGTGCGTAGGGTGAAAAACTGCGAAACATTTTCCGCCGATAAGTCTTAGAGGCGGAAGCCCTCGACGATGTGCTCGGCCAGGGTCTCGGTGACCTGAGAGTGGGTCTGTGCATTGCGCAGCAGCACGATGCTGGTCATCGGCAGGGTGGGCAGGCCTTCGGCTTCGCCGATGATGCGCATGTCTGGGGTGATCAGGCTCTGCAGTTGCGCGGTGACCGCCAGGCCGGCGCTGACCACGGCAAAGATCGCTGACAGGCTGGGGCTGGTGTAGGCGATACGGTATTCGCGCTCCATGGCATCCAGCGCGTTGCAGGCCCAGGCGCGGCAGAAACAGTCGACATTGAACATGGCCAGCGGGATGGGCGTCTGCTCGTGGGGGCTGAAGCCAAGGGCTTCGGCCCAGACGAAGCGTTCCTGGCGCAGCAGTTGGCCGATTTCCTTGCCCGGTTCGCGGGTAACGATGGTCAGGTCGAGATCCTGGCGTTGCAGCAGCATGCCGGAGGGTTCGCAGTGCAGTTCCACCTGCACCAGCGGATAGGCCTGGGCGAAGCGCGCAAGAATCCCCGGCATGAAGCGCATCACGTAGTCATCCGGCGTGCCGATGCGCACCGAACCGACCATGTGCGGTTCGCGCAGGGTGTTGAGTACTTCGCCGTGCAGCTTGAGGATGCGTCGCGCATAGCCCAGCAGCACCTGGCCTTCGGGTGTCAGCCGCACCTGGCGGCCTTCGCGCTCGAACAGCGGGCGCTGCACCACGTCGTCTTCCAGGCGCTTCATCTGCATGCTCACCGCAGACTGGGTGCGGTTGACCGCTTCGGCTGCGCGGGTGAAACCGCCGTTATCGGCAATCGCGACGAAGCTGCGCAGCAGTTCGGTGTCGATGCTCGGATAGTGGGCCATTCATCAATCTCCCAGATGCCAGGCATAAGAAACATTCGTTGGATTGATCTTAAGGCCGAAGCGAGACTGGCGCCAACCCCACAGGAGGGCGACGAGATGAAAGGTCAAAAAGGTTATGCCATCGCTCAATCGGTCAGCTTCCGGCGCGTGCTTCCGGCGCTACGGCTCGCCGCCATCTGGCAGCAAGTGCGGCGCTGGTGGCAGTTGTCCGAGCAACGCCGTCTGCTGGCGACGCTGGACGATAGCGCGCTCAAGGACATCGGCCTGAACCGCGCCGATGTGATGCAGGAAAGCGAGCGGCCATTCTGGGATGATCCGCTCAAGCCCTGAGTTGCAGTGGTCGTGGGCGCGTGACAAGGCGCGTCGAGTAAGTGGATGTGGAGTGCGGGCATGAGTGGTACGCGCAAGGGCGCCGATGCTTTTCTGTTCCAGCTGATGCTGGTGTTGTGCGCCATCTGGGGTATCCAGCAGGTGGCGATCAAGCTGGCCGCGGCGGATGTTGCGCCGCTGCTGCAGGTTGCGCTGCGTTCGGGCCTGGCCGCCTTGCTGGTGGGCGGCCTGCTGCTCTGGCAGCGTGCCTGGCAGGGCTGGCTCGGTTGTACCTGGCGTGGCGGGGTGCTGGCGGGCTCGCTGTTCGCCCTGGAGTTCTTCTTTATTGCGCGCGGCCTGCAGTACACCTCAGCCTCGCACATGGCGGTGTTTCTCTATACCGCGCCGATCTTCTCCGCACTGGGCCTGCACCTGCTGGTGCCCAGTGAACGGCTGCGCGCGTTGCAGTGGGCGGGCATCGGTCTGTGTTTCGCCGGTGTGGTGGTGGCCTTTGGCGCTGGCAGCGATTGGGCGGCGCTGGACCGCCACATGCTGCTCGGCGATGCCTTCGGCCTGCTGGCCGGCATGGCCTGGGGCGCGACCACCGTGGTGGTGCGCCGCTCGCGGTTGTCCGAGGCGCCGGCGACGTTGACGCTGTTCTATCAGCTCTCGGTGTCCTTCTGCTTGCTGCTGGCCTACGCGGTGGCGACCCACCAGCTTGGCCCGATTCACTGGACGCCGATCAGTATCGCCAGTGTGCTGCTGCAGGGCATCGTGGTGTCGTTCCTCAGTTACCTGGCCTGGTTCTGGCTGCTGCGTCGCTACCTGGCGTCGAACATGGCGGTGTTGTCCTTCATGACGCCGCTGTTTGGTGTCACCTTCGGGGTGCTGATCCTCGATGAGCCGCTGAGCCTGGATTTCGTGGTTGGCGCGGCGCTGGTCTTGCTGGGGATCTTGCTGGTCAGCAATCACACCTGGGTCGGCAAGCGCCTGTTGGCGCTGCAGAGTGGATTGATTCGTTAACAGGGAGTGCTCATGGCTATCTACCAACTTGCCCAGTTGAATATCGCACGGATGAAGGAGCCGCTGGAGTCGCCAGGCATGGCCGATTTCGTCGCCAACCTGGAGCGTATCAATGCCCTGGCCGAGGCGTCGCCGGGTTATGTCTGGCGCTTGCAGGACGAGGAGGGCGACGCCACGGCGATTCGTCCCTTCGGTGCGGACGTGCTGGTCAACCTGTCGCTGTGGGCCGATGTGCAGGCGCTCAGCGATTACGTCTACAAGTCCGCCCACACCGACATGCTCAAGCGCCGCCGCGAGTGGTTCGACAAGGTCGACGAGGCGCACATGGTGCTCTGGTGGGTGCCCGCCGGGCACCTGCCCAGCGTCGAGGAAGCGGCAGAACGCCTGGCCTGGTATCGCCAGGCCGGCGCCAGTGCGCAGGCCTTCAGCTTCCGCCAGCCATTTCCGGCGCCGGATGTGCTGACGGTCGAGTCGTCCTGCTAGCATCGGCTGCATGACTGTTTCCCTGTCGCTTGCCGAAGCCCGTCGCCTGGCCCTGAGTGCCCAGGGCTTTGCTCGTGCGCCACGCGCAGAGATCAAGCACCGCCAGCTGCAGGCGCAGATCGAGCGGCTCGGCGTGGTGCAGATCGACTCGGTCAACGCGCTGGTGCGCTCGCATTACCTGCCGGCCTTTTCCCGCCTGGGGCACTACGCCCCGCACTTGCTCGACGACCTGGCCTGGGGCACGCCGCGCCGGCGTGCGCTGTTCGAATACTGGGGGCACGAGGCCTCGCTGCTGCCGCTGGAGCTTTACCCTTTGTTGCGCTGGCGCATGCGCCAGGCGGCGGACGGACGGGGTATCTATCGGCAACTGGCCGAATTTGGTCGTCAGCAGCAGGACGTGATCCAGCGGGTTCTGCAGGCGGTGCGTGAGCAGGGTGCCCTCGGTGCCGGCAGCCTGACCACCCGTACCGAGCGTGCCGGGCCCTGGTGGGACTGGAGCGCGGAGAAACATGCGCTGGAGTGGCTGTTTGCTGCGGGTGAGGTGACGGTGGCGACGCGGCGCGGCTTCGAGCGCCTGTACGACCTGCCGGAACGGGTGATTCCCGCCGCCCAGCTGGAGCATCCCGAACTGGATGAGGCCGAGGCGCAGCGCCAGTTGCTGCTGCGTTCCGCCGAGGCGCTGGGTGTGGCCACGGCCAGGGACCTGCGCGATTACTTCCGCCTGGATGCCGGCGACAGTCGCCTGCGCCTGGCGGAACTGGTCGAGTCTGGTGAATTGCGTGCGGTGCAGGTCGAAGGCTGGAAGCAGGTTGCCTATTGCCGGGGTGAACCGCGCATTCCGCGCAAGGTCACGGCCAGCGCGCTGCTCTCACCCTTCGACTCGTTGATCTGGGAGCGCGAACGCACCGAGCGGTTGTTCGACTTCCGCTATCGCCTGGAGATCTACACCCCGCAGCACAAACGGGTGTACGGCTACTACGTGCTGCCGTTCCTGCATGGCGAGCGTTTGCGTGCGCGGGTTGACCTGCGCAGCGAGCGCGCCCAAGGGCGCCTGGCAGTGCATGCCGTGCATGTGGAAGAGGGTGGTCTGGGCGAGGGCGCGCTCCAGGCGCTGGCGCTGCAACTGCAGGGCCTGGCGAGCTGGCTGGGGCTGGAGCGGGTTCAGCTCAACTGCTCCAGCGTAGTGGCGCAGCAGCTCAAGGCGCTGACACTGCATCCCTAGCCAGTGATGGGTGTTGGCGACGGGTTCCTGAGGTTAATTGAGGGAATCCATCGACGGGGTAGAGATAGCGGGCCATGCTTACGCGCAGATTCCTCGGCAGCCTATGACGCTGCCTCCTTGCAAGGAGAGCCCATGCTGCATTGGATGCTGGTCTTCGTTCCCATCGCTATCCTCCTGGAATTCCTCGTTCCGCAGCAGCACCTGCTGGTCTTCCTGATGGCCGCCCTGGCCATCGTGCCGCTGGCCGGTTGGCTGGGGCGGGCGACCGAGCAGTTGGCGGAGCGTTCGGGGGCGGGCGTGGGTGGGTTGCTCAATGCCACGTTCGGCAACGCCACCGAGCTGATCATCGCTCTGAGCGCACTGCGTGCCGGCTTGCACGATGTAGTGAAGGCCTCAGTGGTTGGCTCCATCGTTGGCAATATCCTGCTGGTCATGGGCGCTGCCATGCTCTCCGGCGGGTTGCGTCACCAGGAGCAGCAATACAATGCGTCCGCCGCGCGCTCCCAGGCCACCTTGCTGACCCTGGCGACCATTGCCCTGATCCTGCCGGCTGCCTACAGCGCCGTGGTGGCGTCGCGTGCGCCGCAGGGGCTGCAGGCGTTGAGCCTGTATATCTCGCTGGTCCTGCTGCTGGTCTACGGGCTGTTCCTGCTGTATTCGCTGGTCACCCACAAGAACCTGTTTGCCGGGGACCCCAGCGCTGTGCACAGCGATCATTCGCCAGCCCTCTGGTCGAAGCGCAAGGCGTTGCTGGTGCTGGGCCTGGCCACTCTGATGATCGCCTGGGTCAGCGAAATCCTGGTGGGGGCCATCGAGCCCAGTGCCCACCAGCTTGGCCTCAGTAATCTGTTCGTCGGGGTGTTCATCGTCGCCATCCTCGGCAACGCGGCCGAGCACTCTTCCGCGATCTCGGCCGCGATGAAGAATCGCATGGATCTCTCGCTGTCGATTGCTATCGGTTCCAGCGTCCAGGTCGCGCTGTTCGTGGCTCCGGTTCTGGTGTTGGCCAGCTATGCCGTCGGCTCTGTGCCGATGGACCTGGCGTTCTCCGGTGGCCTGGTCCTTAGCGTGCTGCTGGCCGTCCTGATCACCGGCCAGGTGGCGGGCGACGGGCGCTCGGACTGGTTGAAGGGCGTGCAGTTGCTTGCTGTGTATCTGATCCTCGGACTGGCTTATTTCTTTACCCCGGACGTATAGGTTTTCTGAACCCTGGCTACAAGGAAGGCGCGCATGAGCGAAGTTCCACCCAACCCACCCGCCGAGACGGGCCGCCTGACACCTTCCCGGGGTGTCGATGTTTCCGGTTGGCGTCGTTGGTTGCCGGGGTTGCAGGTGCTGCGGGGCTACCAGGCAGCCTGGTTACCGAAGGATCTCCTCGCCGGTCTGGTGTTGACCACCATGCTGGTGCCGGTGGGCATTGCCTATGCCGAGGCCTCGGGGGTGCCCGGCATCTACGGGCTGTATGCCACGATCATTCCGCTGCTGGCCTATGCGCTGTTCGGGCCCAGTCGCATCCTGGTACTCGGCCCGGATTCGGCGCTGGCGGCCATCATCATCGCTGTGGTGCTGCCGCAGTCTGCCGGCGATCCGATGCGTGCCATCGCGCTGGCCAGTGCCATGGCCCTGGTGTCGGGCATCGTTTGCATCGGTGCCGGGTTGTTGCGCCTGGGCTTCATCACCGAACTGCTGTCCAAGCCGATCCGCTATGGCTACATGAACGGCATCGCCTTCACCGTATTGATCAGCCAGGCGCCCAAACTGTTCGGTATCTCCGTCGACAGCGCAGGCCCGTTGCGCGATGCCCTGAGCCTCGGCCAGGCCCTGCTGGCCGGCCAGGCCAACTGGGCCGCTTTTGCCGTAGGGGGCGGTACGCTGTTGGTGATCCTTCTGCTCAAGCGTCTTAAGCGCTTGCCCGATATTCTCATTGCGGTGGTGCTCGCCACGCTGGTGGTGGGTGGGCTGGGCATGGACGCGGCCTATGGCGTGAAGGTGCTGGGGCCCTTGCCTCAGGGGTTGCCGAGCTTCAGCTTGCCGTGGATAACCCTGAGCGACCTGAGTGCCGTGCTGATTGGTGGCTGCGCGGTGGCGCTGGTGTCCTTCGCCGATACCAGCGTGTTGTCACGCACCTATGCCGCCAGGACCCGCACTGCAGTCGATCCGAATCAGGAAATGGTCGGTCTGGGGGCTGCCAACCTGGCCGCGGGACTGTTCCAGGGCTTCCCCATCAGCAGCAGTTCCTCGCGCACTCCAGTGGCCGAGGCGGCCGGCTCCAAGACCCAGCTCACCGGTGTGTTCGGTGCCGTGGGTGTGTCGCTCCTGCTGCTGTTCGCCCCCAACCTGCTGCAGCACCTGCCCAACAGCGCGCTGGCCGCAGTGGTGATCGCCGCGGCCATCGGCCTTTTCGAGTTCAAGGACCTGCGGCGGATCTACCGCATTCAGCGCTGGGAGTTCTGGCTGTCGATCACCTGCTTCGTTGGCGTCGCGGTGCTCGGCGCGGTACCGGGCATCGGTCTGGCGGTGGTGGTGGCGGTGATCGAGTTCCTCTGGGATGGCTGGCGTCCGCATTTCGCCGTGCTGGGGCGCGTCGATGGTGTTCGCGGCTATCACGATATCGAGCGCTATCCCCATGCCCGGCGTGCGCCCGGTCTGGTGCTGTTCCGCTGGGATGCGCCGCTGTTCTTCGCCAATGCCGAGTTGTTCCAGAGCTGCATACAACAGGCCGTAGCCCAGTCGCCGACAGCGGTACGCCGGGTGGTAGTGGCGGCCGAGCCGGTCACCAGCGTGGATGTGACCTCGGCGGATATGCTGGTGGAGCTGGAGCAGGAGTTGCGTGCTGTCGGCATCGAGTTGCGCTTCGCCGAGATGAAAGACCCGGTCAAGGACAAGCTCCTGCGCCTGGAAGTGCTGGAGCAGATCGGCAGTGAGGTGTTTCACCCGACGTTGGGGGCGGCGGTCGATGCCTATCTCGAGGAGCATGCGGTCGACTGGACGCCGTGAGTCAGGGCTGTCAGGCCCGCTGATGGGGCCTGGAGTTGTCCCGCCTCATTCATGCGCTGTCGGGCAGCGCGGTGAACGAAGCGGGAATGCGCCTTAGCGGCGCACCTGCTTGAGGGTTTCGGCAATCATGAAGGCCAGTTCCAGGGATTGGTCGGCGTTCATCCGTGGGTCGCAGTGGGTGTGGTAGCGATCCGACAGGCCGTCCTCGGTGATCGGCCGCGAGCCGCCGATGCACTCGGTGACGTTCTGCCCGGTCATCTCGATGTGGATACCGCCGGCGTAGGTGCCTTCGGCCTGGTGCACGGCGAAGAACTGCTTCACCTCGCTGAGGATCTGCGCGAAGTCGCGGGTCTTGTAGCCGCTGCTGGCCTTGATGGTGTTGCCGTGCATGGGGTCGGAGCTCCACAGCACCTGGCGGCCCTCGCTCGTCACCTTGCGCAGCAGACGCGGGAAGTTGGCTTCGACCTTGTCGGCGCCCATGCGCACGATCAGGTTGAGGCGGCCCGGATCGTTGTCCGGGTTGAGGATGTCGATCAGGCGGATCAGCTCGTCCGGGTCCATGCTCGGGCCGACCTTGACCCCGATCGGGTTCTCCACGCCGCGGAGGAATTCGACGTGGGCGCCGTCCAGCTGGCGGGTGCGGTCGCCGATCCACAGCATGTGTGCGGAGCAGTCGTACCAGCGTCCGGTGAGGCTGTCCTTGCGCACGAAGGCTTGCTCGTAGCCGAGCAAGAGGGCCTCGTGGGCGGTGAAGAAGTTGGTCTCGCGCACCTGGGCAGCGCCGTCCATGCCGCAGGCGCGCATGAACGCCAGGGTCTCGTCGATGCGGTCGGCCAGCTGGCTGTATTTCTCGCCCAGCGCCGAGTTGGCGATGAAGTCGAGGTTCCACTGGTGCACCTGGTGCAGGTCGGCGAAGCCGCCCTGGGCGAAGGCGCGCAGCAGGTTGAGGCTGGCGGTGGCCTGGTGGTAGGCCTGCAGCAGGCGCTCCGGGTCCGGCACGCGGCTTTTTTCGTCGAAACCGATGCCATTGACGATGTCGCCGCGGTAGGCCGGCAGGGTCACGCCGTCGATGGTTTCGTCATTGGCCGAGCGTGGCTTGGCGAACTGGCCGGCCATGCGCCCGACCTTCACCACCGGACAGCCGGCGGCGAAGGTCATGACGATGGCCATCTGCAGCAGCACCTTGAAGGTGTCGCGGATCTTCAGCGTGGAGAATTCGGCGAAGCTTTCCGCGCAATCGCCGCCCTGGAGGAGAAACGCGCGACCCTGGGTGACCTCGGCAAACTGCCGGCGCAGCTCGCGTGCTTCACCAGCGAACACCAGCGGCGGATAGCCGGCCAGGGTCTGCTCGACGCGCTGCAGGTGAGCGAGGTCGGGGTAAACGGGTTGCTGCTGGATCGGCTTGCTTCTCCAGCTTTCGGGGCTCCAGGTGTGCGACATCGGGCTTCTCGGTTATCGGCTATTCAGGCGGACTGGCATGGTAACCGATCAGCCCGGTCGGGCAAGCCGATAGGCGCGATAGAACCGCTGCATGAGACGGCATTGCGGGGGGTAGAGCGAGGGGGAAGGCAGAAGATAGGTATCCGCAGAGGCCTGCCTGCCAGCTAATACTCGGCTGCTGGCAGGAGGGCCTCTGGCAGATACGTAACCAGGCTGGCTGCCTCCCGACTGCACGCTGGGATGGCAGACCACTCTGTTCCCGGACTGCATCCGGGTTCGGTGCTCTTGGTGGCACCTGATTTATCGAGGGCTGGCCCTCTAGCTAT
>JBBNAI010000194.1:0-1994 GCA_037994305.1 Pseudomonas sp. | reverse complement strand
TGAGAGGACGTTATAGCGGGGAAAGTTCAGTGCGCGCCAAGTCAGGTCGGCGCGAATGCGGCCCCGTTGCGGGGCCGCAGGACAGCTCTTACAAATCCCAGGACAGGGACAGGTTCAGCCCTTGCTGGTCGGCATCGTCGACCTTGCGGTAGCTGTAGCTGGCACGCAGGGCCAGGTCCGTCATCAGCTTGTGGCTGACACCCAGGGTGGCACGGGCGCTGTGGTCGTCCGGGGTATAACCGGTGAGGGTGTACTCGAGGCTGGAGATGGTGTTGAGCGACATGTCCACTTCCGTGGCGTCATCCTCGTACTCGCGCTCCATCGCCACTTCACCGAACAGGCGGGTCTGCTGGTTCAGATCGATCAGCCCTTGCAGGCCAGCACCCAGGCGCTTGGAGGTGCTCGTCTGGTCGCCGAAAGTCAGCGCGGTGGCTTGCTGGCCGTCTTCCGAATAACCGTCGACTTCAACCCGCGCGTAATCGGCGCTGAGGAACGGACTGAGGTGCCATTGGCTACCCGGCTGGGCAATGTCGTAGCCGACGCGGCCGCTGAAGCCCCACATATTGCCCTCGGTATCACCGCGCTCGGTACGGGTGGTGATGCCCAGGTCGAGCTTGCGCTTGAGGTCATCGTAATCGAGGTAGCCAGCGCTGGCCGCCAACTCACCCCACCAGCGATTCTGTTGGTACTGGGCGAAGACGGTGCCGATGTAGCTGTTCAGGTCATAGTCGGAATCGGCTGCACCTGCCTCCAGGCTCTGCTCGTACAGGCCGGCCGCCAGGCCGACACGCCAGGCCTCATCGAGACGATAGCTGCCACCCAGGTTCACGTTGTAGCCATCGCCATCCGCATCGGCGGCATAGACGTCATAGCTCTGGCGCTGACCGCCAGCGGTGGTGAAGGCGCGCCACTCACCCACTGCCTGCCAGGCCTCCCAATCGGCCTGCCACTGCGAGCGCAGCTGGTCCTGATGTGCACGCAGGGTGCCCTGGGCCATTTCCGGCAGCAGGCTCAGCTCCCAGGGAGCAGCCAGCAGCGAGTAGGTGTAGTCGGCGAAGATCTGCTGCACCGCGGTGGTCGGGTGCACGCTGTCGTTGAACATCAGCTTGGTTGGATCGGGCGTGGCGCTGTTGATACCCCAGGTGGCGTTTTCGCTGCCGCAACCATCGAAGCAGGTCTTGATCAGGTCTTCGCCCAGGCTGGCATCGAAACCGAAGGCCGCCGCGTTCTGATACACCTCGCTGAACATCAGTGGCGTGTTGAGCGGGATGATTTCTGCATTGATGGTGGCAAGTTCGCTGACCAGCGAAGCGTTCATGTCACGGCCAAAGCCACCAATCAGCTCCGCTGCTGCTGCGTTTCCGGAGAGCGCAGGCGTGGTGCCCACGTTCGGCAACAGCGACACCACAATGTACTTGGCACCCGCAGACTGCAGGGCACGCACGCTATCGGCCAGGCGCACGCCAGCGGCCTGGGCGCTAGGAGTGCTGAGAATCAGCCCCTGGAGGAAGTCGTTGCCGCCGCCATTCACGTAGTACAGGGCATTGGGATCGGCCTGGAAGTTGCGTTCGACCAGGTAGCCATCACGCGTGCGGCCGCCGATGGACGAGCCATTCACCCCGGTAATCGAGTTGAGAATCTGGTCGGTGCGGTAGCCGCCCACGGCCCAGTTGTTGCCGTCCTGCGAGCCATCGGCAGGGTTGACCTCGGAGGTCGAGGCGCCGAGATCGGCCTCGCTGACACCGAGCATGCGACCCAACATCATCGGCGCCGTGGAGCCGATGATCTCGCCACTACCGGGCTGATAGGTCGGGCCAACGCGGTTGGTGAAGCGCCGCGAGGCGCCCGCCGGGCCATCGGCATCATTGAACTGCCCGGCATCGCTCAGGCTGTCGCCGAACACCACCAGGGTCGAATAGGGGGAACTGGCTGCTTGTGCCGGGAGTGCGACAGAAGCCAGCAGGCAAGCTGCCGCAAGCGGAGTCAAAACACGC
>JBBNAI010000193.1:0-4128 GCA_037994305.1 Pseudomonas sp. | reverse complement strand
TCTTATTCTCGGTATTACGACATGAGCCCGTTCAGCGCTGGCATTTCGGGCAATAGACGCTGGCCCGCTGGCCCAGTTTGACCTCGCGCAAGGTGCTGCCGCAGCTCTTGCAGAACTGCCCGCCGCGCCCATAGACGAACAGCTCCTGCTGGAAGTAGCCGGGCTGGCCGTCGCCGCCGACGAAGTCGCGCAGGGTGGTGCCGCCGCGCTCGATGGCGTGGGCGAGGATGCGCTTGATCTCTAGCGCCAGTGCGGCATAACGCGCACGCGAAACCGTGCCGGCCTCACGGCGTGGGTCGATGCCTGCGGCGAACAGCGCTTCGGAGGCGTAAATGTTACCCACGCCCACCACCACTGCGTTATCCATGATGAACGGCTTGATCGCCATCGAGCGGCCGCGCGACAGCTGATACAGGCGCTCGCCATCGAACAGTTCGGTGAGCGGCTCCGGGCCAAGCTTGATCAGCAGTTCATGGTTGAGCGGATCATTGCTCCACAGCAACGCGCCGAAGCGCCGCGGATCGGTGTAGCGCAGCGCCAGGCCGGACTCCAGCTCGATATCCACATGCTCGTGCTTGGCCACCTCGGTGCCTATCGGCACCAGGCGCAGGCTACCGGACATCCCCAGGTGGCCAATCAGCGTGCCGCTCTCGGCCTTGATCAGCAGGTACTTGGCGCGCCGTTCGACGCACTCGATACGCTGCCCGGACAGGCGCACATCGAGGTCTTCCGGGATCGGCCAGCGCAGCCGGCGCTCGC
Source organism: Pseudomonas sp. (assembly GCA_037994305.1). Lineage (GTDB taxonomy): Bacteria > Pseudomonadota > Gammaproteobacteria > Pseudomonadales > Pseudomonadaceae > Aquipseudomonas. The sequence goes on along the minus strand of JBBNAI010000193.1, from coordinate 3,369 downwards.
GCACCAGTACGCGGCTGACGCGTTGACCGACGAGGTAAGGGGCGATACCACGGCAGGTGGTTTCGACTTCGGGTAATTCAGGCATTCACGCACTCGCGGGGTACAACTGAGCGGAGTTCAACCCTAACAGGAAAGGCACGGGGTCGGGAGCCCCGCGCGGCTCAACCCGCGCCCAGGTCGTGGATGCTTTCCTTGAGGGTCTGGAAGTCGTACTCGGTCAGGCCAACGTACTCCAGCACCTGTTGCTGGATGCTCTCCCACTCATGGTCTTCGTCCTGGTTGCCCAGCACCCGGTAGCTGCCACAGATGTGCTCGGCCATCTTGAGGATCGCCATCAGCGTCTTCAGTTGGGCATCGCGGCCGGTGTCGTCCTCGAAGAACGACAGAGCGTTGTGGTGGTTGGCGATCGCCTCGCACAGGTGCAGCGGCAAGTTCCACGACTTGGCGGTGAAGTAGCCGACCACCGCATGGTTGGTGTTGAGCAGGCGGTTCTCGGTATCCACCACGCGACGCTCACTGCTGGCGTTGAAATACGCCTCTTCCAGCACGGTCATGTAGTTGGGAAAGCGCTTGAGCATCAGCGGGATGCCGCAATTGTGGAACAGACCGAGGGTATAGGCCTCGTCCGGCGCCTGGTAGCCGATGCGCTTGGCCAGGGTCAGGCAGGTCATGGCCACGTCCTGGGCGGTGTCCCAGAAACGGTTGAGGGTGACGATGGTCTCATCGCTCATCTCGCCCTTGATCGACTGCGCGTTGATCAGGTTGATCACCGAGTTGCAGCCGAGCAGGTTGACCGCCTGCTGGATCGAGGCGATGCGGTTGGCCAGGCCGAAGAAGGGCGAGTTGACGATCTTCAGCAGTGCGCCGGACAGCCCCGGATCCTGGCTGATCAGCCGGGCGATGGTCTTCAGGTCCGGATTGGGCAGGAACTGCTCCATCTGCAGGTCGACCATGATCTGCGGCTGCGGCGGTACGCTGATGCCCTGCAGCACCTGCTGGATCTGTTCGGCGGAAAGTTCGTGGGCCATGACAACGGCATCTGGAGTGAGAAGTTGGCCACAGTTTAGCCAATCATTTCCCGTCTCCGCAGCCAACTTTTGTAAACGCTGCGTTGCACGGTTGCCGGTAATCCGGGCAAACCCGCGTCCTCCGTGGCCGGGACGGAAACCGCCAGTCGACCGGCGGTTGATAAGGCGCAAGCGCCACCCTTTCTCCGCGGCCAATCGACGTGCAGCAGCGAGCATCCGGACTCTGAGGCTATAATTCCGCTCTTTTCGCGGAGTACCCCTGATGTCCCTGCCCAGCTTGCGCCTTAAAGCCAACGCCGATCGTCGCCTGCGCGCCGGCCATTTGTGGGTCTACAGCAATGAAATCGACGTGACCGCCACCCCGCTGAACGGCTTTGCCGCCGGCGACCAGGCGATCCTCGAAGCCGCCGGCGGCAAGCCGCTGGGCGTTGTCGCGATGAGCCCGAACAACCTGATCTGCGCCCGCCTGCTGTCGCGTGACGTCAAGCACGTGCTCGACAAATCACTGCTGGTGCACCGTCTCAATGTCTGCCTGTCGCTGCGCGAGCGCCTGTTCGACAAGCCGTTCTACCGCCTGGTCTACGGCGACTCCGACCTGTTGCCGGGCCTGGTGGTCGATCGCTTCGGCGATCATCTGGTGGTGCAACTGGCCTCCGCCGCCATGGAGCGCAACAAGGACGCGCTGATCGAAGCCCTGGTCCAGGTGCTCAAGCCGCGCGGCATCCTGTTCAAGAACGACTCCGCCGCCCGTGACGCCGAAGGTCTCGAGCGCTACGTCGACACCGCATTCGGCGTGGTGCCGGAGTGGGTCGACCTGGAAGAGAACGGCGTGAAGTTCCAGGCCCCGGTGCTGGAAGGCCAGAAGACCGGCTGGTTCTACGACCACCGCATGAACCGCGCGCGCCTGGCGCCCTACGTCCAGGGCAAGCGCGTACTCGATCTGTTCAGCTACATCGGCGGTTGGGGCGTGCAGGCTGCGGCCTTCGGCGCCAGCGAAGTGTTCTGCGTGGACGCCTCCGGCTTCGCCCTCGATGGCGTCGAGCGCAATGCCACCCTCAATGGCGTGGCCGAGAAGGTCACCTGCGTGGAAGGCGACGTGTTCGCCGCGCTCAAGGAGCTGAAGTCCGCCGAGGAACGCTTCGACGTGATCGTTGCCGACCCGCCCGCGTTCATCAAACGCAAGAAGGACATCAAGAACGGCGAGGCCGCCTACCGTCGCCTCAACGAGACCGCCATGCGCCTGCTCAACAAGGACGGCATCCTGGTCAGCGCCTCGTGCTCCATGCACCTGGAAGAGGACAACCTGCAGAACATCCTGCTCACCAGCGCGCGCCACCTGGATCGCAACATCCAGCTGCTCGAGCGTGGCGCCCAGGGCCCGGACCATCCGGTACACCCGGCCATCGCCGAAACCCGCTACATCAAGAGCCTGACCGTACGCCTGCTGCCCAACAGCTGAGCATGAAAAAGCCCCGTCCGCGCCAGCGAACGGGGCTCGCCTACCTCGCCATCAGAAGCCCTTGCGCTTTACCGTCCACAGCGTGCTGACGCACAGGCTGCACAACGTGCCATTGAAGGTGTTCTTGGCCGTCTGGTCGTTCATCAGCTGGTAGCGGAACCAGGCCGTGGCCGGCCCGCGGTAGGCCCCGCCATTCCCCACCGGTTCGAAGTGCGTGACGGTACGGCGCTCGCCCCAGAACACCGGCACGTTGGCCCGGGTATAGACCGGCTGGGCGTTGAGGTAAGGGAACGCAATGGTGTCGCCGCCGCCTGACATCAGGAACATCGGCCCCTTCTGCTTGCTCTGCGAACTGGTGTTGTGACCGAGCCCGAGGGTGTAGGGCTGGATTGGCGCCGTAGTGCGCACACGGTCGTCCTGACCGGCCATGATCGAACCGCCACCGCCCTGGGAGTGCCCCGAGGTGCCGACGCGGCCAGCATTCAGCTTGCCGACATAGGTGCTGTAGGCGCGGCCGTTTTCCTGCACCAGGTAGCTCAGGCAGGCGAGCATTTCCTGACCAGTACCGGCATCGGAGGTTTCCGCGGCAGCCACCACGAAACCGTGGCTGGCCCAATGCGTCAGCAATGCCGCATAGGTATCAGGCGTGGCGCCCGTACCGTTGCCCCACAGGATGATCGGGTGACGCACACCATTCTGGCCGAGGTTACTGGGCCGGTAGATTCGGCAGCTGGGACCCTCGCTCTGGATAGTGGTGGCGTACGGGCCCGCGTTGTCGTAGTTGGAAACGGCCGGGAACGCCGTACCGGGCGTATCCGGCAGGGCGGCCATGGCAGAGGCGGATGCAAAGGCAAGAGCGGCCGCCAGGCCAGCGAGTTTGAA
>JBBNAI010000192.1:0-1996 GCA_037994305.1 Pseudomonas sp. | reverse complement strand
TAGCGCAGGTTCCACAGGTGGCCCTTCTCGTCGTGGTTTTCCACTTCGAGGTCGGAGATGGCGGTGTGGAACTTGGTGTCCCAGTTGACCAGGCGCTTGCCGCGGTAGATCAGGCCGTCGTTGTGCAGGCGTACGAAGGCCTCTTTAACGGCCTCGGACAGGCCCTCGTCCATGGTGAAGCGCTCGCGCGACCAGTCCACCGAGCTGCCCAGGCGGCGGATCTGCCGGGTGATGGTGCCGCCGGACTGTTCCTTCCATTCCCAGACCTTCTCCAGGAATTTCTCGCGGCCCAGGTCGTGGCGGCCGATGCCGTCGGCGGCCAGCTGGCGCTCGACCACCATCTGCGTGGCGATGCCCGCGTGGTCGGTGCCCGGTTGCCACAGGGTGTTGCGGCCCTGCATGCGGCGGAAGCGAATCAGCGCATCCATGATCGAGTTGTTGAAGCCATGGCCCATGTGCAGGCTGCCAGTGACGTTCGGCGGCGGGATCATGATGGTGTAGGGCTCGCCGGAACCTTGCGGGGCGAAGTAGTTGTTCTGCTCCCAGGTCTGGTACCAGGAAGTTTCGATGGCGTGGGGCTGGTAGGTCTTGTCCATGGGTGCGGCGGGACCGTATTGGCAACTGATCGGGAAAGCCGGCAAGTATAACGGGGATGGTGCGCGAGGCGTAAGGCCGGCGGATTGGCGGGGCTATTGCGGCGGAATCAGCGGCCGGAGCCGCCAGTGCTCAGGGCTTGGGGCGCTTGATCAGGCGATCCAGGCGGGCATCCAGGCGGCGCTTGAGCTCGGCTTCGATCTGCGGCACGAAGTCGTCGATCACATCCTGCAGGATCAACTGGGCTGCGGCGCGCAGCTCGGCGTCCAGGCGGTTCTGCTCGGTGGCGCTGGGGGCCAGGCTGCGTTGTACGGCAGTGCCAATCACCGTTGCCGTGACGCTGGGCGCGGGTTTGCTGGTTGCAGGTGCCGCAGGGGCAGGCGCTGGGGTGACCGGCGGAGGCGGCACGGGCTGCGGCGGGATGCTGACCGTTGGTCTGGGTGCAGGTACAGCGGCCGGCGTCACGGATGCTGCCATCGGCAATGGCTGTGGAATGGCCGGCCCCGGCTCGATGATGTCCGACAGCAGCGGGATCTGCAGGCTGTCGTCCAGCGTATCGGTGAGCAGCGGCGGCTCTAGCTGGTCTTTCTCCAGCAGCTCGCGGATGGCTTCGAGGTCATCCAGGAGATGGGCGGGCTTCGGCGACTTGGGGGTGTCCATGGCGGCTTCTGGGCCTGTCCGAATCGCCGCAGAGGGGCGGTCGGGCGCGGCTGAAATGACTGAGAGGGCGGATTTTACCCGTTGTGGCCGGGTCTGGCGACGCTAGCGTTGCTAGGTCAGGCGCTGGGTGCTGAGTGGTGGCTAGAGTTCGACGCGCTGCGGGTCATAGCCTTTCTGCCGGTACAGGCGAAAGTTCTCGCGACACAGGGCCAGCAGCTGCGGCTCCTGATTGACGATCTCGATCACCCGGCTGAACTGCTCTACGTGCGGCGAGAGGCCCGGGTTGAGGTTGATCAGCAGTCCCTGGCTGGTTGCCGGCTGTTCGTCCAGACCTAGTACCACGGGCGCCTGCGGGTTGTGCTGGTGCAGGTCGTGGGGCACGAAGCTGTCGGTCTTGAAGCGCCACAGCAGTTCGTCCAGTTCCTCGCATTGGGCCTGGTCGGCGCCACGCAGGAACACCGGCATGCCGGCGCGCCAGGCTTTCAGTGCCAACTGGCAGGCCGCACGCTGGCGGTCTGCCGGGGTGGCGGAGGAGAGGACGTAGAACTCGACTCTCACTTGACCCGATCCAGCAGGTACTGGGTCAGCAGCGGTACCGGGCGGCCAGTGGCGCCTTTGTCCTTGCCGCCGCTGATCCAGGCGGTACCGGCGATGTCCAGGTGCGCCCAGTGGTAGCTCTTGGCGAAGCGCGAGAGGAAGCAGCCGGCGGTGATGGTGCCGGCCTTCGGCCCGCCGATGTTGG
>JBBNAI010000191.1:0-1206 GCA_037994305.1 Pseudomonas sp. | reverse complement strand
CCATGGTCAGCCAGGGCGCGCGCAGCACCAGCTCGCCCTGTGTTTCACCATCGGCAGGTAGCAGCTTGCCGTCGGCCGACATGATCGCGGCCTCGACCAGCGGCACCGGCACGCCAGCCTTGATCCGATAGGTGATGCGTTCATCCTCGCTACCGGCCAACAGCTCTTCGTTGATATGTGCGCAGGAGATCAGCGGGCAGGTTTCGGACATGCCATAAGCCGCCGTCAGCTGGATGCCGCGCGCCTTGGCCGCCTGGTACAGCGAGCGATTAAGCGCACTACCGCCGATGATGATCTTCCAGCCGCCGAAATCCAGGCCCTGGCCGGCCTTGGCATTGAGCACCATCTGCAGGATGGTCGGCACGCAGTGGGAGAAGGTCACCTTCTCCTTCTGCCACAGCTGTACCAGCAACTCCGGGTCGTAGCGCCCTGGATAAACCTGCTTGAGCCCGAGCATCGTTGCCGCGTAGGGGATGCCCCAGGCATGCACGTGGAACATCGGCGTGATCGGCATATACACATCGTCGGTGCCCAGCAGGCGCACGCTGTCCAGGCTGCCCAGCACGCTGGCCTCGGCCAGGGTGTGCAGCACCAGTTGGCGATGGGTGAAGTACACGCCCTTGGGGTTGCCGGTGGTGCCGGTGGTGTAGAAAGTGGTGGCCACCGAGTTCTCGTCGAAATCGGGGAAGTCGTAGCGCGGGCTGGCAGCCGCCAAGAGGTTCTCGTACTCGCCGACCAGATTGCCCAGGTCTGCGGTCTTTTCTGCCTCGTCGGTCAGCAGCAGGGTCTTCTCGACCGTGGTCAGCTGTGCTTCGATCGACTTGTACAGCGGCACGAACTCGCTGTTGACCAGGACGAACTTATCGTCAGCGTGATTCATCGTGTAGAGAATCTGCTCGGCCGACAGGCGGATATTGATGGTGTGCAGCACCGCGCCAATCATCGGGATGGCGAACATGCACTCCAGGTAACGGTGGCTGTCCCAATCCATCACCGCCACGGTATCACCCGCCTTCACCCCGGCCTCGCTGAGCACGTTGGCCAGACGCGCCACGCGCTCGTTGAAGGTGGCGTAGCTATAACGCACCAGGTCGCGGTAGACGATCTCCCGGGTCTTCTCATAACGAATGCCGGACAGCAGCAGGCGCTTGATCAACAGCGGGGTGTCATGGGCGTTCTCGGCTGGCGGGATGATACGGGTCTGCA
>JBBNAI010000190.1:0-2402 GCA_037994305.1 Pseudomonas sp. | reverse complement strand
ACGATCGGACGCAGGCCGGCCTTGAACGCCTTCTGGGTCACGAAACGGGTTTGCGGCATCGGGCCGTCTTGGGCGTCGACCACCAGCAGTACGGAGTCAACCATCGACATCACGCGCTCTACTTCACCGCCGAAGTCGGCGTGACCGGGGGTGTCAACGATGTTGATGTCGTAGCCGTTCCATTTCAGGGCGGTGTTTTTCGCCAGAATGGTAATGCCGCGCTCTTTTTCCTGGTCGTTGGAGTCCATTACACGCTCGGATTCCAGCTCTTTGCGGTCGAGGGTGCCGGACAGGCGCAGCAGCTTGTCTACCAGGGTGGTTTTGCCATGGTCGACGTGGGCGATGATGGCGATATTGCGGAGATTTTCGATCACGGATGTCGTCTCGATTGATGATTCAGAAGTCGTTGGCGGCGCAGTTTACGCAGCCTGGATGAATAGCGGGTGAATACAGTGCTGGTCGGGAGGGCGATGACGGATGCTGCCGCCCAGCAGGCCCGCGCGTTTAATGCGGGCGATAGACGCGAACATTGGCATGCCCCTCGCTCAGTAGATGGTGGGCATGCAGGCGACTCATCACGCCCTTGTCGCAATACAGCAGGTACTGGCGCGTTTCATCCAGGCCCTTGAAGCGATTGTTCAGCGCGTAGAACGGCAGAGTCTGGACCTCGACGCCCGGCAGTGCCAGCGGCTCGTCTTCAGCGGCATCCGGGTGACGGATATCGAGGACGATCTGACCAGGCAGCGCTTCGCGCACTTCCTCGACTTGCAGATCCTGACCCAGCTCGTCGATCACCCGATCGACGGTAATCCGCGTGGCGCGCTCCAGGGCGCGCTCGAGGATGGCCATATCGAAGTGGGTTTCTTCGTGTTCGATGCGCCCCGGCTTGGCTCGGGTGGTCGGGTTGACCGAGATCACGCCGCAGTACTCGGGCATGTTCTTGGCGTACTCGGCGGTGCCGATGGCCGTGGCCGTGTCGATGATGTCCTGCTTGTGCGCGGCAATCAGCGGGCGCAGCACCAGCATGTCGGTCGCCGAGTCGATCACCGAGAGGTTCGGCAGGGTCTGGCTCGATACCTGGGAAATCGCTTCGCCCGTGACCAGCGCATCGATGCGCAGGTCCTCGGCGATGCGGGTTGCGGCGCGCAGCATCATGCGCTTGAGCACCACACCCATCTGGCTGTTGTCGACCTTGCCGAGGATTTCGCCGAGCACTTCCTCGAACGGCACGCTAATAAACAGTACGCGGTGCGAGCTGCCGAACTTCTGCCACAGGTGGTGCGCCACTTCCATCACGCCCAGCTCGTGGGCACGGCCGCCGAGGTTGAAGAAGCAGAAGTGGGTCAGCAGGCCGCGACGCATCATCTGGTAGGCGGCGACGGTGGAGTCGAAGCCGCCGCTCATCAGCACCAGGGTCTGCTCGATCGAGCCCAGCGGATAGCCACCAAGGCCTTCGTGCTGCGCATGGATGATCAGCAGGCGCTCGTAGCGCACCTCGAAGCGCACTTCGGCCTCAGGCTGCTTGAGGTCGATGCCGGCGGCGCCACACTCGATCCGCAGGCGGCTGCCGACGTGGCTGGCCAGCTCCATCGAGGAGAAGTCGTGGGTGTTGCCGGCACGCTTGCAGCGCACGGCGAAAATCTTGCCGGGCAGTTGGGCACCGAAATGCGCCCGGCATTTCTCGAAGGTGTCATCGAAATCGACATAGGGATATTCGTGCACTTCGAGGAAGTGGGCGATGCCCGGGATACTGCGCAGGCGCTCGAACATCTGCGCCTGGACCTTCGGCTCGCGCACCAGGCTGATCAGGTCGAGGTTGTCCCACTCGCCCTGCACCACCAGCTCGGGGTCCAGGTCACGCAGCACCGTGCGGATGTTCTTCGCCAGCTGGCGGATGAACTGCTTGCGCACCGGCCGGCTCTTGATGGTGATTTCCGCGAAGGGTTTGACGATGAGTTTCATGGGACAGCGCGTACGCCAGGCAGCCGAAAAAGAAGGGCGCGGATTATAGCGGAAATTGCTCAGGAATTAACCAAAAACAATAACGCACCCTCACGAAGACCCAAAACGGTGCGCAACGATAATTCAAAGATCCAAAATGGTGCGCGCCACTGATCAAATAATCGCCACAGCCCGCGCAAAGCCTGACTTTCCGGCTTTGCTCCCATCCTGGGGCACTGGCACGCAATTTGCTCCCTTGTGAGGCAGGTTGCCCTGACGGACTATCCGGCCGGGCTTCACCGACTATTTTAAGGGCTCAACATTCCGAGCCTTATCCACCTGGAGGACAGCATGTCGAAGTCGATTCAACTGATCAAAGAACACGACGTGAAGTGGGTAGACCTGCGCTTCACTGACACCAAGGGTAAGCAACACCACGTGACCATGCCGGCCCGTGACGC
>JBBNAI010000189.1:0-1094 GCA_037994305.1 Pseudomonas sp. | reverse complement strand
GTACGCGGCATCCTCGCCGACGAAGTGAAGGAAGGCGACATCGTCATCATTCGCTACGAAGGCCCGAAAGGCGGCCCGGGCATGCAGGAAATGCTCTACCCGACCTCGTACCTGAAATCCAAAGGCTTGGGCAAAGCCTGCGCCCTGCTCACCGACGGCCGCTTCTCTGGCGGCACTTCGGGCCTGTCCATCGGCCACGCCTCGCCGGAAGCCGCTGCTGGCGGCGCCATCGGCCTGGTGCGCGATGGCGACAAGGTGCTGATCGACATCCCCAACCGCACCATCAACCTGCTGGTCAGCGACGAGGAAATCTCCCATCGCCGCCATGAGCAGGACAAGAAGGGCTGGAAGCCGGTGGAAAGCCGCCCACGCAAGGTGACCACGGCGCTGAAGGCCTACGCCCTGCTCGCCACCAGCGCCGACAAGGGCGCTGTACGCGACAAGGCGATGCTCGACAAGCTGATGCCGTAAGCGGCACTCGGCCTTCGCAAAAAGCCCGGCAACCGCCGGGCTTTTTCTTTGCTACACCCTGTAGGAGTCAGCTTGCTGGCAATCCGGCTCCGACACAAAGCGCAGGAACCTGTATGAAGATCGGCCTGATCTCCGACACCCATGGCCTGCTGCGCCCCGAGGCGCTGGCGGCGTTGCACGGTTGTGAGCAGTTGATCCATGCCGGCGATATCGGCAAGCCGGAGATTCTCGATACCCTGCGCGAGTTGGCGCCGCTCAGCGTGGTGCGCGGCAATAACGACGAAGACGATGCCTGGGCCAGCGCCATCCCCGTCAACGCCGTGCTGCGCATCGGCGGCGTGGGCATCTATGTCACCCACGAGCTGGCCGATGTGCCCGAGCAACTGCCTGCCGGTATCGACGTGGTGGTTACCGGGCACTCGCACAAGCCGCTGCAGCAGGTCCGCCATGGCGTGCTCTACATCAACCCCGGCAGTGCCGGACCACGGCGATTCAAATTGCCGATCAGCGTCGGCCTGCTGCATGTCGACGCCGACGGCGTGCGCGGTGAGTTGCTCGAACTGGGCTGATCAGCTCACGCCCATGTAGCGCCCGGCGCGGTGATTGACCGCCAGCACCATGTT
>JBBNAI010000188.1:0-6831 GCA_037994305.1 Pseudomonas sp. | reverse complement strand
CAAGCCGCCGAGCAGACCGAGCCCGGCCAGGCCACGCAGCAAGCGCTGGCGTCCCTGACTGGGAGCACCGTTGAGCAGCAATTTGTGGTGGCGCGACATGGCCAGGCACAGGCCGGTCATGGCCAGGTAGTTCAAGGCAAAACCGAGCAGCAACATCAGGCAGTCTCCTCGACCAGGGCACGGCGATCGCGGGCGACCTTGACTGCTTGCGGCTGGGCCAGGCGCCAGGCGCACAACGCGCTGACCAGACCGGCGAACAGCAGAAACAGATCGATAGCGGCCAGCGCCCAGTCACCGCGCGGCAGGCTCGACAGCAGGCTGCCATGGGGGGTAGTCAAGGCATTGAGCAGTGGCAGACCCAGGGCCAGCACAGCGCCCAGCGCCAGTTGCTGGCGGAGCAGGCTACGCGACTGCTGACGGCGCAGGGCCGACCACAGCGCCACCAGCAGCCAGCTGCCGACGAATACCCAGCCTTCGGCGACGGCACGTTCGGCCACACCTGCGGGAATCAGGCGGTTGCCCCACAGCAGCGCCAGGCTGGCCAGCGGCAGGCCGGCGAACACCGCGCCATTGAGCGCACGCACCAGGCCGATACCGGCATCGCCACGGGCCTCGCGCTTGTTCAACCAGACCTGCAAACCACCGACCAGCATGGCGCAGCCGGCAAAGCCCATCAGCAGGTACAGCAGGCGCACCAGGGTGCCGCCGAACTGCGCCATGTGCAGGCCGGTCAGCCAGGTGTAGGCGTGGTAGCCGGTGGCGGCTTTCTGTTCGTTGAGCAGGGCACCCGTCGCCTCGTCGTAGCTCAGGGTCTCCAGCGGGGGGCTGATGCGCGAGCCGTCATCCTTGCGGATATCCACCACGGCCGCTTCGTCACCCGGATGGTGCACGCTGACCCAGCCAGGCTCGCCGCCGCCCCAATGCTGGCGCGAACGCTCGACCAGTTCGTCCAGGGACACCTGCTGCGCCGAGGGTTTATGGATACCCTCACGGTCGTAGGCGCCCATCACTTCGCCGAAGAACTGCGTGATGTTGCTCTGGTAAGCCACCTGCGCGCCGGCCGGCATATACGAGGAAACGAAGATCGCCACCCCGGTGTAGGCCAGCACCAGGTGGAAGGGAAAGCCGACCACGCCGAACAGGTTGTGCGCATCCAGCCAGGCGCGCTGGCCATTGGCATTCGGCCGCAGGGTGAAGAAGTCCTTGAAGATGCGCCGATGGATGATCACCCCGGACACCAGCGCCACCAGCATGAACATGCCGGCCAGGCCGACGATGTACATACCGATCATGCCGCCGTGCAGGTTGTAGTGCAGGGTGAAGAAGAAGAAACCGCCCACGGTATCGGGCATCGGCTGGTTGGTCGCCGGATCGAAGGCGACATCGTGGAACTCTTCAGTCTTGTCGACTTCCCAGCCTGCACGCCAGTAAGGCTCGCGCTCGGTCGGCTGGTGCATCCAGAAGGCATGCAGCTCGTCCTTGACGTTGCTCTTGAGCCAGTCGCGCACCTCATCGGTGGTCATGCTCGACGCCTGCAGCTCATGCAGCGCCGGGCGCATCCAGCGTTCCAGCTCGCGGTCGAAGCAGGCCACGGTGCCGGCGAAGATGATCACGTAGAGCAGCCAGCTGGGCAGCAAACCGCCCCAGGTATGCAGGCCGGTCATGGATTGGCGCAGGCTCATGGGCGAACTCCCAGTTCGGTGGGCAGGAAGGCGGCGAGGCACAGCACCAGAGTCAACCCGCCCAGCCACAGCCAGGCCCGAGTGGCGCTGCGGGCGGCGAACACATAGATCACCGCAGAGGTCCACACGGCGAAGCACAGCAGGCTGGCGAAGACCACACGATCAGCACGCGCCAACGGCAGGTAGACAGACAGGAAAGCGGTGCAGCCATAGGCCAGCGCATAACCGCCGAGGATGGCGGCCAGCACACGCGAGGCAATGCTCCAGCGCGACAGGGATAAGTTCTTGCTCACGGGCGACTCGACTTTCTGCAGGTGGAGGGCGTGTCAGGGCTGACACGCCACAGATGCAATCAAGCCGCATATATTATTGAGAAATATTCGCAGTGGATAGTAAGCAAACTATCTTGGCGACTGCTGGCCAGTCGCCAACCCGGCCAGGCGGGCGCAGAAAATGTCACCGCATGTTGCTGCGCCCTCAGAACCTGCCTCGGATCTTTTGAGCTAGAGCCAGGCAAGACGAAGATGGGCAAGGACGCGGAGTTTACAAGTTGTAAATGAGCACTACTCGTTTCACTCGCCCTACGGGCCGCGCTGAAGCGCGTTAGCCGCAAGCGGCTTGCCGAGCCCAACTTCAACGCAGCATGGACGACGATCAAGAGATCCGAGGTAGGTTCTCAGCTCTCTTCGGTATCCCGCTCATCTGCCCGCCTGGAGGTCGACACCGAAGGGAAACGCGACGAAGCGAAGCGCACCACCAACACAGCCAGGCCGAGCAGCAGGATCGCCCCGGAAACGTAGACCACGCCCATGTCCGGGCGGTGGTGATGGGAAATGTCGGAAATCATCAACCGGGTCAACGCGGTGATCGCCACGTAGATCAGGAAGCGCACCGGCATGTGGTTGGTCTTGAAGTAGATGCCGACCATCGCACCCAGTTCGAGGTAGATGAACAGCAGGAGAATGTCGTCCACCGTGATGTGGCCCTTCTCCAGCATGCCGAGGAAGGCCACCACCGAAGCCCAGGCGGTGATGCCGCCGATGCCGAACAGGGCCAGGTAATGGAAGGCTTCCACCAGCAGGTTGCCCACCGATTGCGCCTGGCTGTGCATGCTCTCGCGCCATGCTTCGACCCGATTCGTTTTCACCTGTACATCCTTCTGTCGTGTGTCCATAAAGGTTTTCCGCAACTGCCTGGTATGCCCATGCAGAATGAAGGCCAGCCGCGCACCATGCTGCTCGATACAGACAAGGACGAGCCGCGCCTGCAAGGCCGTCACACCCACGCCCATCGGTTAAAGTTGGCGAAATAATACTTTGCGCGATAAATTGTTGCGCAAATTACCTCTCCCGGAGAGCGCCATGAGCTCAGCCAAATCCTGCGCCGCCCTGCACCTGGATAACCAGCTGTGCTTCGCCCTGTACTCCACCTCGCTGATGCTGACCAAGGTTTACAAACCTCTGTTGCAATCCATCGGCCTGACCTACCCGCAATACCTGGCCATGTTGGTGCTGTGGGAGGGCGATGGCATCACCGTCGGTGACATCAGCGCCCGCCTGCTCACCGACCCCGGCTCGCTGACGCCGCTGCTCAAGCGCCTGGAAGCGGAAGGCTTGATCACCCGCACCCGCAGCAGCGCAGACGAGCGCGTGGTGGAACTGCGCCTGACCGCACAGGGTCGCGCCCTGCAGAAGCAGGCCGAAGCCTTTCCCGCCTGTATTGCCGAGGCTCTGGGGCAATCCGGCAGCGAACTGCTAGCCCTCAAGGACGACGTGATCGCCCTGCGCGACAAGCTGCAAAACGCGCTCTGAATAGCCAGTGGCGTCCGACCTGGGCGCCCTACGCGTAGATTCCCCTGTCCTCCCCCTCTCTCCATTCGAGCAGCCCAGGCCACGCCTGCTTATTCCTTAGCGCGCATATCCTTAGTGCGATAAATTTTAACAAATACCTTGCGCACTAAATAAATCATCTCTAGAGTTCGCTTCACGCACTTAGTTAGCGCGCAAAACTTTAGACAGCAAATCAATTTGGAGATACCGCCATGCAAACCATCAAAGCTCTCTACACCGCTACTGCAACTGCCACCGGTGGTCGCGACGGCCGCGCTGTTTCCTCCGACGGTTTCCTCGATGTGAAACTGACCACCCCACGCGAACTGGGCGGCCAGGGCGGCGAAGCGACCAACCCGGAACAACTCTTCGCCGCCGGCTACTCGGCCTGTTTCATCGGTGCCCTGAAGTTCGTCGCCAGCCAGCAGAAGCAAAGCTTTCCGGCTGACGCCTCGATCACCGGCAAGGTCGGTATCGGCCAGATCCCCGGTGGTTTCGGTCTGGAAGTGGAGCTGAACATCAGCCTCCCGGGCCTCGAGCAAGGCGTAGCCGAAGCGCTGGTCGATGCCGCACACCAGGTCTGCCCCTACTCCAACGCCACCCGCGGCAATATCGATGTACGCCTGAACGTCACCGTATAACCGTCGCCATAAAAAAGCCCCGGCTCGCCAATGGCGGGCCGGGGCTTTTGCATCTCGGGGTTAACGTCAGAAACGCAGGTCGGACAAACGCCAGACGTCGAAGGCCGGGGTCTCGTAGGGATGGGTCTTCTTCATGGCCTTGACCACGTCGTGGATCAGCTCGTCGGCGACCACCAGTTCGACCTTCCACTCCGCCACTTCCTCGGTCCTGCCAAGCTGGCCGAGAAATGGATCGCTGCCGTTCAGGGGACGGTACTGGCCCGTGCCCAGCGTCTGCCAGCAACAGTTGTCATAGTTATCGATGCGCCCGGCGCCTGCGGCGAACATCGCCGTCTTGACCGTATCCAGATGGCTTTCCGGCACATAGAAACACAGCTTGTACATCGGGTTCTCCAAGGTGCATCGACGAATACGGGAGCCGTGAGGCCCACCCTGCCAAAGCAATAATGGCATTTTGCCTTATCGTTGCCGAGAGGCACAGTTCGCAACTCTGCATTGGAGTCCCGTCGAAGGGGATAGTCCATTTCCTGACTAGAGTTCTTAGCCATAAGACCGGTCAGCTTAAGAACCTTGGGTAAAGCGGCGCCAACGCGCCCTGATCCCCTCGGCCGGCGGATTGTGGCTGCCATCGCAGTACGGCAGGCGCTGGGACTGGCCACAACGGCAGAGCAATAACCTCTGCTCGCGCAGCGGCTCCAGGCGCAGGCCATCGGGACAACCGGAAGGACAATCGGGAAGCTTGGGCGAACGCCCGCAGCGGCACAGCAGCAAGGTTTCACCAGGCTGGACCTGGCGTACCTCGGGAAGCAGGACAACGGGGCTATCGCTCATCGACAACCCCGTCGCCGCCCCTCTTGCACAGGTACAAGAGGGTCAGACGTGGGCTCAGTCCACCCACACGCGGGCATTGCGGAACATGCGCAGCCAGCCGCCGTCTTCCTGCCACTCATCCGGGCGCCAGGAGTTCTGCACGGCGCGGAATACGCGCTCCGGGTGCGGCATCATGATGGTCACACGACCGTCACGGTTGCACAGGCCGGTGATACCGCGCGGCGAACCGTTGGGGTTGGCCGGGTAGGCTTCGCTGACCTTTCCGTGGTTGTCGACGAAACGCAGTGCCACGGTGCCCGACAGGTCGGACTCGAGCAGGGCCTCTTCGCTCTCGAACTCGGCATGACCTTCACCGTGGGCGATGGCGATCGGCATACGCGAGCCAGCCATGCCGCGCAGGAAGATCGACGCCGACTCCTGCACCTGGACCATGGCCACGCGCGCCTCGAACTGCTCCGAGCGATTGCGCACGAAGTGCGGCCAGAACTCGGTGCCCGGGATCAGCTCGTGCAGGTTGCTCATCATCTGGCAACCGTTGCACACGCCGAGGGCGAAGCTGTCCTTGCGTGCGAAGAATTCCTGGAAGCCATCACGGGCACGGCTATTGAACAGCACCGACTTGGCCCAGCCTTCGCCGGCGCCCAGTACGTCGCCGTAAGAGAAACCACCGCAGGCCACCAGGCCCTTGAATTCCTCCAGGCTGACGCGACCGCTGAGAATGTCGCTCATGTGCACGTCGACTGCGGCGAAACCGGCACGGTCGAACGCCGCCGCCATTTCCACCTGGCCGTTGACGCCCTGCTCGCGCAGCACCGCCACTCGCGGGCGTGCGCCCTTCTTGATGTACGGCGCGGAAATATCCTGGTTGACGTCGAAGCTGAGCTTCATCGACAGGCCCGGATTGTCCTCGTCGAGGATATTGTCGAATTCCTGCTCCGCGCACTGCACGTTGTCGCGCATGCGCTGGATCTGGTAGCTGGTCTCGGCCCACTGACGCTGCAGCAGGCGACGCTGGCCGCCGAACACCGGCTCACCGTTGAAGCTGATGGCCACATCGCTGCCATTGATCGGCTGACCGATCACCGCCACGCAATCATCGAGGCCAGCGGCACTGAACTGCGCCAGCACTTCCGGGGTGGCGTCCTGATGGACCTGGATCACCGCGCCGAGCTCTTCGTTGAACAGCACTGCCGCAATGTCGTCCTTGCCGTCGGCCAGGGCGTCGAGGAACAGGTTCAGGCCGCAGTGACCGGCGAAGGCCATTTCCAGTGCGGTGGTCAGCAGGCCACCGTCGGAACGGTCGTGGTAGGCCAGCAGGTGGCCGTCGGCGTTGAGGCCCTGGATCACGGCGAAGAAGGCTTTCAGGTCTTCGGCATCATCGACGTCCGGCACGTTCTGGCCGAGCTTGCCGTAGGTCTGCGCGAGGATCGAGCCACCCATGCGGTTCTGCCCGCGACCGAGATCGATCAGGATCAGGTCGGTCTCGCCCTTGTCCAGGCGCAGCTGCGGAGTCAGGGTCTGGCGAATGTCGGCAACCGGAGCGAAGCCGGTGACCACCAGCGACAGCGGCGAGGTCACGGACTTCTCCTGACCTTCGTCCTGCCAGCGGGTCTTCATCGACATCGAGTCCTTGCCCACCGGGATGGTGATGCCGAGCGCCGGGCACAGCTCCATACCAACCGCTTTCACGGTGTCGTACAGGCGCGCGTCTTCGCCCGGGTGGCCGGCGGCGGCCATCCAGTTGGCGGACAGTTTGATGTCGGAAATCTTCTCGATGCGCGAGGCAGCGAGGTTGGTGATGGTTTCACCCACCGCCATACGCCCGGAGGCCGGCGCGTCGAGCAGGGC
>JBBNAI010000187.1:0-5969 GCA_037994305.1 Pseudomonas sp. | reverse complement strand
GAGCTGAAACCAAGCGGCTTGTCGAGCAGGATGATGCCGCTGACATTACGGCGGATACGTTTGACCTGGGCCACGTCAATCGTCCTGGTGCTTGCTGTCTTCCGTAACGGCGCGCTCGATCAGAGCCGACAGGTGCACACCGCGGGAAATGCTTTCGTCATAGTTGAAGTGCAGCTGTGGAACACTGCGCAGCTTCATTGCCTTGCCCAGCAGCATGCGCAGGAAACCGGCGGCATCATTGAGCACGCGCACGTTCTGCCTGATCTTCTCGGGATCGTTTTCACCCATGACGGTGATGAAGATCTTGGCGTGACCAACGTCACGGCTGACATCCACGGCGGTGACGGTGACGAAACCCAGGCGCGGGTCCTTGACCTCACGCGGGATCATCTGCGCCAGCTCGCGCTGGATCTGGTCGCCAATACGCTGGGTACGGCTGTATATCTTTGCCATTTTCCTTACCTCTCCCGCCGGCAGTACCAGCGGGTACAAAAGCGGCAAACGCCCGGCCGCGCTGTGCGGGGCCGGGCGTTGCGTGTTGCAGCTCGCTGCTTACAGCGTACGAGCCACCTGGACCTTCTCGAACACTTCGATCTTGTCGCCGACTTTGACGTCGTTGTAGCTCTTCACGCCGATACCGCACTCCATGCCGGAACGCACCTCGGACATGTCGTCCTTGAAGCGACGCAGGGACTCCAGTTCGCCTTCGAAGATCACCACGTCTTCACGCAGCACGCGGATCGGACGGTTACGGTGTACAACACCTTCAATGACCATACAGCCGGCAACCGCGCCGAACTTCGGCGAGCGGAACACGTCACGCACTTCGGCGATACCGAGGATGTTCTCGCGAACATCACTGCCGAGCATACCGGTCAGGGCTTTCTTGACGTCTTCGATGATGTCGTAGATCACGTTGTAGTAACGCATATCCAGACCTTCCTGCTCGACGATCTTGCGCGCACCGGCATCGGCACGCACGTTGAAGCCAAACAGAACGGCATTGGAGGCCAGAGCCAGGTTGGCATCGGATTCGGTGATACCACCGACGCCGCCACCGACCACACGCACTTGCACTTCTTCGTTACCCAGGCTGCTGAGCGAACCCTGCAGCGCTTCCAGCGAACCACGGACGTCGGATTTGAGGACGATGTTGAGCGTCTTCTTCTCTTCCTGCCCCATGTTCTCGAAGATGTTTTCCAGCTTGCCGGCATGCGCACGAGCCAGTTTCACTTCGCGGAACTTGCCTTGGCGGAACAGCGCGACTTCACGAGCTTTCTTCTCGTCGGTCAGCACGCTCATCTCGTCACCCGCATCCGGGGTGCCGTCCAGACCGAGAATCTCGACAGGGATCGACGGGCCAGCTTCTTTGATCGGCTTGCCGTTCTCGTCGAGCATGGCGCGGATACGACCGAAGTTCGAACCGACCAGGATCATGTCGCCCTGACGCAGCGTGCCGTCTTGCACCAGTACGGTAGCAACCGGGCCACGGCCCTTGTCGAGACGCGACTCCACCACGACACCACGACCCGGAGCCGACGGAGTGGCTTTCAACTCGAGAATTTCTGCTTGCAGCAGGACGGCTTCCAGCAGTTCGTCTACACCTGTACCGACTTTCGCCGATACCGATACGAACGGCGTATCACCGCCCCACTCTTCGGAAGTCACGCCGTGCACCGACAGTTCGCTACGGATGCGATCGAGATCGGCGCCCGGCTTGTCGATCTTGTTCACTGCAACCACCAGCGGAACCCCAGCAGCCTTGGCGTGCTGAACCGCTTCAACGGTTTGCGGCATCACGCCGTCGTCCGCCGCCACCACCAGAATCACGATGTCGGTGGCCTTGGCACCACGAGCACGCATCGCGGTAAACGCGGCGTGACCCGGGGTGTCGAGGAACGTCACCATGCCACGCTCGGTTTCCACGTGGTACGCACCGATGTGCTGGGTGATACCACCGGCTTCACCGGCAGCTACCTTGGCACGACGAATGTAGTCGAGCAGCGAGGTCTTACCGTGGTCAACGTGACCCATAACGGTGACGACTGGCGCGCGGGAGAAGGACTCGCCTTCGAACTTCAGCGACTCGGCCAGCTGGTCTTCCAGGGCATTTTCGCTGACCAGCTTGACCTTGTGGCCCAGCTCTTCGGCGATCAGCTGGGCAGTTTCCTGATCCAGCACCTGGTTGATGGTCACCGGGGTGCCCATCTTGAACATGAACTTGACGACTTCAGCGCCTTTAACCGACATCTGCGCAGCCAGGTCGGCCACGGTGATGGTTTCACCAATCGATACGTCGCGCACTACAGGTCCTGTCGGGCTCTGGAACCCGTGCTGGTTACGCTTCTTCAGCTTGCCCTTGCCACGGCCACCACGACGGAAGCTGTCGGACTCTTCGTCGATGGTGCGCGGAGCAACACGCGGAGCAGGAGCCTTTTCCTTGACGGTCGGGCGGTGCTGGGTGGTTTTGCGATCCCCACCACGACGATCTGCATCGTCGTTGCGCGCTTTTTCCGGGCGACGCGGTTCTTCTTTCTTGCGATCAACAGCGGCAGGGTCAACTGCGGCAACGCTATCGAGCGGCGCAGTAACAGGCGCTACCGGAGCCTGAGCCACGGCATCAGCTGGAGCCGCAGCAACTTCCGGCTGCGTGCTGGCTTCTTGCGCGGCACGCAGACGCGACGCTTCTTCGGCCTTCAGGCGAGTAGCCTCTTCAGCCACGCGCTGCTCTTCCAGCTCGCGTTGCTTCTCGGCTTCGATCTCGTCAGGGCTGCGCTTGACGTAGGTTTTCTTCTTGCGCACTTCCACGCTGATGGTCTTGCTACCTGCGACCTTCAGGGTGGTAGTGGTTTTGCGTTGCAAGGTAATCTTGCGCGGCTCTTCCAGTTTCTCGCCGTGGCTGCTCTTGAGGTGGGCAAGCAAAGCCTGCTTCTCATTATCGGTCACAACTTGCTCGGCACTGGTGTGCGGCAGACCTGCCTCACGCATCTGCAGCAGCAGGCGCTCTACCGGTGTGTCGACCACTTGGGCCAGTTCTTTCACCGTGACTTGCGTCATGCACTTCTCTCCTCAGGCCGTAAAACTTACTCGAACCAATGGGCTCGGGCGGCCATGATCAGCTTGCCGGCACGCTCTTGGTCGATGCCGTCGATGTCGAGCAAGTCGTCGATCGACTGCTCGGCCAGGTCTTCGCGGGTGATTACGCCGCGGACCGCCAGTTCTTGCGCCAGGTTCTTGTCCATACCTTCCAGGGACACCAGGTCCTCGGCAGGCTGGGCATCGGCCAGCTTTTCTTCGTTGGCGATGGCCTTGGTCAGCAGGCGATCTTTGGCACGAGCACGCAGCTCGTTGACGATATCCTCGTCAAAACCATCGATGCTGAGCATCTCTTCCATCGGTACGTAGGCGATCTCTTCCAGGCTGGTGAAGCCCTCTTCAACCAGCACCTGGGCCAGCTCTTCATCAACCTCCAGCTCGTCGATGAAGTTCTGCAGGATGTCGCCGGTCTCGGCTTGTTGCTTGGCCTGGATGTCGGCTTCGGTCATCACGTTGAGCGTCCAACCGGTCAGCTGACTGGCCAGGCGAACGTTCTGGCCGCCACGACCAATGGCCTGAGCCAGGTTGTCTTCACCAACGGCGATGTCCATCGCATGGGCATCTTCATCAACGATGATTGCCGCGACTTCAGCCGGGGCCATGGCGTTGATCACGAACTGCGCAACGTTGTCGTCCCACAGTACGATGTCCACACGCTCACCACCCAGCTCGCCGGAAACAGCCTGGACACGCGAACCACGCATGCCGATGCAAGCACCTTGCGGGTCGATACGCTTGTCCTTGGAGCGGACAGCGATCTTGGCGCGCGAGCCTGGATCACGGGAGGCTGCCATCACTTCGATCAGCTCTTCAGCGATCTCTGGCACTTCGATACGGAACAGTTCGATCAGCATCTGCGGCGCGGTACGCGACAGAATCAGCTGCGGACCGCGGTTCTCGGTGCGAATTTCCTTGAGCAGGGCACGCAGACGAGCACCCACGCGGAAAGTCTCACGCGGGATGATATCTTCGCGAGCCAGCAAGGCTTCGGCATTGTTACCCAGGTCGACGATCACGCTATCGCGGGTGACCTTCTTTACGGTGCCGGAGATGATCTCGCCGACACGCTCGCGGTAGGCATCAACCACCTGGGCACGTTCGGCTTCACGAACTTTCTGCACGATGACCTGCTTGGCGGTCTGTGCAGCGATACGGCCGAACTCGATAGACTCGACTTTCTCTTCAATGATGTCGCCAATCTTGGCGCCCGGCTGCTGTGCCTGGGCCTCTTCCAAGGTCAACTGCGCAGCCGGAATCTCATGGTCGGCATCGTCGACCACAGTCCAGCAGCGGAAGGTCTCGTAGTTACCGGTGTGGCGGTTGATTTCCACACGCAGTTCGACCTCATCGTCAAAACGCTTCTTGGTCGCAGTCGCCAGAGCCAGCTCCAGCGCCTCGAAAATTACACCGGCCGGCACACCCTTTTCGTTGGATACCGACTCTACAACCAGCAGTACTTCTTTACTCATCGTACGCCTCGTCTTTCGCAATCCATTGGATCCGCGGGATCCGCGTCTCAATCAAACCGGGGAATAACGTTGGCCTTGTCGATCTGGTCGATCGGCAACAGGAATTCATGGTCATCCACCAGCACCACCACGTCCTGCTCCTCCACACCGCGGAGAAGGCCCTGGAAGTTGCGCCGCCCTTCGAAAGGCGAGCGCAGCTTGATCTTCACTTGTTCACCAACATGCTTGGCGAAGTGTTCAAGGGTGAACAGCGGCCGGTCCATACCGGGCGAAGACACCTCGAGGGTGTATTCGCTGCTGATCGGATCCTCGACATCCAGCACACCGCTGATCTGACGACTGACTTTTTCACAGTCCTCCACCAGGATGCCGTTGGCGTGATCAATATAAATGCGCAGCAGCGAATGCCGCCCCTGGGACATGAATTCCAGGCCCCAGCACTCGTAGCCGAGAGACTCGACCACCGGAGCCAGCAGGTCCTGCAACTGTTCTAGCTTGCTCGACACCCGAAGCCCTCCGCGCATGCCGTAGAAATAAAAAATGGGCGAAACGCCCATCCATCGTGCCACCTAGCCACAAGGCCGGCGGCGGACTGTCCAGCTAACAAAAAGCCCCTGAAAAGGGGCTTATCTACTACTGGTTGCGGGGGCTGGATTTGAACCAACGACCTTCGGGTTATGAGCCCGACGAGCTACCAGACTGCTCCACCCCGCGTCAAAGCTGGGCGAAGAGTATACGGTCGTTACCCCAAAGGGTCAACCGAACCCCCACGAACAGCAAGGCCCGCACAGAGCGGGCCTTGCTGAATATGGTACCGAGGAGGGGACTCGAACCCCTACAGCCTATGGCCACTACCACCTCAAGGTAGCGTGTCTACCAATTCCACCACCTCGGCAAAAACGGGTATTACTTCTGCTCTGGAACCTGAGGTACGTCGGACTGACCGCCCGCCGCTTTTGGCTCTTCGAGCACCGGCACATCACTGACCGGTTTATTTTGTTCCACTTCAAGCACCGCCGGATCCGGCAAACCTACTTGAGTCAGATTATCAGCTTTTTCTTTAGCAAAGAACGCTAAGCCCAAGCTGGTAATGAAAAAAGCCGCGGCGAGTATAGCAGTAAAGCGACTCAGAAAGGTAGCAGAACCTTGGCTGCCGAATACGGTACCTGAGGCACCCGCACCGAAAGAAGCACCCGCATCAGCACCCTTGCCTTGCTGCAGCAAAACCAGCGCAACCACGCCAAGCGCACCCAGCAGATGGACAACAACTACGACTGTTTCCAACATTTCTCAGTTTCCTGCTGCGCGACAGATCGCGCCAAACTCATCCGCATTCAGAGAGGCTCCACCAATGAGCCCCCCATCGATGTCCGGCATCCCGAACAATTCGGCAGCATTCGCAGC
>JBBNAI010000186.1:0-2627 GCA_037994305.1 Pseudomonas sp. | reverse complement strand
TCTTGCCCTTGATCACCACCGGCACGATTTCCTCCGCGAAGAAACCGGCTTCCTGGGCCGCCGCTGCACGTTGCTGGCTGCGCAGGGCGAAGGCGTCCTGGTCGGCGCGGCTGATGCTGTAATCCTCGGCCACGTTGTCGCCGGTAACCGGCATCGGGTCCACGCCGTACTGCTCTTTCATCGCCGGGTTGACGAAGCGCCAGCCGAGGGTGGTGTCTTCCTGTTTCTGCCCACGGCCAAAGGCGCTGTCGGCTTTGCCCATCACATAGGGCGCGCGGGTCATCGACTCGACGCCGGCGGCGATGGCCAATTCCATCTCGCCGCTGGCGATGGCGCGAAACGCTGCGCCCACCGCTTCCATACCGGAAGCGCACAAGCGGTTGAGCGTCACGCCCGGCACACTTTCCGGCAGGCCGGCGAGCAGCACGGCCATGCGCGCGACGTTGCGGTTGTCTTCGCCAGACTGGTTGGCGCAGCCCATGAACACTTCGTCCAGGGCGCTCCAGTCCACCTGCGGATTGCGCTCCATCAGCGCCCTGAGCGGCACGGCCGCCAGGTCATCGGCACGCACCGGCGCCAGGCCGCCGTTCAGGCGACCAATTGGGGTACGCACGGCATCGCAAATGAAAACCTCGCGGCTCATTCCTCACCCCCAGCTTGACCATGGGCGGCGGCGGTGCGTGCTTCGAGAGCACGCAGGGCTTCCAGCTCGTGGGCTTGCGGGGCTTCGTTGACGGTCACGTTGTCGGCAAAACGAATCTGCCAGCCCGTGGCTTCCACCACCTGCTCGCGGGTAACGCCCGGGTGCAAGGAGGTGACGATGAACTCATTGGTGCCAGCTTCCGGCTCCATGATGCACAGGTCGGTGATGATGCCGACCGGGCCTTTGCCGGGCAGGCCGAGACGCTGGCGGTGGTCGCCGCCCTCGCCGAAACCGACCGAGGTAATGAACGCCAGTTTGTCGACAAAGGTGCGGTGCGATTGCTTGAGGATGATCAGCACCGACTTGGCCGAGCCAGCGATTTCCGGCGCGCCACCGGCACCCGGCAGGCGCACTTTCGGTTTGTGGTAATCACCGATCACGGTGGTGTTGATATTGCCGAACTTGTCCACCTGGGCCGCGCCGAGAAAGCCGACGTCGATGCGCCCGCCCTGCAGCCAGTAGCGGAAGATCTCGCCGGTCGGCACCACGGTGTCGGCGGTTTCCGCCAACTCGCCGTCGCCAATCGACAGCGGCAACACCGTGGGCTTGGCGCCAATCGGGCCGGACTCGTAGATCAGCACAACATCGGGCGACGACGTCAGGCGCGCCAGGTTGGCGGCCTTGGAAGGCAGGCCAATCCCGACGAAACACACCGAGCCATTCTTCAGGCGGCGGGCGGCGGCGACAGTCATCATTTCATTGGTGTTGTAAGCGCTCATTACTTGGCCTCCGCGTGTTGCTGGCTGGAGAGCTTGGCTTGGAAGGCGGCGAAGTCTTCGGTGCCACGGATGTATTCATCGATCCACGCGGTGAAGGTTTCACGGTCGCGGGCAATCGGGTCCCAGGCCTGGTAGAAGCGGTTGTCGCGCTCGTAGTAGCCATGGGCATAGGACGGGTGGGCACCACCGGGCACATGGCACACGGCGGTCAGCGCCCAGGTCGGCAGTACGCAGGCGTTCATCGGTGCGTTGAGGTCGTCGACGATCTCTTCCACGGTGACGATGCAGCGCTTGGCCGCCAGGGCCGCTTCCTTCTGCACGCCGAGAATGCCCCAGAGCAATACGTTGCCCTTGCGGTCGGCTTTCTGCGCGTGGATGACGGTGACGTCCGGGCGCACCGACGGCACGGCCGCCAGCACTTCGCCGGTGAACGGACAGGTGACGGTCTTGATCAGCGGGTTGACCTTCGGCAGGTCGGAACCGGCGTAGGCACGCAGCACCGCGAACGGCAGGCCCGAGGCGCCGGCGACGTAGGAGTTGGCGAGGTCGGCATGGCTGTGTTCTTCGATTTCCAACGCATGGGGCCAGTCTTTTTCGACGGCGTCACGCAGGCGGTGCAGCGAACCGACACCGGGGTTGCCGCCCCAGGAGAACACCAGGCGCTTGGCGCAACCGGCGCCAATCAGCAGGTCGTAGACCAGGTCGGGCGTCATGCGCACCAGGGTCAGGTCTTTCTTGCCCTGGCGAATCAATTCGTGGGACGCGGCAGTCGGAATCAAGTGGGTGAAACCTTCGAGGGCAACTTTGTCGCCGTCGTGGACGAAGCGTTCAACCGCTTCGCGCAGGGAAAGGAGTTCGGCCATGGTGGTTCTCTTAGGGTTACGAGGCGCAGGCTCGCCGGTGAGAAAGAAGGTACCGTCGGGGCTGTACGCGAACAATTCGATAATCGACTAGCTGTGCGTTTATCGAACACTTTAGAGGGCGATTTCGCTCGCCAGTGGCGCAAGGACGATCGGCTGGAGAGCGCTGACGCCCTCCCCGATACGCACCCGATCAGCGCATCACGTCGCGTCGGCGTGGCTGACCAGACCCTTGATCACCACCGCCACACTGGCGATGGCGGCAGGCACGACCAGTGCGGTCAGCACCTGCTCGAAGTTCCAGCCCAGCCCCAACAGGGTGGCGCCGGCCCAGGCGCCGAGGAT
>JBBNAI010000185.1:0-9127 GCA_037994305.1 Pseudomonas sp. | reverse complement strand
ATCAGCCGCGACTCGCCCAGTTGCTCCTGCTCTAGCTCACGCTGTTCGGCCAGTTCGTGCAGCTCGGCATCAAGACGGCGACGGCGCAGGGTCAGTTGCTCGGCCTTGGCCTGGCCGGCCGACAGCTGCGCTTTCAGTTCGCCCTGACGACGCGCCTCTTCCTGCACGCGACGACGCTGCTGCTCGCGATTTTCTTCCTGCTGGCGCTGACTTGTTTGTAACTGCTGCAGGCGCTCGTCGAGATCAGCCAGGGCAGCTTCGCGCTCGTCACGCTCCAGGCCCAGGCGCTCCAGCTCCTGACCGCGCGCTAGCACGCCGCTCTCGGCGGCACTGGCACGGCGTACCCGGAGGAAGTTGCGCCCAACCCAGTAACCATCACGACTGATCAGGCTTTCGCCCTCACCCAGCTGACTGCGCCGAGCCAGCGCATCGTCGAGGCTTTCCACTGGTCGCACCTTGGCCAACCAGGGCGCTAGGTCGAATGCCGCCTCGACCTTGTCCAGCAGGCTACCAGCCACCCGTGCACCGCCGGCCTGCGGATTGACCAGGCGCAATTCGCCCTGATCGAAGCCTTGCAGATCGAGGCCATTGAAATCGTCCAGCAGCACCGCCTGCAGATCCGCGCCGAGCACGGTTTCCACCGCCAGCTCCCAGCCGCTTTCCACGCGCAGGCCCTCGGCCAGGCGCGGGCGCTTATCCAGTTGCTGCTCGCGCAGCCATTCGGCGGCGCCCTTACCGGGGTTCAGTGCGGCCTGCTGCAAAGCTTCCAGCGAGGCAATACGCCCATTCAGGCGCTGCAGCTCACCCTGTGCCTGCTGCTGCGCCTGGGTAGCCTGCTGCAGCTCGCCGCGCAATTGTTCTAAGCGCTCGACCAGTGCCTCTTCGGCGGCTTGCAGCTCTTCCAGGCTCAGCTCGCTGGCAGCCAGCTGCTCGGACAGCTCGAGAATCGCCGCGTCTTCCGGGTCGGCAGCCAGTTGCGCCAGTTCATCCGCCAGACGGCGCTGGCGCTCGGCCAGGCGCTCCAGGCTCTGCTCCAGTTGCTGGATGCGCGATTGCTGCACTTCGGCCAGGCGCTGCGGCTCGGCACTGCGCTGGTTGAAGCCTTCCCATTGCTCCTGCCAGCCATGCATCGCGCTGTCCGCTTCTTCCAGGGCGGCAGCGGACTCCTCGGCAGCGGCAGCAGTTATTTCCTGCTCCGGCTCGAGCATGGCCAGCTCTTCGCCCAGGGTCGCCAACAAGGTGCGGTCATGGCCCAGGTGCGATTCGGTTTCCAGACGCGCGCGCTCGGCCTCATTGAGGTCGTCCTGCAACTGGCGCAAGCGCTGCTGGCCGTGCTGGATGCTTTGCTCGACCCGGGCGATATCACCGCCCACCGAGTAGAAGCGCCCCTGCACCTGGTTGAAGCGCTCGGACAGCTCGTGGTGACCATCGCGCAGACGCTCGATGCTGGCATCGGCGCTGCGCTGCTCGGCCACCAGGGCTTCGAACGCCACTTCCTGATCGCCAATCACCTGCTCGCGCTGGCCGACCTGCAGGTTCAGTGCCTGCCAGCGCAACGCCGCCAATTGCGCCTTGAGCTGGCGCTCTTCGGCCTTGTATTCCTGGTACTTCTCGGCGGACTGCGCCTGGCGATGCAGGCGTTCCAGCTGGCGCTCCAGCTCTTCGCGCAGGTCAGTCAGACGTGCCAGGTTCTCGTGGGTGCGACGAATGCGGCTTTCGGTCTCGCGGCGGCGCTCCTTGTACTTGGAGATACCTGCCGCTTCCTCGATAAAATTGCGCAAATCCTCGGGCTTGGCTTCGATCAGCTTGGAGATCATGCCCTGCTCGATGATCGAGTAGCTACGTGGCCCCAGGCCCGTGCCGAGGAAGATATCGGTGATATCGCGGCGGCGGCATTTCACGCCATTTAGGAAATAGGTGTTCTGCGAGTCGCGGGTCACCCTACGTCGGATGGAAATCTCGGCAAACGCCGAGTATTCGCCAATCAGACTGCCATCGGAGTTGTCGAAGATCAGCTCGATGGAGGCTTGGGTCACCGGTTTACGCGTGTTGGAGCCGTTGAAGATGACATCGGTCATCGACTCGCCACGGAGGTTCTTCGCCGAACTCTCACCCATTACCCAGCGAACGGCGTCGATAATGTTGGACTTTCCGCAACCATTGGGGCCAACCACCGCCGCCATGTTGCTCGGGAAGTTGACCGTGGTCGGATCGACGAAGGATTTGAAACCGGCCAGCTTGATGCACTTCAGGCGCATGCCATGCCCTCCACGGGGCACTGCCCGGAAGAATGCAGAACGCGATCCGCTGCCATGAAGGCCATGGTTATCCTTAGAAAAAGGGGCAAAACGAGGAGTTGGCGGAGTGTAACACAGGGGTTTTCGCCGCCAAATCCGCCCCGCACAGCGAAGTTGCCCGGCAATACCGGCAACCCTGAACCCGCACTATTGACCGTGTTTGCGCCCCAGGCCGGCGGGCACGCCGCTGATATCCGTCGCCTGCCAGGGCCCCTGCGGATTGCTCGACCAGGCCCAACCGTGGTTCCAGCGATAATAGGTGCGCTCGCGGTAGTACAGCTCACCGGGACCCTGGAGCACATAGACGCCGAGCTTGGCATCCCAGTGGCTGTTACCACCAGGTGGCGGCGCGAAACGCGGATGGGTCAGCCCCTGCCCTGGCCGGGAATCCGTCACCGGCGCCGCGGGTTGCAGGCTGCAACCCGTGAGTGCCAGCAACATGGCCAATGGCAGGCAGCGCGATGTGATGCTCACTTGGCCTGATCCGGGCTGTCGATCAACAGATGCTGCTGCTCGCTGGTGCTGCTGGCAATCGGCTGGCCGCGACCAATCCACTCACCTGCGGTCGCCACGCCACTGCGCGAGACCCGCGCCATCAGTTGTACTTGCGCGAAGCTGGAGATCTTCAGCTGTTCCATCATCGCGTCCTTGTCGCTCAGCTCCACCTCGACCGGTAGATCAGCCACAGTCAGGCGCTTGACCGCCAGCGGCATGGGCGGCCCGGAGGCAGCACGGGCAAAGACAAACACTGTGTCACTCGGCTGCACCTTGCCCTGCAGGGCTGGCGCCAGCTCGACACGCACCTTGATGACGGCCATGGACTTGTTGACCACTTCACCTGCTGGCGCTGCGCCGCTGGCCTGCAGGCGCTCGCGGGCCTGGTCGATACCGCCCTGGATCGACGCACGCGCCGGATCTTCCGCCGGCATCTGCGCCAGCAGGCGCTGCCAGTAATCGATGGACTCGGCGTAGCGCTCGCCTTCGAAAGCGGCGATGCCCAGCAGACCGAGGCTGGTCACCTCATTGGGATCGGCCTTCAACGCCTCGGAAGTGAGCGCCTGTAGCTCTTCATTCCACTGTTTGTTGCCAGCGAAGTACAGCGCCTGCGCCCACTGGCCAAGCAGCTCGGGCGCGCGTCCGGCGATCCGCACGGCTTGTTCGTAGGCTTTCGCCGCTTCGGCCGAACGGCCGTCACCCATGTAGATGCGGCCGAGAAAGTACCAGGCTTCGGCGGACTCCGGATTGTCCTTCACCGCTTGCTCCAGGCGCGCGCGCATCTCGCCGATGCTCGGTTGTTCCTGCATCTGCGCAATCTGCTGGCTGGCGCCCCAGTGCATGTACAGCCCCAGCGCCACCACCGGCACCAGTACGGCAACGATCAGCGGCAAGGCCTTGCCCAGACGTGAAACACGCTCGTTACCGGTACCTTCGGTATCGGCCAGCAGCTCACGGGCGGCCTCGGCCTGGCCGGCAGCGAACTGCTCGGCGGTGAGCACCGCAGCGTCACGCTGGCTGCTCAGTTCAGCCAGACGTTCCTGGTACAGAGCAACGTTGAGGGCGGTGCGGTCTTCCTCGGCCTGGGCGCGACGGCCACGCAGCGCGGGAATCAGCGGAAAAGCCAGGCCTACCAGCAACAACAGGCCGGCAGCTATCCAGAATTCGATCATTGTTCTTGGTTTTCCTTCAACAGCTTGGCCAGGCGCTCACGCTCGGCTTCAGACAAGGCAGCCTTTTCCGGAGCGCTCTCGACCCGGCGACGGCGCAGCACCAGCACACCCAGACCCAGCAAGCCGAGGCCGAGCAAGCCAGCCGGGCCGTACCAGAGCAGGTAGGTGCGCGCATCGACCGGCGGCTTGTAGCGCACGAAATCGCCGTAGCGCATGACCATGAACTCGACGATCTGGTCCTTGCCCTTGCCCTCGCCCAGCATGCGGAAAATTTCCCGCCGCAGGTCAGCTGCGATCGGCGCATTGGAGTCGGCCAGGTCCTGGTTCTGGCACTTGGGGCAGCGCAGTTCCTGGGTCAGCTCGCGAAAGAGTTCGCGCTCGGCCTCGTCCTTGAACTGGTAGGTATCGATGGCCGCCTGGGCCGCGCCAAGCAGGCTCAGGCCGAACAGGCCGGCAATCAGCAGGCGCTTCATTGTTCGTCCACCAGAGCCTGGTACAGCGGCGCCAGTTGCTCGCGCCAGACAGCCTGGTCGATCACCCCGACGAACTTGTGGCGAATGATGCCTTTGGCGTCGATCAGGAAGGTTTCCGGCGCGCCGTACACTCCGAGGTCGAGGCCGAGGCTGCCCTGGGCATCGCTGATGTTCAGGCGGTAGGGGTTGTGGAACTCCTGCAGCCATTTCTGCGCGGCAGCGTTGTCGTCCTTGTAGTTGACCCCGTAGATGTTCACGCCGAGTTGAGCGAGCTGGTTCAACACCGGATGCTCGACCCGGCAGGAAATACACCAGGTGGCCCAGACGTTGACCAGCGCCGGCTTGCCCAGCAGGTCGGCGCGATTCAGGGTTTTGCCCGGCTGATCCACCACCGGCAGGGAGAACTCCGGAAACGGTTTGCCGATCAGCGCCGACGGCAGCTCGGACGGATCAAGGAACAGGCCGCGGTAAAGGAACACAGCCACGCCGAGGAACAACACCAGCGGCAACAACAGAATCAGACGTCTCATGCAGCGGCTCCGCTCTGGCCCAACACATCACGCACGCGGCTGCGGACTTTGACCCGGTAGCGCTTATCGAACGCCGCCAGGAAGCCACCGAAGCCCATCATCAGTCCGCCCAGCCAGATCCAGCGCACGAACGGTTTGATGTGCACGCGCACTGCCCAGGCGCCATCGGCCAGCGGTTCGCCCAGGGCGACATACAGGTCACGAGTGAAGCCGGCGTCGATGCCCGCCTCGGTCATTGGCATCTGTTGCACGGTGTACAGGCGCTTTTCCGGGTGCAGCAGGGCGACCTGCTCGGAACCTTCGAGCACGCGCACGGTGCCGCGATCAGAGGTGAAGTTCGGCCCTTCGTGGTGCTCGACACCCTCGAAGACGAAGCGATAACCACCCAGTTCCAGCGACTCACCCGGCGCCAGGCGCAGGTCACGCTCAGCGCTACCAAGGCTGACCAACACCACGCCGATGGCGCACACGGCCAGGCCCAGGTGCGCCAGTTGCATACCCCAATAGCTACTGCTCAGGCCACCTACACCCTTGAGCAGGCCCTTGTGGCGAGTCTTGTCGAACAGATCGCGCAGGCCAGCCAATACCACCCAGCCAGCCAGCAAGAACACCGCCAGCACCGACCAGTGGAAGTCGCCGAGCAGGAAGGTCGCCACCACCGCAAATACCACGCTACCCAGCAACACCGGGGTGAGCATGTTCAGCAGCCATTTCACCGGAGTGTCCTTCCAGCGCACCATCACGCCAACCGCCATCACCGACATCAGCAGGCCAATCAGCGGCACAAACAGCGCATTGAAGTACGGCGGGCCGACCGACAACTTGGCGCCGCTGATGGCATCCAGTACCAGGGGATAGAGCGTGCCGAGAAGAATCATCGAGGCCGCGACCACCAGCACCAGGTTGTTCACCAGCAGCAGAGTTTCCCGCGACCACAGGGCAAAGCCAACCTGGCTCTTGACCACCGGCGCGCGCGCGGCGAACAGGGTCAGCGAGCCGCCGACCACCACCAGCAGGAAGATCAGGATGAACACGCCACGCGCCGGGTCATTGGCGAAGGCATGCACCGAGGTCAGCACGCCGGAACGCACAAGGAAGGTACCGAGCAGGCTGAGGGAGAAGGCGGCGATGGCCAGCAGCACTGTCCAGCTCTTGAACACGCCGCGTTTCTCGGTCACCGCCAGCGAGTGGATCAGCGCGCCGCCAACCAGCCAGGGCATGAACGAGGCGTTCTCTACCGGGTCCCAGAACCACCAGCCGCCCCAGCCGAGCTCGTAATAGGCCCACCAGGAGCCCAGGCTGATGCCGATACCGAGGAAAGCCCAGGCGACGATGGTCCACGGCCGCGACCAGCGCGCCCAGGCCGCATCGAGCTTGCCGCCCAGCAAGGCAGCGATGGCGAAGGAAAACGCCACGGAGAAACCGACATAACCCATGTACAGCATCGGCGGGTGGACGATCAGGCCGAAGTCCTGCAGCAGCGGGTTGAGGTCGCGGCCGTCGCTCGGCATATCCGGCAGCAGACGGCTGAATGGGTTGGAGGTAATGATCAGGAACAGCAGGAAGCCGACACTGATCAGGCCCATGACCGACAGCACGCGGGCCAGCATCACGTCCGGCAACTGCCGCGAGAAGATCGACACGGCGAAAGTCCAGCCACCGAGGATCAACGCCCACAGCAGCAGCGAACCTTCATGGGCGCCCCATACGGCGCTGAACTTGTAGTACCAAGGCAGGGCGCTGTTGGAGTTGCTGGCGACGTAGGCAACCGAGAAATCATCGGTCATGAACGCCCAGGTCAAACAGGCGAAAGCAAACAGCAGGAAGCTGAACTGCCCCCAGGCGGCCGGTTGGGCCAGGCCCATCCATTGGCGATCCCCACGCCAGGCACCGATCAGCGGCAGGGTCGACTGCACCAGGGCCAGGCACAGGGCGAGAATCAGGGCCAGATGGCCCAGTTCGGGAATCAGCAGGGCGGCATTCATGGTCAGCCTTCCTTCTTCACGGGCGCTTCAGCACCGCTCGGCAGCTTGCCGCTGTCTTTCAGCGCCTTGGTGACTTCCGGCGGCATGTAGTTCTCGTCGTGCTTGGCCAGCACTTCATCGGCCACCAGCACGCCATTGGCGTCCAACTTGCCCAAGGCAACGATGCCCTGCCCTTCGCGGAACAGGTCCGGAAGGATGCCGTGGTAACGGATGGTCACGTTCTTGGCGAAATCGGTGACCACGAATTCGACGTCCAGCGTATCGGTGGAACGTTTCACCGAGCCCTCGCTGACCATGCCGCCCGCGCGGATGCGCGTGTCCTGCGGCGCTTCACCGTTGGCGATCTGGGACGGCGTGTAGAACAGGTTGATGTTCTCCTTCAGCGCGCTCAGGGCCAGGCCCACGGCGATGGACACACCGACCAGGATGGCCAGGACGATATACAGGCGTTTCTTGCGGACCGCGTTCACTCTTGATTCTCCCGGCGCAAACGGCGCGCCTCGTCTTGCAGATAACGTCGGCGAGCCAGGATCGGCTGGGCGACGTTGAAGGCCAACACGGCCAGGCTGATGCCATAGGCCGACCACACATAAGGACCATGGGTACCCATGGCGAGGAAATCGGCGAAGGACGCGAAGCTCATGGGCGGCCTCCCAGCAGGCGCTGCACTTCATCCTTGACCCAGCGACTACGCGCCTCGCGCTTGAGCACCTCGGTGCGCATGCGGTAGAGCAGCACCGCGGCAAAGAAACAGTACAGGCCGAGCACCGAAATCAGCAGCGGCAGCCACATCTCCATGCTCATGCTGGCCTTGCCGGTCACCTTGAAGGTGGCGGGCTGATGCAGGGTGTTCCACCACTCCACCGACTTCTGGATGATCGGGATATTTACCGCGCCGACCAGCGCCAGTACGGCGCAGGCCTTGGCCGCGCTGTCACGATTGCTGATGGCGTTGCCCAGGGCGATGACGCCGAAATACAGGAACAGCAGGATCAGCATCGAGGTCAGGCGCGCGTCCCAGATCCAGTAGGTGCCCCAGGTCGGCTTGCCCCAGATGGCGCCAGTCACCAGCGCGATGAAGCACAACCAGGCGCCGATCGGTGCGGCCTGTTGCAGGGCGACGTCGGCCAGTTTCATCTTCCACACCAGGCCAACCACACCCGCCACGGCCATCAGCAGGTAGCAGGCTTGAGCGAGGAACGCCGCGGGCACATGGATGTAGATGATCCGATAGCTGTTGCCCTGGTATTTTTCAGGCGGCGCAAAGGCCAGGCCCCAGACCAGGCCCACGACCAGCAACAGGATGGCGGCGGCAGTCAGCCACGGCAGCCAGCGGCCACTGCGTTCGTAGAACCACTTGGGCGAACCCCATTGGTGAAACCAGGTCCATCTCATCACGGTGACTCTTTAGTTATTCGCCGACGCTGATCTTCAGACCAGCACCGATCGCAAAGGGTGTCAGGGTGACCGCCAGGGCAGTCAGGCTGGCCAGCCACAACAGGTGGCCGGCCGTTGGCAATCCTTGCAGGGCCGCTTGTAGAGCCCCGGTGCCGAGAATCAGCACTGGGATGTACAGCGGCAGAATCAGCAGCGCCAGCAGCAAACCGCCGCGCTTGAGGCCTACGGTCAGCGCCGCGCCGACCGCGCCAAGCAGGCTGAGCACCGGCGTACCGAGCAGCAGCGACAGCAGCAGCACTGGCAGGCAGCGCGTCGGCAAGCCCAGCATCAGCGCCAGCAGCGGCGCCAGCAGCACCAGGGCCAGCCCGGAAAACAGCCAGTGTGCCAGCACCTTGGCCAACACCAG
The DNA here is from genome assembly GCA_037994305.1 of Pseudomonas sp. GTDB lineage: Bacteria > Pseudomonadota > Gammaproteobacteria > Pseudomonadales > Pseudomonadaceae > Aquipseudomonas. The sequence goes on along the minus strand of JBBNAI010000185.1, from coordinate 371 downwards.
AAGAGGTAGAGGGTGCGACGAAAGGACCCACTGTTCCAGCGAGCCATCCTCGAAATCGCTGCGGAACAGGCCGTCCAGCGACAGCAGCACTGCCAGCAGCGCGGCGACCCAGATCAGCCCCGGCGACAGGGTCTGCAGCAACTTGGTTTCCGGCCCAACTGCCAGCGGAAACAGGGCGATGACGATGGCAAAGAACACCAGTGGGTTTGCCAGTTCTGCAGGCCGCCGGAACAGCAGGCGGGCTTCGCGAGTCAGTAACAGGAGGAAGACATTGTTCATGCGGCGCGCCGCCCCAGGTCCAGCTCGATATAACCCGACGGTTTCTCACTCAAGCTGTGGTGGGTGGTCATGACAACCAGGCCACCCTGCTC
>JBBNAI010000184.1:0-22651 GCA_037994305.1 Pseudomonas sp. | reverse complement strand
CAGTGGAGCCCTGCATGAGTCTCACGTCCGTCTGCGTTTTCTGCGGTGCCAGCACCGGCAACAGCCCGCGGTACCGTGAAGCCGCCGCAACCCTCGGCCGCACTCTGGCCGAACGCGGTCTGACCCTGGTCTATGGCGGTGGCGCCGTGGGCTTGATGGGGGTGGTGGCGGATGCCGCCATCGCCGCAGGCGGCCAGGTGATCGGCATCATCCCGCAGAGTCTGGAGCGCGCGGAGATCGGCCACAAGGGCCTGACGCGCCTGGAAGTGGTCGACGGCATGCACGCGCGCAAGGCGCGCATGGCCGAACTGGCCGACGCCTTCATCGCCCTGCCCGGCGGGCTCGGCACCCTCGAAGAACTGTTTGAAGTGTGGACCTGGGGCCAGCTCGGCTACCACGGCAAGCCGCTCGGCCTGCTCGACGTGAATGGTTTCTACCAACAGCTCAGCGGCTTTCTCGACCATCTGGTGGGCGAAGGCTTCGTCCGCCCACCGCACCGCGACATGCTCCAGCGCAGCGAGTCCGCTGGCGAACTGCTCGACCAGCTGAATGCCTGGCAACCCACCATCACGCCCAAGTGGGTCGACAGCAATCCCGGCTGAGCCTGCCACGCTGACGCCGGTGGGCCTGCGGCACGTTAGCGACGGCAAAGCCGATCAACCAGCGCCCGGCCACCCAGCAAGCGCTGGTCGCAAGAATTTTTACGGCAAAGGTGGCTGACCAGTTCCAGCCGCTGATTGGCGTTGGCGCTACCCACGTTGATCAGTGCTTCTTCTATGACACGTTACCCGAGAGGCGTTAGGGACTCGGAAAACGCTAGCGCGCCTGGCGCCAGCATCCGACCAACTGCCAGGGAATACTGTGTAGAGCAAGGCACATGGCCATCGTATACACTGCAAACGCACCCCTGCTGCGACTCCGCCGATGCCGTACCTTCGCCCGCTGCCCTTGCTGATTTTCCTGCTGAGCCTGCTACCGGCGTGCGCCCTGGCTGATCGCCAACCGCTGCGCATCCTTGCCTGGTCCGGCTACGCCGATAGCGACCTGGTGGCCGAATTCGAGCAGCGCCAGCAGGTGAAAGTCGAGGTCACTCTGGTCGGCAGCGACGACGTCATGCGCGCCAAGCTGGCCGCCAACCAGGGCGCCGATTACGACGTGATCGCCGCCAATACGGCAGAAATCGAGCACTACATCAGCCAGCAGCTGCTCCAGCCGCTGCAACCGACCCGCATTGGCAATACCACCCGCCAGCTCTGGCGCTTTCGCGATTATCCGAAAATCCACGGCATCACCCACGCCGGCAAGGTCTATGCGATTCCCTATACCTACTCGGAAATCGGCCTGATCTACGATCGACAGCAGTTCAAGCAGCCCCCCGACTCCATCACCAGCCTGTGGGACCCGCAACTGCACGGCCGCGTGCTGGCCTTCAACACCAGCAGCCACAACTTCGCCATCGCCAGCCAGGCGCGCGGGCGCGACCCGTTCAACATCAGTGACGACGAGTTTCCGCGGGTGACCGAACAACTGATCGCCCTGCGCCGCAATGTGCTGGCCTTCTACTCGCTGCCGGAAGAGGCCGCGACGTTGTTCCTCCAGCACAAGGCCGCGCTGCTGTTCGCCAACTACGGGCGCCAGCAGCTCAAGCAGTTGCAGGACAGCGGCGCCGACGTCGGCTATGCGGTGCCCCGTGAAGGTGCCCTGGCCTGGCTCGACTGCTGGGCCATCAGCCGCGGCGCCCGTGACCCTAAGCTGGCCGAGGCGTGGATCGACTTCACCCTGGAACCGCACATCAGCCATGCCCTGACCGAACGCCAGGGCCTGTCCAACACCCTCGAAGAACCCGCCGAGGTCGACCGTTCGGCCCGCCTGATCTGGCTACGCCCGGTAGAAGACGCCCCGCGCCGCGCACGCCTGTGGCAACGCATTCTCTCCGGTGATCGGCCGCCGCTGGAGGAGATGCCATGAAGTTCGGCATCGCCTTCAAGCTCGGCTGCCTGCTGGCACTGTTCGGTGTACTGGTCACCGGGCTCACCGGCTACTACTCCTACAGCAACAGCCGCAGCATGCTGCTCAAGGCCGCCGAGCGTGACCTGCAGACCGCCACCCAGGTACTCGGGCGCAACCTGCGCAGCAGCATCGAAGGGGTGTCGCGCGATGTACGCCTGATGGCCAATGTCGCCGAAGACCGCAACCTGCCCCAACAGATGGACGAGCACCTGCGCGCCCATATGGAGGAGGACCTGGCCGAGCTGTTTCGCGCGCAGATGCTGGTGCACCCCGAATACCTGCAGATCCGCCTGATCAGCGCCGCGGGCCATGGCCTCGAGCAGGTCCGGGTAGACCGCGACGGCGATCGCCTGCTGCGCGTGGAAGGCACCCAGCTACAGGAAAAGGGCCATTACCCCTATGTGTTCGAGACCTTGCTGCTCAAGAAGGGCGAGGCGTACCTGTCAGCCATCGATATCAACCGTGAGCTGGGTGCCCACTCCGCACTCAACCGCCCCACCCTGCATGTGTCCGCACCGCTGGTGGATGAGCAGAACCGGGTGTTTGCCCTGATCGTCATCAACGTCGACCTGGAGCAACTGTTTGCCCTGCTGAAAAGCGACCTGCCCGACTACTACCAGGTCTACCTGAGCAACAGCTGGGGCGACCTGCTGATTCATCCGGACCCGAGCCGCACCTTCGGTTTCGACCAGGGCCGGCGCCTGTTCCTCCAGGACGAGTTCAGCGAAGTCAGCCAGTTGCTCGGCACCGGCAAACCCACCAGCCTGGTCAGCCGCTCCGCCAGCGATGCCAAGGAACCGCTGGTTGCCGCATTCACCCGCCTCGAGGCCAGTGCGCGCAGCCCGGAACGCTTCGTCATCCTTGGCCTGGCCCTGCCGGAAGCCAAGGTGCTGGCGTCTGCGGCCCGCCTCGGCCAGCGGATTACCCAGGTGGTGGTGCTGTTCAGCCTGCTGGCTCTGGTGATTGCCGTGTTCGCCTCACGCGCGCTGACCCGGCCGCTGAAAAGCATGACCGAGGCCGTGCAACGCTTCTCCCGCGAGCACCAGCTCAGCCCGCTGCCGGAGCAGCGCCGCGACGAACTGGGCCTGCTGGCACGCAGCTTCGGGCAGATGCAGCAGGAAGTGCTCAGCCATATGGAAGAGCTCAACCAGAGCCGCAACGCCCTCAACCACCTGGCCCGCCACGACCCGCTCACCAGCCTGCCCAATCGCCGGGTGTTCTTCGAACGCCTGGAGCACGCCCTGGCCAACTCGCGACGCAGCGGCAAGCAACTGGCGGTGCTGTTCATCGACCTCGATCACTTCAAGGAACTCAACGACACCCTCGGCCACAGCCTCGGCGACCACGTGCTGCAGGCGGTGGCCACCCTGCTGCGCTCGGCCACCCGCGAGAGCGACACGGTGGCGCGCCTGGGCGGCGACGAGTTCGTCATCCTGTTCGAGGTGGTCGAAGATGCCCAGCAGGTGATCAGCATCCTGCAGAAGCTGTTGGAGCGCTTCCAACTGCCGATGCTGATCGACGGCCACGAGGTGCAAGTCAAGGCGAGCATGGGCGTCAGCCTGTTCCCGCGTGACGGTGACGACATCGAAACCCTGGTACAGCAAGCCGACCGCGCCATGTATGCGGCGAAGAACGCTGGCCGCAACACCTACTCGTTCGAGCCGCCCAGCCTGGCCACTTGATCCTGCCCGGCAGACAGCGGCTATGCTGGGTCTATGCCCTGTTTTGCCTTAGTAGCGTGGTACCCCTGTTGATCCCGCTTCTGGTCTGCGACGACTCCACCATGGCGCGCAAACAGCTGATCCGCGCCCTGCCGGCCGACTGGCCGGTGAGCATTACCCAGGCGACCCAGGGCGAAGAGGCGCTGGCCGCCATTCGCCAGGGCCTTGGCCAGGTGATGCTGCTCGACCTGACGATGCCGGTGATGGATGGCTACCAGGTGCTGGCCAAGCTGCGCGAGGAAGGTCTGCAGTGCCAGGTACTGGTGGTCTCCGGCGATGTGCAGGACGAAGCCCGGCGACGCGTCGACGAACTCGGCGCCCTGGCCTTTATCCGCAAACCAGCCGATGCCGCGGAACTGCGCGCAACCCTCGAACGCCTCGGCCTGTTCAACCCGGCCAGCAGCGAAGCCAATAGCACTCCACCACGCCAGGAGCCGAGCCTCAAGGTCAACTTCCGCGATGCCCTGCGCGAAGTCAGCAACGTCGCCATGGGCCGCGCCGCCGCCCTGCTGGCGCGGGTGCTCGGGGTGTTCGTGCAGTTACCGATTCCCAACGTCAACCTGTTCGAGGTCAGCGAGCTGCACATGGCCCTGCAGGATGCCCAGCGCGGCCAGCGCCTTAGCGCGGTGTGCCAGGGCTTCATCGGGGAGGCCATTGCCGGAGAGGCCTTGCTGCTGTTCCATGATTCGGAGATCGCCGATGTGGCGCGCCTGCTCGGCTGGCAGCCGAAGAACGCCAACGAGACCTCGGAGATGCTCCTCGACCTCGCCAGCGTCATCACCGGCGCCTGCCTGTCCGGTATCGCCGAACAGATCGACGTGCGCTTCTCCCTTGGCCATCCGCAACTGCTCGGCCAGCACGCGGCCATCGAGCAGCTGATCCACCTCAACCAGCAACGCTGGAAACAGACCCTGGCGGTCGAGATCAGCTACAGCCTGGAGGGGCATGCCATCCACTTCGACCTGCTGTTGCTGTTCACCGAGGACTCGGTGCCGCGCCTGACCAAGAAAATCCAGTACCTGATGGAGTAGCCGCATGCCTGCGCAGATCGATATCAAGGAGGTGCACTGGCTGCTCGACATCGTGCAATGCCTGGATGTCGGCGTGGTGGTGCTCGACCGCCAGTACCGCGTCGAGGTGTGGAACGGCTTCATGGAAAACCACTCCGGCCTGTGCCCGGACCAGGTGCAGGGGCGCAGCCTGTTCGAGCTGTTCCCCGAGATCGACGAACCCTGGCTGCGGCGCAAGGTGGAAACCGTGGTGCAGCTCGGCACCCGCGCCTTCAGCCTGTGGCAGCAACGGCCCTACCTGATGCGTTTCAAGAGCTATCGGCCGATCACCGGGCAGGCCGACTTCATGTACCAGAACCTCACCCTGCTGCCACTGGCCGCCGCCCAGGGCGAGGTCGAGCATGTGTGCCTGACCATCTATGACATGACCGATGCCGCGGTCAGCCAGCAGCACAAGGGCTGACCGCTGCAACGTCGCCAGCCCGCCCTACTTGAGGTACCAGCCCCAGGGCTCACGGCTGCGGTACTCGGTCACCTGCTTCACCTCCAGATAGTTGTCCAACCCCCAGCGTCCCAGCTCGCGGCCGATGCCGCTCTGCTTCATGCCGCCCCAGGGTGCCTGGGTGAAGGTGGGCTGCGAGCAGTTGACCCAGACGATACCGGCACGCAACCCATTGGCCACCCGCGCGGCACGCTCAAGGTCAGCGCTCATCACCGCCGCCGCCAGGCCGAAGCGGCTGTCGTTGGCCAGTTTCAGCGCCTCGGCCTCGCTCTTGAAGCGCTTCACGCAGAGCACCGGGCCGAAGATCTCGTCGCGCCAGATGCTGGCGCTGTCCGTCGGCTCGCTGAAGATGGTCGGTTCCAGAAAATAGCCCTGCGGCAGATGCGCCGGGCGCTTGCCGCCGGTGAGTAGGCGCGCCTCCTGGCGGCCCTGCTCGATCATGCCCATGACCTTCTGGTACTGCCCGGCGCTGACCAGCGGCCCCAGCAGCACGCCGCGCTCCAGGCCCGGGCCGATGCTGATACGGCGCGTCTCTTCCACCAGGCGCTCGATCAGCCGCGGGGCGATGCCCTCCTGCACCAGCAGCCGCGAGGTGGCGCTGCACACCTGGCCCTGGTTCCAGAAGATGCCGAACAAGATCCACTCCACTGCGGCGTCCACATCGGCGTCATCGAAGACGATGAAGGCCGACTTGCCGCCCAGCTCCAGGCTGATGTTCTTGATGTCGGCCGCCGCCGCCGACATGATCTTGGCCCCGGTCGGCACGCTGCCGGTGAAGGCCAGCTTGTCCACGCCCGGGTGCTGGCTCAGTGGCCCGCCGGCCTCGCCGCCGAGGCCGGTGACCACGTTGAGCACCCCGGCGGGAAGGCCGATGCGCTCGGCGGCACCAGCCAGTTCCAGGGCGGTCAGCGGGGTCAGTTCCGAAGGCTTGAGTACGCAGGTGGCGCCGGCGGCGAGCGCCGGGGCAACCTTCCAGGCGGCCATCAGCAGCGGGTAGTTCCAGGGAATGATCTGCCCCGCCACCCCCACTGGCTCATGGCGGATACGGCAGTGAAAGCGCGCGTCCGGCAGCGCCAGCGCTTCGTCCTGGCGGCCGTCCAGCTCACGGGCCTGCTCGGCGTAGTAGCGGAAGCAGCCGATGGCGTCGGCGATGTCCCACTGCGCCTCGGGTAGCGGCTTGCCGTTGTCGCCGACTTCCAGCGCGGCCAGCCCGTCCTGGTTGCGCTCCAGCTCGTCGGCCAGGGCCTCCAGCCAGGTAGCACGCTCGGCCCCGCTGCTCTGCCCCCAGCCTCGGTTGAAGGCCTGGCGGGCGGCGTGCACGGCGTGGTCGATGTCCTCCTCGGTGGCCGCCGGCACCCGCTGGATCGGCTCGCCAGTGGCTGGATCGAGCGTCTCGAAGTAACCGCCCAGGTCCGGGCTGACCCATTGTCCGTTGATGTACAGCTGGTCACGCATGGCTCTGCTCCATGGGCGCTCAGGCGCCGCTGTGGCGGTTCTGCAAATGACGGGAGGTGAACAGCAGCGCCAGGGAGACGCAGATGATCACCGTGGAGATGGCGTTGATCTCCGGGGTGATGCCCCGGCGGATGGAGGAGAAGATGTAGATCGGCAGGGTGGTTTCCGAGCCGGCGACGAAGAAGGCGATGATGAAATCGTCGAAACTGAAGGTGAACGCCAGCAGGAAGCCCGCCAGGATCGCCGGGGCGATCTGCGGCAGGGTCACCCGCAGGAAGGTGTCCAGGGGCGGTGCGTAAAGGTCGGCGGAGGCTTCCAGCAACGCCTGGTCCAGGGCCTCGACCCGCGTACGCACGATGATCATGACCAGCGCCATGGTGAACAGCGAGTGCGCCGCAATCACGGTCAGCAGGCCCATGCGCAGGCGCGGCAGGCCGGCGCCCAGGAGCAGGTCGAGCAGCGGATTGACCACCTCGAACAGACTGATGAAGGCGATCAGGGTGGCGATGCCGATGACGATGCCGGGAATGATGATGGCGCAGTAGATCAGCGCATCGAAGACCATCCGCACCCGTTTGCTCACGCGCTGCAGGCCGAATACCGCCAGGGTGCCGAAGACCGTGGCCAGCACGGCCGAGCAGAAGGCGATCAGCGCGCTGGTACCCAGCGCTTCCATGATGAAGGAGTTGCCGAAGGCGCGGCCAAACCATTGGGTCGAGCAGCACTGGAAGGACAGCCCGCTGCGCCCGGCGTTGAAGGAGAACAGCACGATCAGCGCAATCGGCGCGTAGAGGAACAGGTACAGCGAGGTTGAATAGCTGCGCAGCCACATCAGAGCATGCCCTCCGTGCCGCGTTTGCCGTAACGCGCCACCAGTTTCAGGTAGAGGGCGATGATCGCCAGCATCATCGCCACCAAGGTCATGGCCACCGCGCTGCCGAACGGCCAGTTGCGCGATTGCAGGAACAGGTCGACCAGCGCATTGCCGACAAAGAACACCTTGCCGCCGCCGAGGATGGCGGGGATCAGGAATTCGCCCATGAGCAGGATGAACACCAGCATCGAACCGGTGATCACCCCCGGCGCCGACAGTGGCAGGGTCACCCGGCGGAAGGTCTCGAAGGCGCTCGCGCCGAGGTCGGACGAAGCCTCCAGCAGGCGCTTGTCGAGCTTCTCCAGGCTGACGTAGATGGGGAACACCATCAGCGGCAGGTAGCCGTAGACGATGCCGATCAGCACCGCCGTGGGCGTATTGATCAGCCGCACGTTCTCCAGCCCGACCATTGCCAGCAGCGCCGGCAGGCCCTTGCCGCCGAGGATGAATATCCAGGCGTAGGTGCGGATCAGGAAACTGGTCCAGAACGGCACGATGACCAGGGTCAGCAGCAACGAGCGATTGCGCTGTACCTTCACCGCCAGGAAGTAGGCCAGCGGGTAGGCCGCCACCAGGCACACCAGGGTGCCCAGGGGCGCCAGCAGCAGGGTGTTGTAGAAGGCCTTGGCCCGCGAGCCGAGGTTCAGGTAGTTGTCCAGGGTCAGGGCGGCGCTGTAGCCGCCGACCGGGCTACGCTCACCGAGGCTGAAGACCAGGATGATCAGCAACGGCAACAGCAGCAGCAACAGAAACCACAGGGTCGATGGCAGCAGCAGGAGCAGGGTGACGCGCCGGCCGAGGCTACGGCCGACAGCCGGCACGGCATGGCCCGCATCGGCCAGCGCAGGGGCGCTGAGAGCGACGTTCATGGGGGATTCCTTGGTCCGCATGATTCGGTGAATGCCCCCTCTGCCGACGACAGAGGGGGCTTGGCTCAGGCGGCTTTAAAGCGGGCCATCAACTCTGCCCGGGCCGGACTGGTCAGGGTCGCGGCGGCACCGAACTCCAGGGCGCTGAGCAGCTCGGCGGCCGGGTACATGATCGGGTCCTCGAGCATCGCCTTGGGCAGCAGCGCGTCCACCCGCTTGTCGCCGCTGGGGTAGCCGTGGGCCTCCACTTCCAGCTTGTTGACCTGCGGATCGAGCAGGAAGTTGATGAAGGCGTAGGCTGCGTCACGCCGCTCGGCGCTCTTCGGAATGGCGAAGAAGTCGCTCCACAGCTCGCCACCCTCGCGCCCTAGCACGAACTGCATCTGCGGCATGTCGCGGTGCAGCTGGGAGCCGTCGCCGGTCCAGCACATGGTCATCCAGGCATCGCCGCTGCGCATGGACGGCTGGTAGTCGGAGTTGATCGCGAACAGGTGCGGCTTGACCTCCAGCAGCAGCTTCTCGGCATCGGCCAGCTCCTTCGGATCCAGCGAGTTGAAGCTGTAGCCGAAAGACTTGAGGGCGTTGCCGATGGCGGTCAGCTGGTAGTCGTGGACCATCACCCGGCCCGTCGCCTCGCCCTTGGCCAGCTCCCAGAACTCCTTCCAGGTGGTCGGGCGCGCCTTGATCTGCTCGCTGTCGTAGACGAAGCCGGTGGTGCCCCAGTTCTTCGGCACGGCGTAGACCTTGCCGTTCACGCTGCCCTGCTCCATGAAGCGCTTCTCGAAGGCAGACGGGTCGAAGTTGGGTAGCCGCGAGAGATCCAGCGGCTCGATCAGGCCCAGCTCGACGTAGGTGCTAATGGTGTAGTTGGTCGGCACGAAGACATCCCAGCCGCTGCCGCCGGCCTGCAGTTTGGCGAGCATCTCCTCGTTGGAACCGAACACGTTCATCTGCACCTTGGCGCCGGTCTGCGCGGCGAAGGCGGCCAGGTTGTCGGCGTTGTGGTAGTTGGGCCAGGTGGCCAGGGTCACCCGGTCGCCGATGCTGCCCTTCTCGCCGGCGAAGGCGCGGTTGCCCAGCAAGAGGCTCGGCATGTTGACGGCCGTCACTGCCATCGCCAGGCCGAGGCCGGTCTTGCCGAGGAAGTCGCGACGGCTGATGGAGCCGTTCTGCCAGCTGCGCAGTTGCTTGATGAAGTCTTTCGGGTCCATTGCTGCCACCTGCCTTTCAAGGGTTGATTGTTGTTGTCGCCGCCTGCTGTTAGAGCGTCATGGCCAGGCCGCTGGCCTGATCCCAGCCGATACGGACCGGTGCGCCATGCTCGAAGGCCGAACGCTCGGCCAGGCCATGCCGCGGCACCCGCACGCAGACGATGCCGAAGGACTCGGTGCGCACTCGGTACTCGGTGAGGTTGCCCAGGTAGATGCGATCCACCACCTCGCCGGGCAGGCTGACCTCGCGGGCCAGCGTCTCGCTGCCGGCGCCGATGGTGATCAGCTCCGGGCGCACCGCGATGCAGCCTGCCTCGGCCGCTTTGAGGGCTGGGCCGGAAGGCGTCTGCGGGCTGGCCAACTGCAGGCCATGGGCGGTCTCCAGCAGCACGCGGCCGTCTTCGATGCGCCGCACCGTGCCGTCGAACAGGTTGGACTCGCCGATGAAGTCGGCCACGTAGCGGCTCGCCGGGGTTTCGTAGAGTTGCTCGGGGCTGGCGTTCTGCAGGATGCGGCCGTCCTGCATGACGCTGATGCTGTCGCTCATCGACAGCGCCTCCTCCTGATCGTGGGTCACCAGCACGAAGGTGATACCCACTTCCCGCTGCAGGCGCAGCAGTTCGGACTGCATCTCCTTGCGCAGCTTGCGGTCGAGGGCCGCCAGGGGTTCGTCGAGCAACAACACCGTGGGCTTGTTGACCAGGGCACGGGCCAGGGCCACGCGCTGCTGCTGGCCTCCGGACAGTTCGTGGGGCTTGCGCTGACCGAAGCCGGACAGGCGCACCATCTCGAGGGCCTCCTCCGCCAGGCGGCGCTGACCGGCCTTGTCCGGGCGCGGCTGGCGGTAGCGCAGGCCGTAGGCGATGTTGTCCAGCACCGACAGGTGGGGAAACAGCGCGTAGCTCTGAAACACCATGTTCACCGCGCGCTGGTGGGCCGGTATCCCTGCCACCGGGCGCCCCGCCAGCAGCACCTCGCCCGCGCTGGGCTGCTCGAAGCCGGCGATCATGCGCAGGGTGGTGGTCTTGCCGCAGCCGGAACTGCCGAGGAAGGAGTGGAAAGAACCACGGCGTACCTTGAAGTCCAGGCCGTTGACCGCCGCCACAGTGCCGTAGCGCTTCACTACGTGACGGAATTCGATATCGAAGGTTTCGCTGGCATCGCTCACGACCGGCCCCTTTTCCCAGGTGTGCTTGGCATGGGGTAACAGGCTAGCGAGGGGGCTTTCGGGGTGTATATATCCCTCGGGGGATAGGCCGGAACTCCACAGAAACTGTGGAACGCGCTGTGGACAAGTTCTGGATGACCGGCTGCAGGCCCCGCGAGCAGGGGCACTCAGCCGATTGATCGATTTTCGTCCGTTACCGGCTGCGGAGAACGCTAAACCGCCGTACGCAACGGCTCGGGTTCGTCGCGCTGGCCAGCCAGATCGCGCACGAACAAGCCCAGCAGCTCCGATTGGCTGCCAATGCCGAGCTTGGCGTAGATGTTCTTGCGGTGGATCTTCACGGTCCCCGGGCTGATGGCCAGTTGCTCGGCCACCGAGGCGCTGGAATGGCCGCGCAGGAGCATCTGCACCACCTCCTGCTCACGCGCCGTCAGCACCTGCGCACCGAAGTGGTCGAATGTCTCGCGGATCTTGAAGTCCAGGTCATGGGCCGGGCGCGGGGCCTGGGCACGGGCCTGCTCCCAGGCCTGGCCCACCACCTGTTCCACCACCGGTTGGGCGCAGTCCAGCAGCTGCATTTCGTCGCGGCTGTAGGCCGGACTGCAGGCGCTGCGCATCAGTGACAGCACAGCCTTGGCGCCGTCGGCCAGATCAATGAAGAAGGCGACTTCCTCGGTCAGGCCGGTCTGCTGGTAGTAGGTCAGGTAGTACTCGCCCAGGTAGAAGTGATCCGGGGCGAACTGGCGCAGGCGCCAGAGGCCCGCCGCCTGGTTGCGGGTGCAGGCCAGGTAGAAGGGGTCGAGCAGATAGGGGCCGACCTGGTAGTCCTGGACGTAGACGTGTCGCTTGTCCGGCGGAAAGGTATCGAACAGCGCCAGCGGCCGGTGATTGCCCTCATAGACGAAGAGGACGAAGTGGTCGACGTGGCAGATCTGCTGCAGCCACTGGCTGAGGCCGAGCAGGCGAGGTCGCCCAGTGGGCTGGGCAAGCAACTGGGCGACGCCGCTGGTCCAGTGCTTCAGTTCCTTGTGGCGCATGGTGAGGCTGCCTGAGAGTGAGCTGCACACCCTTGATGGTAGGCGTTCAGCATTTCGCACAGAAATGCAGGAAGTGCGCCAATATCCTGAAAGCCCTGCCACGCCCGCTATCACGGGCATACCCGTGTCCCGGCGACCCCGCGCCCGGCCTTCGTGCCCCGTAAGGCGTCACCCAATGCCACAGAAGGGTGACACCGAAACGTGCCTCAGCCCTTCTTCGAGCGTGGCTTCTCGCCGAACTTGGGCGCCGTACGCACCGCCTTGGCCTTGGGTTTGTCGTCTTCCTCGAACCAGTTGCCGAGGTGGATCTTGCCTTTGCCGGCTCCCGCACCCGGAATGAGTTTCTGCTTGGGCTTCTTCGGCTTTTTCAGGACCTGGCCGCTGGCGTCGGTCTGCGGCACCCGGTGATCCGGTTCGAAGCCCGGTTCGTCCTGGCGGTGCAGGGTCTGGCGAATCAGCACCTCGATGGCCACCAGCAGTTGCACCTCGTCGGCACACACCAGCGACACCGCCTCACCGGTGGCACCGGCACGCCCGGTACGGCCGATGCGGTGCACATAGTCTTCGGCGACGATCGGCAGGTCGAGATTGAGCACCAGCGGCAGGTCATCGATGTCCAGGCCACGCGCCGCCACGTCGGTGGCTACCAGCACGCGCACTTCGCCCGTCTTGAAGCGCTGCAGGGCACGCAGGCGCGACGGTTGCGGCTTGTCGCCATGGATCGAGTCGGCAGCAATGCCCTCGCTCAGCAGCAGGTGCTCCAGTTCGTCGACGCCCTTGCGGGTCTTGCCGAACACCAGTACCTGGTCCCAGCCCTTGCTGCGATAGAGGTGCAGGAACAGCTCGCTCTTGCGCTTCTTGTCCACTGTCACCAGCCACTGCTTGACGCTCTTGGCAGCGGCGTTGCGCGGGCTGACCTCGATCGACAGCGGGTTGCGCAGCAGTTCGCCGGCCATCTGCCGTACCGACTCGGAGAAGGTGGCGGAAAACAGCAGGGTCTGGCGCTTCTTCGGCAAGGCGCAGAACAGCTCGTCCAGCTCCTTGGCGAAACCCAGGTCGAGCATGCGGTCGGCCTCGTCCAGCACCAGCGCCTGCAACTGATCGAAGCGCACGGCGTTCTGCCGGTACAGATCGAGCAGACGCCCCGGTGTCGCCACCAGCAGGTCGATACCCTTGCGCAGCTTGAGCATCTGCGGGTTGATGCTGACCCCGCCGTACACCGCATAGCTGCGCAGCGGCAGGTTCTGCCCGTATTGCTGAATGCTCTGCTGCACCTGCTCGGCCAGCTCACGGGTCGGCACCAGCACCAGCGCGCGCACCGAGTTGCTGGCGACCTGGGCGCCTTCCATCGTCAGTTTTTGCAGCAGCGGCAAGGCGAAACCGGCGGTCTTGCCGGTGCCGGTCTGCGCGGCGGCAAGCAGGTCGCGGCCCTTGAGCACCGCCGGAATCGCCTCCTTCTGCACGGGGGTCGGCGTGCTGTAGTCGAGCGCTTCGAGGGTGCGCAGCAGTGGATCGATCAGGCCGAGGGAGGCGAAAGTCATGACGGAGGGAACCGGGAAAGAAGAACAGGCGTGCAGTTTACCTGCTGCGCCGCCCCAGCGCCCGTAACGGCCAACGCGAGCGTCATCCACCCTACGGGTTGCGCCGTGCCCGTCAGGCCTTGAGCAGTGCGCGCACCTTGGCCGCCGACAGCTTCTGCAGGCCGCACAGGTAGGCGTGGCTGACCTCGGCCACGCGATGTTCCTCACGCAGGCGCCGGGCCAGCAGCAGGGTCAGGTTGGCGGCCATTTCCGCATCGGCCAGTGCACGGTGAGCCTGGCCGGTTTCCGGCAGGCGCGCCCAGCGATTGAGATTACCCAGCTTGTGGCTCGGCGCATCGGGCAGCAGGCGCCGCGAGAGCAGCAGCGAGCAGGCGAACTCCTGCTGGCGCCGACGACGCAGCAGGCCCAGCTCGGCATCCCAGAACTTCGAGTCGAAGGCGGCGTTGTGTGCCAGCAGCGGCGTGGCACCGACAAAATCCGCCACCTCGCCCATCACCTGCGCCACCGGCGGCGCGCCACGCACCATGGCATTGCTGATGCCGGTGAGCTGCTCGATGAACGGCGGAATCCAGGCCCCGGCATTCATCAGGCTCTGGTAGCGATCAACGATCTGGTCACCCTCGATGATCGCCACACCGATCTCGGTCGGCCGGGCATTCTGTGCCGGCGACATACCGGTGGTTTCAAAGTCGATAACAGCAATGCGGTCGAGCATCCGGTTTCCTTAGTGTTTCAACAACAGGCTGCCTTCGACCGGCACATAGCGGTCGGCGGCGCGGATCAATGAGTTGGCGGTCAGCCCGGGCACGCCGTAGACGGTGCTGGCCACGCCATGGGCGCTGCGCAACTTGTCCAGCAGCAGGTCGAAGTCGCCGTCGCCGGAGGCCAGCACCACTTCGTCCACCCGCGGCGCGGCATCCAGCACGTCGATGCAGATGCCCACGTCCCAGTCGCCCTTGGCCGAACCATCGGCACGCTGGATGTAGGGTTTGAGCTTCACGGTGAAGCCGAGGTTGCGCAGGATCTGCTGGAACTGCTGCTGCTTGGCGTCGCCACGGTCGATGGCATAGGCATAGGCCTCGGCGATCTCACCGGCCGCACCGACCTGAGCCCACAGCGCGGCGTAATTGAAGTGGCAGCCATGGGCCTGGCGCACGGTGTAGTAGAGGTTCTGCACATCGACGAACAGGGCAATCTTCTTCACGGGGGGACCTGTAGGGGAAGTGGCGCCATTATGCGCCAGCTTGCCCCATGTTCGCCGGCCCCGGCCATCGGCTACAGTGAGGCCTTGTAGTACTGCCGCGATTTCTGCCGATGAATCCATTCAGCGTTCTGCGTGACTCGTTGTTCTTCTTCAGCCGCAATCTGGGCAGCATCGCGCCCCTGTGCCTGCCGCTGATCGCCCTCGAATGCCTGACCCGCACCCTGGTCGCGGCACAGATCGACGGCGCCCATGCGCCGGCCTACGAGGTGTTGGTCGGCCTGCTGTTCTACCCGCTGTACAGCGCCGCGCTGATCCTCTTTCTCGATGCGCGCAGCCAGGGCAAGCGTCCCTCGCTGCGCAACCTGCTGGCCGCCAGCCTGCCACTGTGGCCGGCCTTCGCCGTGCTGGCCGGGCTGAGCACCCTGCTGATCATGCTGGCGGCCACGGCGTTCATCCTTCCGGCGCTGTGGGTGATGGTCAAACTGGCCTTCGCCGAATACCTGCTGGTACTGCGCGGCCTGTCGCCGCTGCAGGCGATGCGCGAAAGCTTCCAGCTCACCGTTGGGCACTTCTGGTCGCTGCTGGCCTGTGTGCTGCTGGTGATCGTGCCGTTGTGGCTGCTCGATGACCTCACCCTGCAACTGCTCGGCGAACAGCAGGACCTCGTCGGCGGCCTGCTGCTGGACTGCTTCAATAGTTTCCTGCAGCTGTTTTCCAGCGTCGTGCTGTTTCGCTGCTACATGCTCTGCAGCGCCCAGCCTGCACAAGACAGCACCACCAGCTAGGCTTGCCGCTGCGCCACTCAAGGAGGATCGACCATGGCCGAACAGAACCCCAGCATCCTGTCCCACGTTTCCATCGGCAGTAACCGCTTCGACGAGGCCGTGATCTTCTACGATCAGGTCCTGGCAACGCTCGGTTGCCAGCGCATCATGGCCCACCCCGGCGCGGTGGCCTGGGGCCGCGAATACCCGGAGTTCTGGGTGCAGCAGCCAATCGACGGGCAGCCGGCGAGTGTCGGCAACGGCAGCCACTTCGGTTTCGTCGCCCAGAGCCAAGCGGCGGTGGACGCCTTCTACAACGCCGCCCTGGCTGCCGGTGCCCGTGCGGATGGCCCGCCGGGGCCGCGCCCGGATTACGGCGCGCCGTACTACGGCTGCTTCGTACGTGACCTTGATGGGCACAAGATCGAAGCGGCGTACTGGGATGCGAGCCTGGGCATGCCCCAGGAGCCCCACAGTCACTGAGTCGCCGGCCCCCAGTAACGCGCGGCCGCCTGCTTCAGCCAGCCTTCGGCGCGCATCTGCTGCAGTGCCTCGCCGATCAGCGCCTGCTCCTCGGGCCGTGGCGCGGCCTGGGAGAAACCGATGAACAGCGCGGTCGTCGAGTCCGGCCGGTAGTCCAGCTTGACCACCTGGCGGCCAAGAGCGGGATCACGCAATTGGTAATCGAGCTGGCAGTCGGTGCCCACCAGCAGGTCGACCCGGCCACGCAGTTGCATCTGCAGCAATTGCTGCTCGTTTTTCACCCCGACCTTGGTCAGCCCGGTATCGCCATCGAAGGGGTGGAAGTAGGCGGATTCCAGCACATAGCCAATGCGCGGCCCGCGCAGCTGGGCATATTCGGTGATGTTGGCCGCCTGCTGTGGCGAGCCGTAGAAACGAGGCGAACAGGCGTAGTAGGACGGCAGCAGGTAATCGATGTAGGCCTCGCGCTCGGCGGTGCGCGCCAGCCCGGTCATCATCTGCGCCTGGCCCTGGCGCATGGCCAGGAGTGCGCGCGCCCAGGGCACGATCTGGATCTCGAACTTCAGGCCGGTACGCCGGCTCAGCTCGTCGAGGATGTCGATATCCAGCCCCTGCAGCCGGCCCTGCGCGTCACTCATGCGAAACGGCGGCCAGTAGTTGTCGACCACCACATGCAGGGGCGCGGGTTCCTCGGCGGCAGCGGCCACGGGCAGGAGCAACAGCAACGCCAGCAAGGTCTGGCGCATCTCAGCGCACCGCCCCAACGAGCCCCAGGACGTGCTCGTACTGCAGGCTGGCGAATGGCTTGCGCAACATGATCGCCTCCGAATGCCATGACTGAATGGTGGACATTATGCATGCCGGTACCTCACGTACCAGCCCGCGCCGCGCATGCCTGGCAGCCCTATCTCAGGTATGCTGCGGCCCTCTGCAGCCTAGTCCAGATCGGCCCATGCCCCTGCCCCGTTCCTTGCGCATCTGCCTGCTCGCCCTGACGAGCATTGCCGCCATCCTGATCGCGCTGGTCTATTGCCTGACCTGGCACCCGGATGCGCGAGAAGAAGCGCCCGTGGCCTGCCACATCGCCGCCCCCATCCTGCAACCGGGCCAGGCGATCAAGGTAATGACCTGGAACCTGCAATCGTTCGGTGGCAAGGGCCGCATCCCGCAGTACCAGCTCGACCGCACAGCCCCGCCGACCCGCCAGCCCAGCGCCAGCCAACGCGCGGCGACGCTGGATCAGGTGGTGCGCATCCTGCGCGAAGAACAGCCGGACGTCCTGCTGCTGCAAGAGCTGCAGGATGGCGCCCGCGCCAGCGACTACGACGACCAGCTGGCGCTGCTGATGGAGCGTCTCTCCGACCTCTACCCGTGCCGCAGCGAAGCCTTCTACTGGCGCGCCGCCTTCATCCCGCACCCACGCGTGCTCGGCAGCGCCGGCATGAAGCTGGCGACCCTCAGTCGCTTCCAGATGACCCGTGCCGAACGCCTGCAACTGCCGCAGGCCGGTGGTAACCCGCTGACCCGCCCGTTTGGCCTCAAGCCTGCCCTGCTGCTCAGCCACCTGCCGCTCAATGGCGGTGGCGAGCTGGTGGCGATCAACAGCCACCTCTATGGCCCGTCCCAGGATGACGACACCCTCTTCCGCCAGGTCGAGATGAGCCGTGGCCTGCTCGAACATCTGGAGCAGGAGGGCACGCCCTGGGTATTCGGCGGCGACCTCAACTTGCTCGCGCCGGGCCAATACCAGCAGCTCCCCCCGGATCAGCGCTCCGACTACGCGCCGCGCAGCGAGCTGACCGCCCTGGCGGCACGCTTCCCGAGCATTCCCAGCGCCGCCGAAGCCACTGGCGCCGAGCGCCAGCAGTGGTACACCTACGCCCCCGATACCTCGCGCGCCAGCAGGCCGGATCGCACCCTTGACCACCTCCTGCACAGCGCGCGCCTGCACCGCCTCGGCGCCCAGGTGCGCAACGGTGATACCCCGGACATTTCCGATCACCTGCCGCTCAGCGCACGCCTGCTCCTGCCACTCAACGGTGGCCCCTCGCCGTAACTGGACAACGGCACTGTGCGCCGCCATGCTCGGACTCAGCGTGACCCCAACAAGACGGCCCGAGCCGCGAAGTACAGAATGCCCAGAACGATTTTCGCTGCCCTGCTGACCCTGCTCTGCTGTGCCGGCGCCCATGCGCAAGGCACATCCACGCCCATCACGATCAACGTCGGCTACTACGAATTCCCGCCCTATTCCTGGACCGGCCCCGACGGCACGCCGCAGGGCTCGATCCTCCGACTGACCGAACGCCTGCTGCGCCATGCCGGCTATCGCGGCACCTTCCGCGCGTACCCCGGCGCGCGCCTGTATGCCGGGCTGCGTGATGGCAGCGTGCAGTTGTGGCCCGGTGCCGGCGGCAAACCAGAGCTCGAAGGCCACACCCTGGAGGCGCGCAACAGCATCGGCGCCATCAACCTGTCCCTGTTCTACCGCCGGGACACCGCGCCACCGCAGTTGCCGCAAGGCCTGGCCGGGCGCGGGGTGATCCTGATCAGCGGCTACAGCTACTGGAAACCGGTTACCGACTGGCTCGGCGATCCCACCCTGGGCCTCACCACCCACCGCACCAGCACCCACGAAGCGGCCCTGGAAATGCTCCAGCGCCATCGCGGCGATTTTCTCATCGACTATCAGAGGCCGGTGGAGCAGGCCCGCCAGACCCTCGGCTTCGAGCCACTGCACTCCACCCTGCTGCATCGCCTGCAACTGCGCCTGGTCGCGTCGCGCCACGCCGCCGGCAGCTCCCTACTGCTGCAGAAGCTCGACCAGGCCTATGAGGAACTGCAGGCCGCCGGCGTCGACCTCAGCGTCGAGTGAACGTCAGAACCTGTTTGCGCTGCCTGAGTTAGAGCCAGACACGTTTAATGCCACCCGGCCGACAGCCAGGAGATCGTAGACAGGCTCTCACTTGCGCGGTTTGGCCCGCGCAGTGGGTTCGGCGATCAACGGGTCATCCGGCCAGTAGTGCTTGGGGTAACGCCCCTTGAGGTCCTTCTTCACCTCGACGTAGGTGTTGGCCCAGAAGCTGGCCAGGTCCTGGGTCACCTGCACCGGCCTGCGCGCCGGCGACAGCAGGTGCAGCTTGAGCCCGAGCCGGCCACCGGCGATGCGCGGCGTGGCCGCCAGGCCGAACAGCTCCTGCAGACGTACCGCCAGCACCGGCGGCTCTTCGGCGTAATCGATGGCGATGCGCGACCCCGACGGCACTGCCAGGCTGCGCGGCGCCAGTTCATCGAGGCGCTGCGGCAGCGGCCAGGGCAACATGCTGGCAAGCATCCCGGGCAGGTCCAGGTTGGCGAAATGGCTGAGCCGGCTGACCTTGCCCAGGTAGGGCTGCAGCCAGTGTTCCAAAGTGGCCAGTAACGCCGCATCACTCAGGTCCGGCCAGTCGCTGGCGTCCTTGTCGGCCAGGTCGAGGCGGCGCAGCAGCGCGACCCGTGCCTGCCACTGGCGCAGCTCGGGCGTCCACGACAGCAGCTCCAGGCCCTTGCGTCGCACCAGGCCGAGCAAGGCCCGTGCGCGCGCGGCCTCGTCCAGGCCGCTGAGCGCCTCGCGGCTGAGCACCAGTTCGCCGACCCGACGCTGGCGCTCGGCGCGCAACACGCCTTCGCGCTCGTCCCACTCCAGCTCCTCGCGCAGGCTGACCTGCTCCGCCAGTTCGCCGTTGAACAACATCGGATCGAGGTCGGCCGCCAGGTAGATGCGCTCTTCACGTTGGCCCTGGCGACTGCCAAGGTCGGCGATCACCAGCCATTCGTGCTTCATCAGCGCATCCGGCTCACCGAACTGCGCGGCCCGACCATTGGCCAGGCGGTACTCGCCGCCCCCGGCGCGACGCTGACAGGCGACCCGATCCGGGTAGGCAAACGCCAGCAGGCAACCGAGCCAGCGCGGGTGTTCGGCATCGGCCACCGCTGCCGCCGGCTTGCCGCGCAGGTAGCCGCGAAACTGCCGGGCCAGCTGCCGGGCGCGCTGCACGCCACCCTTGCTGCCGCGCTGGGCACGCTCCTCACCGGAGAGCAGAGCCATGCGGCTGTGCAAGTCGGCCCCTGCGCCGCGCAGAATGTCGCGCTCACCGAGCAACGCCGCCAGGTCACAGGCCAGCGCGACCAGCCCTAGCGCCTGTCCGCGCAGCAGCAGGTGAGCGATACGCGGGTGGGCCGGCAACTCGGCCATGGCCTGGCCGTGGCTGTTGAGGGCACCGCGCTCGTCCAGCGCACCGAGGCGCTGCAGCAAATCGCGGCCCTGGGCGAAGGCGGCGACCGGCGGCGCATCGAGGAAGGCCAGCTCGCCAGGGGTCACGCCCCAGCGCGCCAACTGCAAGGCCAGGCCGGCCAGGTCGGCCTGCAGTATTTCCGCAGCACCATAGGCGGCCAGCTGCTCGTGCTGGTTCTCCGACCACAGGCGATAACACACCCCCGGTTCCAGACGCCCGGCACGGCCGGCGCGCTGGGTGGCCGACGCGCGGGAGATGCGCTGGGTGTCCAGGCGCGTCATGCCACTGGCCGGATCGAAGCGCGGCACCCGCGCCAGGCCGGCGTCCACCACCACGCGCACACCGTCGATGGTCAGGCTGGTCTCGGCGATATTGGTCGCCAGCACCACCTTGCGCTGCCCCGCCGGCGCCGGCTCGATGGCCGCACGCTGGGCGGCCAGGTCGAGTTCGCCATGCAGCGGACAGAGCAGGATGTCACGGCGATCGGCCAATGCCTCGGCCAGTTGTTCGTGTACACGGCGGATCTCGGCCTGCCCGGGTAGGAACAGCAGCAGGCTGCCCGGCTCGTCGGCCAGCGCCTGCAGCACAGTCTGCAGAACCCGCGGCTCGACCCACTCGCCCGGCTGGAACGGGCTGCCCCAGCGGATCGCCACCGGGTGCATGCGCCCTTCGCTGCGCACCACCGGCGCCTCGCCGAGCAGCGTCGACAACCGTTCGCCCTCGAGAGTGGCAGACATCAGCAACACCTTCAGCGGCTCGTCGCGCAGCAACTCGCGGCCATTGAGAGTCAGGGCCAGGGCCAGGTCCGCGTCCAGGCTGCGCTCGTGGAACTCATCGAAGATCACCAGGCCGACGCCATCCAGTGCCGGGTCGTCCTGCAGGCGGCGGGCGAGAATGCCCTCGGTGACCACCTCGATGCGTGTGCGCGGACCGACCTTGCTCTCCAGGCGAATGCGATAGCCGACGGTTTCCCCTACCGCTTCGCCCAGCTCGCTGGCCAGGCGCTCGGCGGCAGCGCGGGCAGCCAGCCGGCGCGGCTCGAGCATGAGGATGGTCTGCCCGGCCAGCCATGGTTCGTCCAGCAGCGCCAGTGGCACGCGGGTGGTCTTGCCGGCGCCGGGCGGGGCTTCCAGCACCACCTCATGGCGCTCGCCAAGGGCGGCGCGCAGGGCGGGAATCACGGCATCGATGGGCAACGCAAGCATGGACAGGGCTCCGCCCCACAACAAGGCTGGCGATTATACCGGCGAACATCCCCGGCATTGGCGCAGTCATAACAACAGGCTCGCGACAGCACTTTTGCCATAACGGCCTTGGTATAGTTGCGCGATTCTGTCCAGGAGGCACCCATGCCCATGCGTTCCCGTGTTATCGGCGGCGTTCTCGCCCTTTCCCTGCTCACCCAGCTCAGTGCCTGCGGCACGCTGTTCTACCCCGACCGTCGCGGCCAGATCGAGGGCCAGGTCGACCCGGTGGTGGCGGCACTCGATGCCATCGGCATCCTGTTCTATGTGATCCCCGGCCTGATCGCCTTCGGCATCGACTTCGCCACCGGTGCCATCTACCTGCCGAATGGCCAGTACAGCAGCGTCGCCCCGGACAAACTGCAGGACGCCATCGGCGCCGACGGTCGCGTCGATGCGGCCAAGCTCAAGGCCATCATCAGCCGTGAAACCGGCCACGACCTGCCACTCGACGACCCACGCCTGATCCAGCACAGCGGCAACCTGCAACAACTGGCGGCCTACGGCCTGCGGCCGGCCGCCTGATGCCAGGGCCTGCCGACACGCCGTACGGCTGGCCATGAGCATCGCCCCCGAACAGGCGCGGCTGCTACGCCTGGCTACCCGCGCGGCACTGGCCACGGCGCTGCTGCTGGCCGCTGCCAAGGCCGTGGCCTGGTGGCTGAGCGGTTCGGTCAGCCTGCTCGCCGGGCTGACCGACTCGCTGCTGGACAGCGCCGCCTCGGTGCTCAACCTGATCGCCGTGCACTACGCCCTGCGCCCGGCGGACGAAGACCACCGCTACGGCCACGGCAAGGCCGAGGCGCTGGCCGGCTTGGCCCAGGCGCTGTTCATCGGCGCCAGTGCGGTGCTGATCGCGGTGCAAGCGGTGGATCACCTGCGCCACCCGCAACCGCTCGGCGCACCGGCACTGGGGGTGGCGGTGATGATCCTGTCGCTGCTGCTGACCTGCGCCCTGCTGATGTTCCAGCGCCACGTGGTGCGGGTAACCGGCTCCACGGCAATCCGCGCCGACTCGCTGCACTACCGCTCAGACCTGTTGCTCAACGCCGGCATCCTGGTCGCCCTGCTGCTCGCCAGCTATGGCTGGGAACGCCTGGATGCGCTGTTCGGCTTGGGGATCGCCGCCTACATCCTGTGGAGCGCGCTGACCATCGTGCGCGAAGCGGTGGCGGTGCTGATGGACGAGGAACTGGCGCCGGACGTCAGCGAGCGCATGCACGCGCTGGCCTGCGCCGTGCCGGGGGTACTGGGTGCCCACGACCTGCGCACGCGGATTTCCGG
>JBBNAI010000183.1:0-1581 GCA_037994305.1 Pseudomonas sp. | reverse complement strand
GCAATCATCGCCCAATGCGTCGGTGCGCTGCTGCTGGCGCGCATGCTGGCCAGCCCCGAGCACCAGCAGGCGGTGCTCGACTCGAGCCTGGCGCTGCTCGCCCCGCAGGTCGCCAGCACCGACTAAGCTGAGCCATGGCGCTGCATCAACGGGACGCAACCATGCACGCAAAAGCCCATGACACCCCGCAGGTCCTGCTGGCCGATGCCGATCCCTGGAGTCGCGAGCTGCTCGCTCAGCTGGTTCTGCACATTCGCTGCGACGCCGTCCTACACAACCATGCCGACGGTGACAGCGCCCTGCAGGCGTGCCGCAAGCAACCCTTCACCCTGATTCTCGCCGAGCAGAACCTGCCTGGCCTGAATGGCCTCGACCTGCTGCGCGGCGTGCGCCAGCTCAAGCGCCAACCGCCGCAACCGTTCATCCTGATCAGCTCGCGCAGCGATGCCACCACCGTGCGCGCCGCCCTGCCACTGGCGCCGACCGCCTATCTGGCGAAACCCTTCAATGCCGAAGACCTGCTCAAGCGTCTGCGCGACTTGCTGCAGGGCGATGAGGCACCGGTCTGCGCGCTGCCCGCCATCAGCCCCGGCGTCGAGCTGGAAAGCTTCCTCGGCGATGCGCGCCTGACCACCGAAGGCGCGCCGCTGTTTGTCGATGTGCAAGCGTTGGCCAGCCAGTGCCTAAGCGCCGGCCAGTGCGACCTGACCCTGGTGGTCGCGACCTTCGCCAGCGACCCGCAGATCACCGCCTGCCTGATCGCCGCCGCCAACAGCGCCGCACAGCATGACGGCGAACCCGTGCGCACCCTCAACCAGGCCCTCAAGCGCCTGGGCATGGGTGCCAGCCTCAACCTGGCCCTGGGCTTCGCCCTCAAGCGTGGTGGGCAGCTGCATGATCCGCAGCTGCAGGCCCGTGGCGAGCGCTTCTGCCAGCAGGCCCGACGCAGTGCCGAACTGGCCCGCGAGCTGGCCTTCATGGTCGGGGCGGATGCCGAGGCCTGCTACACCGCCGGCCTGCTGCACTGCCTGGGCGACCTGGCGGTACTGCGCAGCCTGCAGGACTGGTGCAATGCCGGGCAGGCCCTCGGCGAACTGCAGATCACCCAGGCGCTGCGTGAGTACGGCGCCAGCTTCGGCTCGGCCCTGCGCACCCGCTGGCGCCTGCCCCTGGAAATGCGCCAGCTGATCGCCGCCGCCTACCAACTCGGCAGCGGAGTCTTCTCGCGCGAAGCCCTGGTGTTGCACCTGGCCACCCAGGCCGCCTTGCTGTCACCGGGCAGCAACCCCGCCGTCCTGCTCGAAAGCAAGGCTGCCCGCCTGCTCAAGCTGGACCCCGCGCGCCTGCATGCCTGGCTCGAACCCGGCATCGCCGCGACCGAGCCCCCGCTGTAAAGCCATAACGCCCGGAATAGAGCGCCCCGCACGCCAGACAAGAGTGCCCCGCGATGACCTGACGAAGCGCTTGCCGCTTCGTCGGCCGACGCTGGTACCGCGCCGGCCAATCCGTAGACTGTGCGCCGCCATCTCGCCAGCGCCACTATTTCGCCATCATCCAGAGGTTTCCATGTCCACCCCGGCT
>JBBNAI010000182.1:0-3065 GCA_037994305.1 Pseudomonas sp. | reverse complement strand
ATCATCATCGAGCCGGTGCAGGGCGAAGGTGGTTTCTACGTCAACTCCAAGGCCTTCATGCTGCGTCTGCGCGCCCTGTGCGACCAGCACGGCATCCTGCTGATCGCCGACGAAGTGCAGACCGGCGCTGGCCGTACCGGCACCTTCTTCGCCACCGAACAACTGGGCGCCGTACCTGACCTGACCACCTTCGCCAAATCGGTTGGCGGTGGTTTCCCGATCTCCGGCGTATGCGGCAAGGCCGAAATCATGGACGCCATCGCTCCCGGCGGCCTGGGTGGCACCTATGCCGGCAGCCCGATCGCCTGCGCCGCGGCCCTGGCCGTGCTGAAAGTGTTCGACGAAGAGAACCTGCTGCAACGCAGCCAAGCCCTGGGCGAGAAGCTCAAGGCCGGCCTGCGCGACATCGCTGCCAAGCACAAGGTTATCGGTGACGTGCGCGGCCTGGGCTCGATGATCGCCATCGAACTGTTCGAAGGCGGCGACGCCAACAAGCCGGCCGCCGAGCTGACCGGCAAGATCGTCGCCAAGGCGCGCGAGAAGGGCCTGATCCTGCTGTCGTGCGGCACCTACTACAACGTGGTGCGCTTCCTGATGCCGGTCACCATTCCCGATGCCCAGCTGGAAAAAGGCATTGCCATCGTCGCCGAGTGCTTCGACGAACTGGCGTAAGAGCTCTGCAGTGGCATCCGCGCTCCTGCCGGATGCCACACAGAATTCGCCTGATGCTCACCAGGCCAGGCGTTTCCTTGAGGCCCGCGCAAGCGGGCCTTTTTTTGCCTGTCAGTTGGCCTGCAAGGCTTCTTCAACGAAGTCCAGGCGGTCCTGACCGAAGAACAGCTCGCTGCCGACAAACATGCTCGGCGCGCCGAACACGCCACGCTTCACCGCTTCCTCGGTGGTGGCCTTGAGGGTGTCCTTCACCTCCTGCTCGGCCGTCAGCGCCAGCAGCGCCGGGGCATCGAAGCCCGCCTCGCCCAGCACCTTGCCCAGCACGGCCAGGTCACCCAGATTCAGCGCATCCACCCACATGGCCTTGAACATCGTCGTCAGGTAGGCGTCGAAACGCTCCGGCATGTGCAACTGCACAGCCACTGCACCGCGCATCAGGCCGAGGGTGTTGATCGGGAAATGCGGGTTGAACTGCATCGGTACCTGGTAGCGCCGGGCGAAGCGCTGCAGGTCCTGGATCATGAAGCGGCCCTTGCTCGGAATGGTGATCGGCGAGGCGTTGTGCGTGGCCTGGAACACGCCACCGAGCAGCATCGGCTTGTAGATCAGCTCGGCACCCTGCGCCGCGCAGATGCCCGGCAACTGGGTCCAGGCCAGGTAGGTGGTGGGGCTGCCAAAGTCGAAGTAGAACTCGACGGATTTGCTCATGAATGGCTCTCTCTTGTGATTGTTTTAACGAGGTTCCGCGCCCCAGCAAGCGGCGTTCTGGCTAGGCGTCGCGTAGCGGGTCGATGCACGTCACCACTTCTCGATCCAGGGCCGCAGATCCAGCTCGAAGGTCCAGGCATCACGCGGCTGGGCGTGCAGGAACCAGTAGCTGTCGGCGATATGCTCGGGGTTGAGGATGCCGTCCTGATCCTTCAGCGCATAGCGCTCGGGGAAGGTGTCGCGGATGAACGCGGTGTCGATGGCGCCATCCACCACCACGTGGCCGACGTGGATATTCAGCGGCCCCAGTTCTCGCGCCATGCTCTGCGCCAGCGCGCGCACACCGTGCTTGGCGCCGGCGAAGGCAGCGAAATGCGAGGCACCGCGCAGGCCCGCAGTCGCACCGGTGAACAGAATGGTGCCACGGCCGCGCGTGACCATGCGCCGCGCCACGGCCTGGCCGGTGAGGAAGGCGGAGAAACAGGCCATTTCCCAGATCTTGAAATACTTGCGCGCGGTCTCGTCGAGGATGCTGCAGGGCACGTTGGCGCCGATGTTGAAGACGAAGGCTTCGATCGGGCCGATCTCGCTCTCGATCTGCTCGACCAACGCGGCGACCTCCTCCTCCTTGCGCGCATCGGAGGCAAAGCCGTGGGCCTCGCCGCCAGCCGCACGAATATCATCCACCAGCGGCTGCAGTTTGTCGGCGCTGCGCCGGGTTACACAGGCAATGTAGCCCTCGCGGGCAAAGCGCTTGGCGATGGCGCCACCGGTGGCGTCACCCGCGCCGATGACCAGCACCACTTTCTTGTCGTTGGACGGCGTGCTCATGCTCTAGACCTCTTTAATAAACGATCGTTTACCAAACGAACGTTATGCTAAGCTTTCCCCATCGTCAAGCCAGTACAGCAATGGAGGCCCGGGTGCGCTATTCCCCCGACCACAAAGCCCAAACCCGCGAGAAGTTGCTCGCCAGCAGCAGCGCCATCGCCAAGCACGGTGGTTTCGCCAGCACCGGCGTGGATGGCCTGATGAAGGCCATCGGCCTCAGCGGCGGCGCCTTCTACAGTCACTTCCCATCGAAGAGCGAGCTGTTCGGCGCCATCGTCGAGCGCGAACTGAGCCATAGCCTGCAACTGCTCGGACAGAGCGGTGGCAGCCGCGAGCTGCTGCAACGCTGCCTGCGCCGCTACCTCGACATCGCCCATGTCCAGCAGCCGGATGCCGGGTGCGCACTGCCCAGCCTGGGCGCGGAAATCGCCCGCGCCGAACTGCCAGTACGTGAGCGCGCCGAACACTGGCTGGTACAACTGCAACAGGCCTGGGCGGCGGAGTTGGATAACCCGCAACTGGCGTGGGCAATCATCGCCCAATGCGTCGGTGCGCTGCTGCTGGCGCGCATGCTGGCCAGCCCCGAGCACCAGCAGGCGGTGCTCGACTCGAGCCTGGCGCTGCTCGCCCCGCAGGTCGCCAGCCGCGACTAAGCGCTCCGCAAAACGGCAGAAACCCCTGAAATAGAGCCACCAGCTCGCCACGCAAGCGCGCCCCGAGGTAACCGGACGAAGCGCTTGCCGCTTCGTCGGCCGACGCTGGTACCGCGCCGGCCAATCCGTAGACTGTGCGCCGCCATCTCGCCAGCGCCACTATTTCGCCATCATCCAGAGGTTTCCATGTCCACCCCGGCT
>JBBNAI010000181.1:0-2221 GCA_037994305.1 Pseudomonas sp. | reverse complement strand
CTCTTCACCGCATTGAGCACGGTTTCCGCTTCACCCAGCTCGCCGCGTTCGGCCAGGCAGCGGGCGTAGAGGATCAGCGCTGCGGCGTTCGCGTTGTTCTCGGTCAGTACCTGCTGCAGCAGGGCTTCGGCTTCACCGAAACGGCCCTCGGCGAACAGTGCCTGCGCCGCTTCCATGGGGTCGGCAGCTTCCGGTGCAGGTTCGGCGACATGTGGCTTGAGCATCTCGCGAATCGCCGACTCCGGCTGCGCACCGGCGAAACCGTCGACCGGCTGGCCGTCCTTGAACAGCACCACGGTGGGCAGGCTGCGAATACCGAAGCGCTGAACGATGTCCTGCTCGGCGTCGCAGTCGACCTTGGCCAGCAACAGCTCGCCGCGATACTCCTCGGCAACCTTGGCCAGCAGCGGCATCAGCGCTTTGCACGGCGCGCACCACTCGGCCCAGAAGTCCACCAGCACCGGCTTGTGGAAGGAATTCTCGATCACCAGTTGCTCGAAGCTGGCGGCGCCGGAAACGTCGAAGATGTAAGGGGTATCGCTCATGATCGATCTCGGAAAGGCGAAAGGCTGGAACTATAGATGCGGGCGCACTGGCCTGGATACAAGGCCGGCGCTAGTCGCGCCGAGCGTGGTACAGGCTGACATGACGAAACTCCGCCGGTTCGGCCAGGTCCGGCCAGGTACAGGCTTCGAGCATGCCCAGGCGCTGGTACAGCGGATGCTGGAAGTCCTTGACCCGTGAATCGGCGACCAGCGCCTCGCGGCCGCGGCTGAGGAAGTGGTCGAGCAGTGGCAGGTTGGCGCGGTCGTAGAGCACATCGGCAACGATGATCAGGTCGAAGCGATCGGCCTCGGCGAAGAAGTCCAGCGAGTAGCTCAGCTCTACGCCGTTCAGCTCGGCATTGGCCCGGCAGGACGCGATGGCCAGCGGGTCGAGGTCGCAGGCCACCACTTCCAGGGCGCCGGCCTTGGCGGCGGCAATGGCGGCCACGCCGGAACCGGCACCGAAGTCCAGCACGCGTTTGCCGCGCACCCACTCGGGCTGCTCTGCCAGCCAGCGCGCCAGCACCAGGCCGCTGGCCCAGCAGAAGCTCCAGTAGGGTGGTTCTTCGAGGATCAGGCGGGTCTCTTCCGGGCTGAAGCAGCGGTCCATGTTTGCCGCATCGATCAGCCACAGCTTGAGGTCGGTGCCGGGCAGGGTTTCCTCCACCAGACGCGCATCGCCCAGCAGCTCTTGCAGGGCGTCCTGCAGGATGGCCGGAGCCATCATGGCGCGCTGACCAAGCGCAGTGCGCCGAGCTCCTGGGTCTGCGCCTGCTGGATGCGTTGTGCCGGCAGGTGCTGGATCAGTCGACCGGACAGGCTGACCCGCGCACGCAGCTCGACGCGCGCGCCCACGGGGAAATATTCGGGGTTGAAGGGCAGGTGGAAGGCCAGGTCCTGCCCGGTGCCTGCCAGCTTGAGGCTGGCCAGCAGTTGCTGTGGGCGGTCGCGTTCGTCGACCACCAGCAGGGCTATTTCCACTTCGCTGCCGGTTGGCGGAGTGCTCAGGCTGCCGCGCAGCTCGCGCATGTGACTGGGCAGCGGCGCTTCGATTTCGGCTGCGGGCTTGGCCGTCGGAGCCGGTTTGGGCGCAGCGGGTGCCACGGGCTTGGCGGGCTCGCTGGCGCAGGCGGCCAGCAGCAGGAAGGCGGAAATCAGCAGCAGGGGGCGTATCGACATGATGGACTCGACGCGGTAG
Source organism: Pseudomonas sp. (assembly GCA_037994305.1). Classification (GTDB taxonomy): domain Bacteria; phylum Pseudomonadota; class Gammaproteobacteria; order Pseudomonadales; family Pseudomonadaceae; genus Aquipseudomonas. The sequence continues at coordinate 478 of JBBNAI010000181.1, read as the reverse complement.
GGGCGAAGGACAGGTGGTGTATAGCTAGAGTAGCGCGCATTGGCGCGTCTCCGGCCTGTCTGCAGGGCGCCTGTATACCGCAAAGCCCCTGGCTTGTCTTGCCGGGGGGATGCGCTACCATGAGCCACCGTTTTATAGGGCCGTTTCCCGCCATGCATTGCCCCTTCTGCGCTGCCAACGACACCAAGGTCATCGACTCGCGCCTGGTCGCCGAAGGCGAGCAGGTCCGCCGCCGCCGCGAATGCCTGGCCTGCGGCGAACGCTTCACCACCTTCGAAACCGCCGAGCTGGTGATGCCGCGCCTGATCAAGCAGGACGGCAGCCGCCAGCCGTTCGACGAGGACAAGCTGCGCGCCGGCATGCAGCGTGCGCTGGAGAAGCGCCCGGTCAGCGTCGAGCGCCTGGAAGAGGCAATCGCCCATATCAAGCAGAAGCTGCGCGCCACCGGCGAGCGCGAGATCAAGTCGCTGGTGCTCGG
>JBBNAI010000180.1:0-5593 GCA_037994305.1 Pseudomonas sp. | reverse complement strand
TGAGGCGTATTGCCTGGCCTTCGGCACCGTCCTTTTCATCCAGCTCGAGTTGCGCGAACAGCGCGGGATTGGCCGTACGTGGCGCAACCTTGTGCGCCGCCAGCAGCGCCCGCAACAACGCGGACACCGCCGCCTGATCCGCCGGGTAGTCGGCCTTGGCCGGTAGCACCCAGCCCTGCTCGCGCCGCTCCAGACGCACCAGCGGCTGACCCGGACGACGCACCTCGATGGCGGTGATCGTGGCGGCCTGCCCTTGCAAGGCAGGCAACCAGGGCTGGGCCACGGCAGCCGGCGGCGCCTCCAGCGGCCGGTTGAACCACCAACCGGCAGACAGCGCCACCAGCAGCAAGGCCAGGGCAATCAGGCTCTGACGCAGCATGCCTACCCTGCCCGCCTCAACCGTGACGGCGGCGGCGCCACAGCCACAGCGCCAATACACCAAGGGTCAGCAACAGCGGCACCAGGGCGATGTTGACGAATTTGAGCACGCGGCCCAGGTCCTCGATCTTGGCGTTGAGCTGGTAGCGCACTTCACGCAGTTCCTTGCGGATGCGCACCTTCTCGTCGACGAACTGCTGCACCGCGGTCTGCTGCTCCGGCGTCAGCTCCAGGGCTTTGCTCGGGTCCTGCTGTTGCAGGGCGGCGAGCTTCTGCTCGGTCTCGGCCAGGCGCTTCTGCAGGGCCTCTTCCTTGACCCGGAATTGCGCCTCGGCATCACGCTGCAGCGCCTCGACCACCTCGAACGGACGGCTGAAGCGACCACGCGAGCGCACGCTGATCAGCGCATCGCTGCCGGCCAGGTTGTCCAGGGCATTGATGGCGAACGCGGCGTTGTCGGCGAACGGCTGCGGCACGCGCTGGCCGAAGAAGTCCTGCACTTGCACCCACATGCGGTCGGTGAGCAGGTCGGTATCGGCCACGGCGATCACGTTGATGTTGTCGGCGGACTTGAGGCCGTCCTTCTGCCCCTCGATGCCGTTGGGGAAGGCGCTCTGCACCGGGCCACTGATGCGTGCGGCAATCGCATAACGCTCGCCGGTCGGCTGCAGGTCGCGGATCAGCACTTCGGGATTGGCCAGCGTAGCGAAGCGCTCGGCGTCGAACGGCATGGCGTATTCCGAACTCTGCAGCAGCGGAGTGAAGTGAGTCTTGGTTCCTTCCAGCGGCTCGAGGATGCCGCTGGTGGCGACGTTGATGTGTTCCAGGCCGGCGGTACTGACATCCTCCTGATTCAGCGCGCGTTGCGGCAGGCCGAGCCAGCCAGGGTGGCGCACGGCGCGCTGCTCCGCGCCCTGACCCATGCCCACCGACATGGCGTAGGAGCCGTCACCCAGTACCTTGTCCGGCACCATGCGCAGACCCCAGGCCTTGAACAGTGGTTCCAGCTCGCTGGCCTTGCCGGCCTCGTCACCCGGCAGCATCGGCATGCCGCTGTCGGCTTCGCTGAACGGGTCGACGAATACCAGCAGCTTGCCACCGCGCAGGACGAATTGGTCGATGGCATACAGGGTCGGTTGCGGCAGGTTCTTCGGGTGCACCAGCAGCAGCACCGAGACTTCGTCCGGGATCTTGTCGAGGCCGGCCTTGAGGCTGTCGATCTTGAACAGCTGGCGCACCTCTTCCATGAACATCCAGGGCGCCATCGGCTGACGGCTGGCCATGTCGAAGCCGCCATTGATCGACAGCCCGGACAACAGGCCGATCACCGGCCGCTGCGGCTTAGCCAGGCCCTGCACCAGCTGGCTGAGCTGGTATTCGAGGAACTCTTCCTGATCCATCGGGAAGAACGGGATGATCTGCTTGCCATCGGTGGCATTGGTACCGGCCAGGCCGAAGTAGATCTGCTCGCCACCCTGGCTTGCCGGTACGGCTTGCAGGCCAAAGCTGGCGGCCTTGTCTTCCTCTTCGGAGAACGGCTCGGGGTCGATGATGTGCAGCTTGATCTTGCCACCCGCCTGACGCTCGTAGGCCTTGAGCATTTCCTCGACGCGCGCGGCGTAGTTGCGCAGCACGGCCAGGTCACGGGCCGACTTGTCGGAGTAGAAGAAGTACAGGTCGATCGGCTCTTCGATCTCGGCGAGGATCTGCTTGGTGCCCTCGGAGATGGTGTAGAGCTTCTGGTCGGTCAGGTCGAGACGGGCATTGGTCAGCGCCAGCCCGGAGAACAGGTTGAAGGCCAGGAAGGCCAGGGCCACCAGCAACAGGCCGGCGCCGGAATACATCAGCTTCTTCATTTTCAGTCAGCCTTCTTCAGATCGACCACGATGGCGGTCGCGGCCAACCAGGCGGCCATCAGGGTGATGAAATACAGCAGGTCGCGCAGGTCGATAACGCCTTTGCTGATGGCTTCGAAACGGGTCAGGAAGCTCAGCGAGGCCACCGCATCGAGCAGCCATTGCGGCGCCCAGCCACTGAAGGCATCCAGCACCATGGGGAAACCGCTGACGATGAACAGGAAGCAGGCGCTGACCGCGAGGATGAAGGCGATCACCTGGTTCTTGGCCAGGGCCGACATGCACGAACCGATGGCCAGGTAGGAACCGGCCAGCAGCCAGCTACCGATGTAGCCGGTGACGATGGCGCCGTTGTCCGGCTGGCCCAGGTAGTTGACCGTGATCACCATCGGGAAGGTCAGCAGCAGCGCCAGACCAGCGAATACCCAGGCCGCGAGGAACTTGCCGGTGACCGCTTCGAAGCGGGTAATCGGCAGGGTCATCAGCAGCTCGATGGAGCCGGACTTGCGCTCCTCCGCCCACAGGCGCATGGCCAGGGCCGGCACCAGGAACAGGTAGAGCCAGGGGTGGAAATTGAAGAAGGCCTTGAGATCGGCCTGCTCGCCTTCGAAGAAGCCACCCATGTAGAAGGTGAACACCCCCGACAGCACCAGGAATATCAGGATGAACACATAGGCCAGCGGCGTGGCGAAGTAGCTGGCCAGCTCGCGTTTGAAAATCACCGGCAACTGCTTCATGCCGCTTCTCCTCGGGTCAGGCTGCGGAACACTTCGTCGAGGCGACCGCGCTCCACATCCAGTTCCTTGATGGTCCAGCCGCGCTGGCGGATCAGTTCGTTGACCTGCGGGAAGATCACCTCACCGGGCTTGGCCAGCAGGGTCAGGCTGTGCTCCGTGGGGTTTTCCTCGATGCCGATGACGCCTGGCAGTGCGGCCAGGGCCGCCTGGTCGAGGGCAACGTCGCTGACCAGGGTCACCGCCTGGTGGTAGCGCGAACGGCTTTCCAGCTCCAGCGGCGTGGCATCGGCCACCAGCTTGCCGGCGGCGATCACCACCGCGCGGGTGCACACGGCACTGACTTCTTCGAGGATATGGGTGGAGATGATCACGATCTTGTCGCGGGCCAGGCTCTGGATCAGCTGGCGCACCTGGTGTTTCTGGTTCGGATCGAGGCCGTCGGTGGGCTCGTCGAGGATCAGCACCTTGGGATCATGCAGGATCGCCTGGGCCAGGCCGACACGGCGCTTGAAGCCCTTGGACAGGGTCTCGATGCTCTGCTCCAGCACCTTGTCCAGCTCCACCTGGGCCACCGCCCGCAGCACCCGCTCGCGCTTCTCGGCGCCACGGAAGCCGCGGATCTCGGCGATGAATTCGAGGAAGCCGCGGACCGTCATGTCGCCATAGCAGGGGGCGCCTTCGGGCAGGTAGCCGATCTGCTGCTGGGCCTTGAGGGTCTGGCTCTGCACGTCGAAGCCGAGAACGCTCGCGCTGCCGGACGTCGGTGCGAGAAAGCCGGTAAGCATCTTCATGGTGGTGGATTTGCCGGCGCCGTTAGGGCCGAGAAAGCCCAGCACTTCCCCCTGCTGGACTGTGAAGCTCAGGCCATCGACGGCCGTGTGCCCGGAAAAACGCTTGGTCAGGTTTCTTATTTCGATCATGGCCTCTCACCGTCGCGATAAAGGCCCGCCTGGCTGACATGCAGCACTCGAGCGGGCCACACAAATGCGCCCGGACTATAAGGAGCCGAGTGCTGGCTAAGCAAGACAACGCAAGTTGCAGAAAGTTGCAGCTATTTTCGTCGCATCCATGCAAGCGAACGGTTTTGCTGCCGGGCCAGCGATGCGGCAAACTAGCGACCCCGTCATACCCGCAGAAGTCTTATGACCCGTTCGCCCTTTCGCCGTCTCGTTTTTGGTGCCCTGCGCCGCGTCCTGTACCTCTGGGTGCGCTCGGAAACCATCAACCAGTCCGCCTTCACCCTCAAGCTGGATCGCAGCAAACCGGTGTTCTACGTGCTGCAACAGCCGTCGGCGAGCGACCTGGCGGTGGTCGACACGGAATGCACCAAGGCCGGCCTGCCACGCCCGGTGTTGCCGGTGGCGATCGGTGAGCAGGTCGAACCCGCTGCCTTCTTCTACCTGACCCCCGAGCCGGGCTGGTTCGGCGGCCATGACAAGCGCGGCGCGCCGCCGATGCTGATCCGCACCCTCGCCGCTCTCGACCGCAATGCCGTGGAAGACGCGCAGATCGTCCCGGTCAGCGTGTTCTGGGGCCAATCGCCGGATCGCGAGACCAGCCCGTGGAAGCTGCTGTTTGCCGACAGCTGGGCCGTCACCGGCCGCCTGCGCAAGTTCGTCAGCATCCTGATCCTCGGCCGCAAGACCCGCGTGCAGTTCTCCGCACCGATCCACCTGCGCGAGCTGCTGGCTCAGGACAAGGGCCTGGAGCGCACCCAGCGCATGGTCCAGCGCATCCTGCGCGTGCACTTTCGCAACCAGAAAACCGCGGTCATCGGCCCGGACGTGTCGCACCGACGCAACCTGGTCAAAGGCCTGGTGCACGGCCCGCAAGTACGCCAGGCGATCATCGAAGAGGCCGAACGCGAGAAGATCAGCGTGGACAAGGCCGAGGCCCAGGCCCTGCGCTATGGCAACGAGATCGCCTCGGACTACACCTACACCGCCATCCGTTTCCTCGAGACGGTGCTGAGCTGGTTCTGGAACAAGCTGTACGAAGGCATCCAGGTCAACCACATCGACGCCGTGCGCGACGTGGCCCACGGCAACGAGGTGATCTACGTACCCTGTCACCGCAGCCATATCGACTACCTGCTGCTGTCCTACCTGCTGTTCCGCAATGGCCTGACCCCGCCGCACATCGCCGCCGGGATCAACCTCAACATGCCGGTGATCGGCAGCCTGCTGCGCCGCGGTGGCGCCTTCTTCATGCGCCGCACCTTCAAGGGCAACCCGCTGTACACCGCGGTGTTCAACGAATACCTGCACACCCTGTTCAGCCGCGGCTTCCCGGTGGAGTACTTCGTCGAGGGCGGCCGTTCGCGCACCGGGCGCATGCTGCAGCCGAAGACCGGCATGCTGGCCATCACCCTGCGCAGCTTCCTGCGTTCCAGCCGCCTGCCGGTGGTGTTCGTGCCGGTGTACATCGGCTACGAGCGGGTGCTGGAAGGCCGCACCTACCTGGGCGAGCTGCGCGGCGCGGCGAAGAAGAAGGAGTCGATCTTCGACATCTTCAAGGTCATCAGCGCCATCCGCAAACAGCGCTTCGGCAGCGTCTGGGTCAACTTCGGCGAGCCGATCAAGCTGGCCGAGTTCCTCGACCAGGAGCAGCCGGACTGGCGCA
>JBBNAI010000179.1:0-3728 GCA_037994305.1 Pseudomonas sp. | reverse complement strand
TGTTGCTGCTCGGTGAAAGCTTCAACGGCGAGCAGGCGGCGCAATGGGGGATTGCTAGTGGCGTGCTGCAGGGCGGCCCGGCGACCCTGGCCAAGGCTCGCGAAATGGCGCGGCGGTTCATTGAACTGGCGCCCTCGGCTGTGGCCGATAGCAAGCGCCTGATGCGCACGCCGGGGCGCGAAGAGCTGCGCAAGGCGATCGAGGAGGAGGGCGCCCTGTTCGGTCAGCGCCTGCGCTCGCCGGAGGCCATCGAGGCGCTGTCGGCCTTTCTGCAGCGGCGCAAGCCGGATTTCTCTCGCTTCGTGTAGGTGGGGTGGGCTTCACCGATCCACCTTGCGTTCTGTGTCTGTAGGAGTCAGCTTGCTGGCGATGCTTCTGGGGCGTCCGGACCGCCAGCAAGCTGGCTCCTACAGGTAAAGCGCCAGGCACAAAAAAGCCGCTCATTGAGCGGCTTTTTTATTGGGTCAACACTTAGACCATCAAATCGCCAACATGCAGGATCTTCATGGTATTGGTGCCGCCGGTGCCGTGGTAGCTGTCGCCCTTGGTCAGGATCACCCAGTCGCCGGGCTCGACCACGCCGAGCTTGAGCAGCTCGTCCACCGCCGCCTGGCTGACCTTGTTGGCCGGCAGTGCAGCTGGGTCGAACGGCACGGTGTAGACACCGCGGAACATCGCCACGCGGGCCTGTGCCTCGCGGTGCGGGGTGAAGGCGTAGATCGGGATCGACGAGCGGATGCGCGACATGATCAGCGGGCTGTAGCCACTCTCGGTCAGGCTGATGATCGCCTTGACGCCCGGGAAGTGGTTGGCGGTGTACATGGTCGCCAGGGCCACGCTTTCATCGCAGCGCTCGAACTGACGGCCGATACGGTGACCGGAGCGCTGGCTGATCGGGTTCTTTTCCGCGCCCAGGCAGACGCGAGCCATGGCCTGCACCGCTTCCACCGGGTATTCGCCGGCGGCGCTTTCTGCCGAGAGCATTACCGCATCGGTGTAGTCCAGCGCGGCGTTGGCTACGTCGGACACTTCCGCACGGGTCGGCATCGGGCTGTGGATCATCGACTCCATCATCTGCGTGGCCGTGATCACCGCTTTGTTGTAGCGGCGGGCGTGGGCAATGATCTTCTTCTGGATGCCGACCAGCTCGGCATCGCCGACTTCCACGCCGAGGTCGCCACGGGCCACCATCACTGCGTCGCTGGCGCGGATCAGGGCGTCGAGGGTGGCATCGTCGGCCACCGCTTCGGCGCGCTCGATCTTCGCCACCAGCCAGGCGGTGCCGCCGGACTCGTCGCGTAGGCGGCGGGCCAGATCCATGTCGGCGGCGTCACGCGGGAAGGACACCGCCAGGTAATCGACCTCCATCTCGGCAGCCAGCTTGATGTCAGCCTTGTCTTTTTCGGTCAGGGCCGGTGCCGTCAGGCCACCACCACGGCGGTTGATGCCTTTGTTGTCGGACAGCGGGCCGCCGATGGTGACACGGCAGTGCAGTTCGTCGGCGCCTTTGAGTTCCACACGCATGACCACGCGGCCGTCGTCGAGGAGCAACTCGTCACCCACGTCGCAGTCCTGAATCAGCGCCGGGTAGTCGATGCCGACCACGTCCTGGGTGCCTTCGGTGCGCGAGTGGCTGGAGGACAGGCGGAACAGGTCGCCTTCCTTGAGTTCGATACGCTTGCCGGCAAACTTGGCGATGCGGATCTTCGGTCCCTGCAGGTCGCCGAGCAGGGCGACATGGCGGCCGTGCTTGGCGGCCAGTTCGCGGACCAGTTTGGCGCGTGCCTTGTGCTCGTCAGGCGTGCCATGGGAGAAGTTCAGGCGGGCCACGTCGATGCCGGCGAGAATCAGTTGTTCGAGGACTTCCGGCGAGTTGCTGGCAGGGCCGAGGGTGGCGACTATCTTGGTGCGGCGCAGGGTCATGCGGATACTCCAGTATTACGGCTGGGCGCAGGCTACTACGGCAAAACACTGTAGTCATTGTTCGGCTGCACTACCTTGCATCTGTTCGCTGGCAGCCTGTCATCGCTCTTGGCTGGAGAAAACCTGGGGGCAGTCGATACACTGCACTACGGAGGAATTTCCCATGCGTACCCTGATCATCCTTGCCCTGCTGGCCAGCCTGACCGGCTGTACCCGCGTGGCGCTCGACCGTCATCTGGACGAGGCCTACAAGCACTACGAAGAGGGCGACTGCGACCAGGCCCTGCTCGATCTGTCGCGAGCCGAGCGCAACAGTCGCTCGCGCAACTACGTGCAGCCGGAAATCTCCCTGCTGCGCGGTCAGTGCCTGGAGCGGCAGAATCTGTTCGTCGATGCGGCGCGCACCTACGAGTTCATCGTCGCGCGCTACCCGGCCAGTGAATACGCTTACCGCGCGCGGGCGCGCCTGGAAACCTTGCAGCAACTCAACCATTTGCGCAGTAGAGAAGTGGCCAAGAGCAGCCCGGCGCCGCTCTGAGCCAGCCGATAGTCCGGGAGCTTTTGTGTCGCGCAGGCCGAGGTTAAGCTCGGCTTTTCTGAAGGAGTCGGATATGCGCAAGCTGTTGTGGAGTGTCCTCCTGCTGCCGGGATTGGCAGGGGCGGAGATCTATCGCTGGACCGATGCCAGTGGTCAGGTGCATTTCAGCGAGAAACCTGCCGGCGCGGGTGCCCAGCAGGTCGAGGTCAAGCCACAGGTGGTCGAGCGCGACGATGCCACGCGTCAGCGCGAGGAGCGTACCGCCCAGTTCTACGACGCGCGCCGTCAGGAGAAGGCTCAGGCCGATGCCAAGTCTGCCGAGGCGCAGGCCAAGCGCTCCCAGGAGTGCAAGAAACTGCGTGGGCAACTGGCCGATATCCAGCGCGGCGGACGTTACTTCGTCACCGACAAGAATGGCGAACGCTCGTACATCGACCCCAAGGAAGTAGACGACGCACGCAACCGTTTATCGTCTCGGATCAGCGAGCGATGCTCCTGAGTCTGGCGCCGTTGGCCGGCTGAGCCCATACTCAAAAATCTCACCGTAGCGATTGGCCACCATGCATATCGAGCGCAGCATCGAACGCCACCAGTTGCCGTACTACCTGAAGGTGTTCAACCGCATCACCGACAAGCCCATGGGCTATATCGGCAACGTCTCCCTGGACGGCCTGATGCTGATCAGCCAACTGCCGATGTTGGTCAACGCACGCTTCGACATGCGTCTTAAGATTCCTGGCCGCGATGGCCAGATCCGCAACATCGATTTCTACGCTACCTGCCAGTGGAGCCGCGAGGACATCACCCCCGGCACCTTCGACTCCGGCTTTGCCCTGGTGGCACCGCCGAGCGAGTACGTCGACATGGTCGACGCCCTGCGTCACTACTTCAGTTTTCGTCCCCTACAGGCGTCCGCCTGATACCACCCCATCCACCGCTGCCGACTACTGATCGGTAGAGCGCTCGTCCCGCTCAGGCAATGGGCGAGAGGATGATCTCGTCGCTGCGCCGGATACCGGCAGTCATCTCCCGGCATAGCTCAAGAAACTCGCGGATGGCGGCTGTCTGGTATTTCTGCCGGTGCCAGATGAAATAGAACTGGCGGATCAGGTCCAGCTCCGGGGTGGCCAGCGCCACCAGGCTGCCGCGACGGAACGCGTCGCGCAGGGCCAGGCGCGAGATACAGCCGATACCCAGGCCAGACTCCACGGCGCGCTTGATCGCTTCGGTATGCTCCAGCTCCAGGCGGATATTCAATTGGGCCGAA
>JBBNAI010000178.1:0-4343 GCA_037994305.1 Pseudomonas sp. | reverse complement strand
GCTTGTACCACTCGCACCGGGTACCACTTGCCGCGAATTTCCACCTCGGCGCGCTCGCCGGTGGCGGCTGGCACGCGGGCCAGGGCGATGGATTTGCCCAAGGTCGGCGAGAAGCTGCCACTGGTGATCTCGCCTTCGCCGACGCCGTCGATGCGCACAACCTGGTGGGCACGCAGCACGCCGCGTTCTTCCAGCACCAGGCCGACCAGCTTGGGCTGGTCACCGGCGGCGCGCTGGGTTTCCAGGGCGCTGCGGCCGACGAAGTCACGCTCGGCCGGCTCCCAGGCGATGGTCCAGGCCATATTGGCGGCCAGCGGCGAGACATCGTCGGTCATGTCCTGGCCGTACAGGTTCATCCCGGCTTCCAGGCGCAGGGTGTCGCGGGCACCGAGGCCGATCGGGGCGATACCGGCGCCGACCAGTTCGGCGAGGAACGCCGCGGCTTCGCCGGCTGGCAGCATGATTTCCAGGCCGTCTTCACCGGTGTAGCCGGTACGGGCGATGAACCAGTCGCCTTCCGGCAGGCCCTGGAACACCTTGAGTTCGTGAATGATCGCGGCACGCGCGGCGCTGACCAGCTCGGCGGTCTTGGCGCGGGCATTGGGGCCCTGGATGGCGAGCATGGCCAGCTCGGGGCGCTCGGTCAGGGTGACGTCGAAACCGCTGGTGCGGGCCTGCATCCAGGCCAGGTCCTTGTCGCGGGTGGCGGCGTTGACCACCACGCGATAGCCCCAGTCGGTGAGGTAGACGATGAGGTCGTCGACCACGCCACCACGCTCGTTGAGCATACCGCTGTAGAGGGCCTTGCCCGGGGTTTTCAGGCGATCCACGTCGTTGGCCAGCAGGTACTGCAGCCAGGCCTTGGCCTGGGGACCGGTCACGTCGACCACGGTCATGTGGGACACGTCGAATACCCCGCAATCGCGACGCACCTGGTGGTGCTCTTCGACTTGCGAGCCGTAATGCAGTGGCATGTCCCAGCCACCGAAATCGACCATCTTGGCGCCAAGCGCCAGATGCTGTTCGTACAGAGGGGTACGCTGTCCCATGGAAAACTCCTTGTGCTAGACGCCCGCCCGCGCCGGCCGTGGCCTGCAGCGGAAGCGGGATGCATGGTCGGGCCGCGTCGGCAGGCGCGCATTGTAGCCCCGGCGCAGCACTTGGTCACCACGCAAGGTGCGGGTCACCGTCAGGATTTCGCGAGCTAGAGACAGGCAAGGCGCAACGACCAGCTGGAGTAACAGCCATAGGCTGACCCGAAGGGTGAGCGCCAGCGAATCAAGGCGCGAGGCCGCGGAGTCTACTGGCTGTAAATGAGCAGGCCGAGCGCCCTTGACCAGCCAGAGCTGTTACTGCGTTTCAACGCAGCCCGGCCGACGCGCAGCAAATCCTAATGCCCTGGCTGGCGCGCCGAGCGGCGAATCAGGCCTATCACCGGCATCAGGCCGACCAGCACCAGGGTCAGTGCGGGCAATGCGGCGCGGGCCCATTCGCCTTCACTGGTCATCTCGAAAATTCGCACCGACAGGGTGTCCCAGCCAAAGGGGCGCATCAGCAGGGTGGCGGGCATTTCCTTGAGTACATCGACAAACACCAGCAGGGCGGCAGACAGCGCGCCCGGCACCAGCAAGGGCAGGTAGACCCGGAAGAACAGCCGTGGGCCACCGACACCGAGGCTGCGCGCGGCTTCCGGCAGCGAGGGGCGGATGCGTGCCAGGCTGTTTTCCAGCGGCCCGTAGGCCACCGCCATGAAGCGGATCAGGTAGGCCAGTAATAACGCGGCCAGGCTGCCGAGCAGCAATGGCTGGCCGGCGCCACCCAGCCAGGCGGAGAGCGGGATCACCAGCTGTTTGTCGAGATAACTGAACGCCAGCATGATCGCCACCGCCAGCACCGAGCCAGGCAGGGCGTAACCGAGATTGGCCAGGCTGACTGCGCCACGGATCGGCCGGGTCGGCGCCTGGCGGCGGGCGAAGGCCAGCAGCAGCGCCACCACCACGGTGATCAGCGCCGCCAGGCCGCCTAGGTAGAGGGTGTGCAGGATCAGGCCGATGTAGCGCTCATCCAGATCGAAGCGGCCACGCTGCCAGAACCAGGCGAGCAGCTGCAGCAACGGCACGACGAAGGCGCAGGCGAACACCAGGCCACACCAGCCACTGGCCAGCGCCGCTTTCCAGCCGTGCAGGTGATACAGCGCCTTGCCACGCGGACGCTCGTTGCTCGGCCGGCTGGCGCCGCGCGCCCGGCGCTCGCCATAAAGCACCAGCAGCACCGCGAGCAGCAGCAGACTGGCCAGTTGGGTAGCGCTGGACAGGCTGTAGAAGCCGTACCAGGTCTTGTAGATGGCCGTGGTGAAGGTATCGAAGTTGAACACCGCCACCGCGCCGAAATCGGCCAGGGTTTCCATGATCGCCAGGGCCAGGCCGGCGCCAATCGCCGGTCGCGCCATCGGCAGGGCCACGCGCCAGAACGCCTGCCAGGGCGATTGGCCGAGCACCCGCGCCGCTTCCATCAAGCCCTTGCCCTGGGCCAGGAACGCGCCACGGGCAAGCAGGTAGACGTAGGGATAGAACACCAGCACCAGCACGACGATCACCCCGCCGGTGGAGCGCACCCGGGGAAAGCGAATACCGCTACCGAACCATTCGCGCGCCAGGCTCTGCACCGGCCCGGAGAAGTCGAACAGGCCAATGAAGACGAAGGCCAGCACATAGGCGGGAATGGCGAACGGCAACATCAGCGCCCAGTCCAGCCAGCGCCGCCCGGGGAACTCGCAGAGGCTGGTGAGCCAGGCCAGGCTGACGCCGAGGCCAACCACGCCGACGGAGACGCCTAGCACCAGCACCAGGGTATTGCCGAGCAGGCGCGGCATCTGCGTGGCCCACAGGTGCGCCCAGATTTCCTGGTCGATCTGCTGCCACGACAGCAGCAGTACCGACAGCGGCAGCAGCACCAGCGCAGCGATGGCAAAGGCGATGGGGTACCAGCGGCGTTGGGCGGGATGGGCCACGCAGACTCCTCGGCGGTGGAAACGAAACGCCCCGGGCTAGCCGGGGCGTCGAGTATAACGATTGGCAGAACTCGCGATTGAGCGAGCTAGAGCCAGACAAGGCAAAAATGGCCGAGGGAGCGGAGTTTACGAGCTGTAAATGAGCATCCCGAGGCCATTTTTAACGCAGGATGGCCGACGCGCAGCCAATCGCGCTCAGTTCCAGCCGACGCGATCCATCATCTTGATCGCCTCAGCCTGGCGCTTGCCGGCGACTTCCACCGGCAGGCTGTCGGCCTTGAAGCTGCCCCAGGCCGCCACTTCCGCCGACGGCTTGACCGCCGGGTTGGCCGGATACTCCTGGTTGATCTCGGCGAACAGGCTCTGCGCTTCAGCCGTGGTCATCCACTCCACCAGCTTCTTCGCGGCTTCGGCATGCGGCGCATGCTGGGTCAGGCCGACGCCGGACAGGTTGACGTGCACGCCACGGTCACTTTGGTTGGGCCAGAACAGCTTGGCGCGCAGTTCGGGGTTGGCCTTGTGCAGGCGCCCGAAGTAGTAGGTGTTGACGATGCCAACGTCGCACTGGCCGGCATCCACGGCGAGGATCACCGCGTTGTCGTCGGCGAACACGTCGGTGGCCAGATTGTTGACCCAGCCCTGGATGATCTGCTCGGCCTTGGCTGCGCCGTGGGTCTCGATCAGGGTGGCGGTGAGCGACTGGTTGTAGACCTTCTTGCCGGTGCGCAGGCACAGGCGGCCTTCCCAGTTGCTGTCGGCCAGCGCCTCGTAGGTGCTCAGCTCACTCGGCTGCACGCGATCGGTGGAGTAGACGATGGTCCGCGCGCGCAGCGACAGGCCAGTCCAGGCATGGCTGCTGGAGCGGTACTGCGGCGGGATGTTGGCATCGATCACCGGCGAGGTGAACGGCTGCAGGATGCCCATCTGCTCGGCCTGCCAGAGGTTGCCGGCATCCACCGTGATCAGCAGGTCGGCCACGCCGTTATCACCTTCGGCCTTGATGCGCTGCATCAGCGGCGCTTCCTTGTCGGTGATGAACTTGATCGGCACGCCGGTCTTGGCGGTGTAGGCGTCGAATACCGGCTTGATCAGCTCGTCGATGCGCGAGGAATACACCACCACTTCCTCGGCGGCTTGCGCGGATGTGGCGGCAGCGCTCAGGGCCAGGGCGGCGAACAGGCGTTTGCGAAGCGACATGGGCGGGACTCTCGTGACTGCGGAAAGCCACAAATGATAGTCAGTCTCAGCTGTGAGCTGTAGCGCTTTCTTTAACCGGGTGTTTCCCGCACACCTCGCGGAACCGCGGTAACCCGCGCCGAGCGCGGGTTACCGC
>JBBNAI010000177.1:0-6423 GCA_037994305.1 Pseudomonas sp. | reverse complement strand
TCTCGCGCTTGAGGCGATGGCGACGCATCGGCTCGGCGAACTTCTTGCTCAGCTGCGCCGGGAACGCGGTTTCCATCTCACGCGCCAGGTAGTCGTCGTCCGGCACCAGGGATTTGAGCAGCGCCTCCTTGAGGTCGATCTTGCTGTAGGAAATCAGCACCGACAGCTCGGGTCGGGTCAGGCCACGACCATTGGCGGCGCGCTCGTTGAGCTCGTCGTCGGATGGCAGGAACTCCAGGGCGCGGTCCAGCTTGCCGGCCGCCTCCAGCGCCGCCATCAGCCGCTTGTACTCGGCCAGGCGTTCGCGGGCACGGCGCTCGGCCAGCGACAGGGCCTGGGTCTGCTTGTAGTTGTTGCCCAGCACCAGCGCCCCTACCGCGTCGGTCATCTCGGCCAGCAACTTGTTGCGCTGCTTGCCGGTCATGTCGCCGGCGCCGACGATTTCGCCGAGCAGGATCTTGATGTTCACCTCATGGTCGGAGCAGTCCACGCCGCCGGCGTTGTCGATGAAGTCGGTGTTGCTGGCGCCGCCGCTCAGGCCGTATTCGACGCGGCCGAGCTGGGTCATGCCGAGGTTGCCACCCTCGCCCACCACCTTGGCGCGCAGCTCACAGCCGTTGACCCGCAGGCCGTCGTTGGCCTTGTCGCCGACGTCGGCGTGGCTCTCCTTGCTCGACTTCACATAGGTGCCGATGCCACCGTTCCACAGCAGGTCGACCGGCGCCTTGAGCAGCGCATTGAGCAGCTCGGTCGGCGCCAGCTTGTCGGCGCTGATGTCGAAGCGCGCCTGCATTTCAGGGCTGATGGCGATGCTCTTGGCGCTGCGCAGGAAAATCCCGCCGCCCGCGGAAATCAGCTTGGCGTCGTAGTCCGCCCAGCTGGAGCGCGGCAGGTCGAACAGGCGCTGGCGCTCGACGAAGCTCTTGGCCGCATCCGGGTTGGGGTCGATGAAGATGTGCATGTGGTTGAAGGCGGCCACCATCTGCAGCTTGTCCGACAGCAGCAGGCCGTTGCCGAACACGTCGCCGGCCATGTCGCCAATGCCGATCACCGTGGTCAGGTCTTTCTGCACGTCGATGCCGCGCTCGCGGAAGTGCCGCTGCACCGAGACCCAACCGCCCTTCGCGGTGATGCCCATGCCCTTGTGGTCGTAACCGGCCGAGCCGCCGGAGGCGAAGGCATCGCCGAGCCAGAAGCCATAGTCCAGGGCGATGCCGTTGGCGATGTCGGAGAAGGTCGCGGTGCCCTTGTCGGCGGCCACCACCAGGTACGGGTCATCCGGGTCGTGGCGCACCACGTTGGCGGGCGGCACCACGGCGCCGTCCTTGAGGTTGTCGGTGATGTCGAGCAGGCCGCTGATGAAGATGCGGTAGCAGGCGATGCCCTCGGCCAGAACCTCGTCGCGGTTGGCGCCCACCGGCATCTTGCGCGGGATGAAACCACCCTTGGCACCCATCGGCACGATCACCGCGTTCTTCACTTGCTGCGCTTTCACCAGGCCGAGCACTTCGGTACGGAAGTCCTCTTCGCGATCCGACCAGCGCAGGCCGCCACGGGCGACGTCGCCGAAGCGCAGGTGTACGCCCTCGACGCGCGGGCAGTAGACGAAGATTTCGTACTTGGGCACCGGCCGTGGAATCTCCGGAATCAGCCGCGGGCTGAGTTTGAAGCTGAAGTACGGCTTGGCCTGGCCATCGGCGCCCGGCTGGTAGAAGTTGGTGCGCAGGGTGGCCTTGATCAGGTCCAGGTAGCGCCGCAGGATGCGGTCTTCGTTGAGCACCGCGACATTGTCCAGCGCAGCGAGGATGGCCTGTTCCAGCTTCTGCTGTTTGTCCTCGAGGTCTTCAACGGTCAGTTTGCGCGCCAGGTAGAAGCGGGTCTTGAACAGGCGCACCAGCTCCTTGGTGACCTCGGCATGGTTGACCAGGGTGCTGGCGATATAGCTCAGGTCGAAACCCAGGCGGATCTGCTTGAGGTAGCGCGCATAGGCGCGCAGCAGCGCCACGTCGCGCCAGGGGATGGAGGCGGTCAGCACCAGACGGTTGAAGGCATCGTTCTCGGCGGCCCCACCGACGATCTGCACGAAGGCATCCTGCAGGGTGTCGTTGAGCTGCTGGATGTCGATGTCCAGACCTTCGGCCGCGGTAAAGGCGAAGTCGTGAATCCAGAACTCGCGACCATCGGCGCGGCGCAGCTTGTAGGGGAACTCACCGAGTACGCGCAGGCCGAGGTTTTCCAGGATTGGCAGCACGTCCGACAGCGGCAGCGGCGTGTCGGCGTGGTACAGCTTGCAGTGCAGCTCGCGATCGCCCTGGGCCAGCGGCTGGTAGAAGCTCATCACCAGTTGGCGCTGCTCGGAGAGGCTGAGCAGGTGCTGCATGTCGACCACCGCCGAGTGCGGGGCGAAACGCTCGTAGTAGCCGGCCGGGAAGCCTTTCGGGAAATCGGCCAGCACCTGGGTGCCCTGGGCCTCGCCGAAGCTTTCCACCACCAGGCTGGCGTAGTCGTCCTTCCACGAACGGCAGGCCTGGATGACCTCCTTCTCGATGCGCGCCGGGTCGATCTGCGTACGGTTCTTCGGGTCGACCTTGAGGATGAACTGCACCCGCGCCAGCACCGACTCGGAGAAATAGGTCCAGAACTCGCAGTCACTGGCACCCAGACGCTCCATGAGGATTTGCTGGATTTTCACCCGGGTCTCGGTGGAGTAGACGTCGCGCGGCACATAGGCCAGGCAGTAGGCGAAGCGGCCGTAAGGATCACGGCGGATGAACAGCCGCAGCTTGTTGCGCTCCTGGATCTGCACGATGGCGATGGCGGTGTTGAACAGCTCGTCCACCGGCGTCTGGAACAGGTCGTCGCGCGGCAGCACTTCAAGAATCTGCTCCAGCTCCTTGCCCAGATGCGCCTTATGGTCGAAGCCGGAGCGCTGGGCGATTTCCGCCACCTTGCGACGGATAAAGGGAATGCGATTGACGCTCTCGGCGTACACCGCCGAGGTATACAGGCCCATGAAGCGGCATTCCTTGACCACGCGGCCCTTGGCATCCAGCTCGCGGATGGAGACGAAGTCCGGGTACGCCGGGCGGTGCACGCGGCTCGGCAGCGCAGCCTTGGCGAAGGACAGCAGCAGCGGTTCGCGCAGGTAGTCGACCGCTTCCTTCTCGACGTGCAGCTCGTCCTTGGTCAGGCCGCTGCGCAGGCGGCGCGACAGGCCAAGCAGGGATTTCTGGTCATATACCAGGTGGCCGCCGTCCTTCTCCTCGACCAGGGTGAACTCCTCGTAGCCGAGGAAGGTAAAGTGGTTGTCCAGCAACCAGGCGAGGAAGGTCTTCACTTCGGCCAGCTCGGCGCCATCGACCTTGAGCTTGGCCTTGTCCAGCCCGGCCAGCAGCTCTTCGGCGCGGGCCTTCATCGGGCGGAAGTCGGCAACCGCCAGGCGCACTTCCTCGAGCACCTCCTGCAGCGCCGTTTCCAGCGCGCGCAGCTCACCGGCATTGGCGCAGCGGTCGATCTCCAGGTACATCAGCGCTTCGTGCTGCACATCCTTGGCGGTGCTGCCCTTGGCCACCAGCTCCTGCAGGTCGCCATTCTTCTTGCGCCGCACATTGAATACGCTGTTTTGCAGGGTGTGGATGCTGTAGCCGCGACGGTTCAGCTCCATGCGCACCGAGTCGACCAGGAACGGCAGGTCGGCATGCAGCACTTCCACGGCGCTGTGGGTGGACTGCCAACCGTGCTTCTCGTAGTCGGGGTTGTAGGCGCGCACCACCGGCTTGGCCGGGTCGAAGCGCTCGAGCAGGCGCCAGGAAGACAGGGTGCAGCCCGCCAGGTCACTGAGACGGCGCTGGGTCAGCTCGTCGAGGGCGACGATGCCGAAGAATTGTTCGGCGAACAGGGTGAGTTGTGGCAGTGCCTTGTCGCTGACGTGCTGTGCCAGGGCCGCTTGCAGTTGATGCTGGAAGTCGGCTTTGCTGGCCGCGGTGAAGAACGCCATGGTGATGCTCCACTGGACTTGTTATTCGAGGGTGCCGTACGTCGCTGGGGAAACAGCGCAGCGCGAATCCGCTATCGGAACAGTCTAGGCAATTAACGAAACCGAGCAGTCCGTACGACGACCAATAGGTCACACCCAGCTTAGCGACAGCCCATGACAGGACGCTTGCGGCCCTGCGACATATTCGTTCATCGCCATGCAAGCTGATCCAGGCGGGCGCGCACCCGGCTCGCCAAGTGGATTTACACCGTGCAGCTCCAACGCCCGGCGCTGAACTGCTAAGGTGGCCGCGCCCATGCAGTCGGTAGGGAAACCATGCAGTTGAACCCGCGCCAGCGCCCCCTCGTCGTCCACTTCGGTAACCTGCTGGTTACCGCTCTCGGTCTGCTCCTGCTGGGCCTGGCCGCCTGGCTGCGACCCAGCCTGATCGCCCCACTGCTGTGGGCCGGCCTCCCGGTTTATCTCGGCGTGCTGCTGCCACGCTGGATTGGCCGCAAGGAACGCCTGCGCCGCGCCGCTGCCGCGCGCCAGGCCGATCAGACGAAGTGGGGATTCACCTGCCGCGACCACGCCGGCCCCTGGCTGAACTTCATCGACCGTCCCTTTGTGCGCCATTGCCCGCAATTTGCCGGGCGCTACTTCTATGGCGAATGGCTGGTGATCCACGACGGTCTGCTGCTGATCAATCCCGGCCAGGCCGAGGTGGACCTGGCGCAACGCAGCGTGCGCTACGCCTTCGACCGCCCTACCACCTATGCCTGGGACGGCTGCACGCCCAAGGTGCCGTTCTACTGGCTGGCGATCATCGGCATCCCGGACTGGTGGGAGAAGCAGCACCGGTTGCTGCGCCTGGAGGTCGGCACGGTGCACGAGCAGGAAGTGTTCTGGCCGCTGGCCCATCCCGCCAGCCTGGTGCACGACGCGCTGTACCAGTACCTCAACGTCGCCCCGGTGGCCAAGCACGAGGCCGACCTGCTGTTCTTCCACATGCTGCGCGAGGCCGGGATGGTCCGTCCGCTGGCATTTGCCTACTACCTGGCGGTGCGTGTGTTCGGCGCTCCCGATGTACGCGGCCCGGCGGCCGAGCACCCGCCACTGCGCTGCCTGAGCCCACTGCCGAGCGCTTTGCCGCAGGCCGCAGTGAACTTCCCGCCGCGCCAGCAGTCTGCTTGAGCCGCGTCCCTTTTCCAGGAAAAGGGAACTGGCTTGCACGGCGCGCCGCGAGCTATCCCAGGCAAGGCCGCAATGCAGTAGAGTTAGCACCCCGGTCGGGTGCGTTCGGCTCCCAGTCAGTCCCTATCCAGGAAGTCTCTCGATGGAACATCGTGAAGCGCTGCTCGCGCTGCGACAATTTCTCGCTACCCAGATTCTCGGCCAGGAAAAGCTCATCGAGCGCCTGCTGATCGCCCTGCTCGCCGACGGCCACCTGCTGGTCGAAGGCGCCCCTGGTCTGGCCAAGACCAAGGCGATCAAGGAACTGGCCGAAGGCATCGAAGCCGAGTTCCATCGCATCCAGTTCACCCCCGACCTGCTGCCCGCCGACATCACCGGCACCGAGATTTATCGTCCGGAAACCGGCAGCTTCGTGTTCCAGCAGGGGCCGATCTTCCACAACCTGGTGCTGGCCGACGAGATCAACCGCGCCCCGGCCAAGGTCCAGTCGGCTCTGCTCGAAGCCATGGCCGAGCGCCAGGTCAGTATTGGCCGCAGCACCTACAACCTGTCGCCGCTGTTCCTGGTGATGGCCACGCAGAACCCGATCGAGCAGGAAGGCACCTACCCGTTGCCCGAAGCGCAGCTCGATCGCTTCCTGATGCATGTCGAGGTCGGCTATCCCGACGAGAAATCGGAGGCGGCGATCATGCGGCTCAATCGCGACGAAGAGAACGCCGCCCATGGCGGCGCCAAGCACGATCCTGCGGAGCGCCTCAATCCGCGGGCCGTCTTCGATGCCCGCAAGGAGATCGGCAGTGTGACGGTTTCCGACCCGGTGGAGAAATACATCGTCGCCCTTGTCTTTGCGACGCGCTATCCGGACCGCTACGACAGGGACCTCGCGAAGCTGCTGCAGGTCGGCGTCAGCCCGCGCGGCGTCATCGGCCTCGACAAGGTCTCGCGCGCCTATGCCTGGCTGAAGGGCCGCGACTACGTAACGCCGGATGACGTGAAGGCGATCGTCAACGATGTTTTCCGGCACCGGCTGATCCTCTCTTATGACGCCCATGCCTCGAACACGAGCGCCGACAAGGTCATCGACCGCATCACCGAACTGGTGGCTGTCTCATGACCGGCGCAAAGGTCAGCGGCGGTGTCTATGTGACGACTGAACAGCTCGTCGCTCTCGAAGCCCGCGCCCGCGACCTGAGCTTCGTCCAGAAGGCCCGCAGCCATCAGCAGCTTGCAGGGCGCATGCAATCGTCGCTGCG
>JBBNAI010000176.1:0-3866 GCA_037994305.1 Pseudomonas sp. | reverse complement strand
GTATCGGCGCTGTCCGGGTTTTCTTCGAGCACCCGGCCGCTCCACAACACGTTGTCGAACAGGATCAATCCGCCCTTGCGCGCCAGCACCAGCGCGTGTTCGAGATAAACCGGGTAATTGGCCTTGTCGGCATCGATGAAGATCAGGTCGAAACTCTCGCCCTGCCCGCCCCGCTCCAGGGTGCTGAGGGTTTCCAAGGCGGGTGCCAGGCGCAGGTCGATGCGTTCCAGCAGCCCGGCTTCATACCAGTAGCGCCGGGCGATGGCGTTGTAGTCGCCGGGCAGGTCACAGCAGATCAGTTGGCCATCCGCCGGCATCGCCTGGGCCAGGCAGATCGCGCTGTAGCCAGTGTAAGTACCGATCTCGAGGATGCGCCGGGCACCCGTGAGCTGCACCAGCAATGCCATGAACTGGCCTTGCTCGGGCGCAATCTGCCAGCGCGCCGTGGGGAGCTGCGCGGTTTCATCACGCAGGCGCTTGAGCAATGGTGTCTCGCGCAGGGACACATCCAGCAGGTATTGGTACAGGTTATCGTCGAGATTGAGGCTGCGCTGGGTCACGGCGTCTGCGCCAGGTGATCACCGACCAGCACGCGCTTGGCGGAGAGGAAACTCTTCTGCCAGTAGGTCGCATCCAGGCTGTCCAGGCGAACGGTGCCGCCACTGGACGGCGCATGCACGAAGCGCCCCTCGCCGACATAGATACCGGCATGGCTCACCTTGCCGCCGCCATTGGTGGCGAAGAACACCAGGTCGCCGCTCTGCAAGGCATTGCGACCAACGCTGGGCACGCGCAGGCCAATCATCTCGCGGGTCGAGCGCGGCAGCTGGATGCCGGCCGAGTTGCGGTAGACATAACCGATCAGACCACTGCAGTCGAAGCCGCTGTCCGGGGTATTACCGCCATAGCGATACGGCGTGCCGACCAGGCCGATGGCACTGATCAGCACATCATCGGCGCTGCCATCACTGACAACGGGAAAAGGATTCGTGGGTTCTGGAGCGGGAGAGTGGCCGGCGCATGCGGTGAGCAACGCGGCGAGGGCTAGCAGGGCGAAGCGAGCCGTGTAGGGCATGGGCGGGCGATCCTGGCCGGAATGCGCCCTACTCTGCCCAGCCTGCGCCACGGGCGCAAGGCCCGCGGGAGGAATTAACGATGCAGCGGATTGTTCTGCTGGTCGTCCTGTTGCGGCGCCATGGCCAGCGCGCGCTTGGCTTCCATGTAGCTGCGGCTCCAGTAGCTGTCGTCCAGGCTATCGACCCGTACGCCACCGCTGCGGCTGCTGCTGGAATGGATGAACTGGTCATCGCCCAGGTAGATCCCGGCATGACTAACGCGGCCACGGCCACGGTTGTTGAAGAAGATGATGTCACCCGGCTCCAGCTCGCTGCGCGAAACCAGCGGCGCGTCGAGGTTGATCAGCTCACGGGTCGAACGCGGCAGCTGCATGCCCGCTTCTTCCTTGTACAGGAAGCCGACAAAACCGCTGCAGTCGAAACCGGTGTTCACCGAGGTGCCGCCCATGCGGTAACGGGTACCGATCAGGGACAGGCCGTGGGCCAGGATGTTGTCCGCCAGGACAGGCAGCTCATAGGGCTTGTCCTTGGCGAAGTCCGGGAGCTGCTCGTCACCGAGATACTCGACCGGAGTGGGTTCCTGTTGCAGATCGACCTCGGCGAGATCGACTTGAGACTGTGGCGTCGGGCTGGTGGCACAAGCCGCCAGCAGGACTGTGAGTGCAATTGGCACGAGGGGTGCGAAGCGCTTCAGCATGGGCACGACCGTGTTTGTCTGGTTTTTATAAGGGGGCGACTATGCCGTCTGAAGACCAAGATTGCAAATTCAATGCCCGGAAATGTGACTTAGTAGTTTCGGAAAAACATCTAACGCCCTTCCCGACAAGCGGACGTCCACCCGGCTGCTGATATCGGTCTTCGCCGGGTTCACTTCCACGGTGAAACCCCCATTCCTGCTGGCCTGCACCACAGGCTCGATGATGTAGGGGAAGCTCGCCGTGGTCCCCACCGCCAGCACCACTTCGAAGCCCTTGTGCAGTTCGTCGTAAAGTTTTTCGATGGCCTGTTCCGGCAGCATTTCCTCGAACAGCACCACCGGTGGACGCAGGATGCCTCCACATTGGGCGCAACGCGGCGGCAACGGCCGCTGCAGGTGCGCCGCCAGCTCAGGGTCTTCAGCCCCGCAGGACTGGCAGTACAGCGGCGCCAACTCACCGTGGATTTCGATCAGCCGCTCTGGCGGCGAGCCGGCTTGGCGGTGATAGCCGTCGATATTCTGTGTCAGCACCCAGCAACCGGGTTTGCGCCGCTGCAGTTCGGCGATGGCCACATGCCCGGCATTCGGCTGCGCGCCCAGGCAGGCCTTGCCCAGCTCGGCTAGGTACTTCCAGCACAATGCCGGATCACGCTGCAGCATCGGCCCCGACAGTGCCGCCTCGATCGGCAGCCCTTCCGTCGTCAGGCCGTTGTACAGGCCGCCGAGGCCACGGTAGGTAGGCAAGCCGGAATCCGCCGAGAGCCCGGCGCCGGTGATGATCAGGATGCGCTCGGCCTGTTGGATGGCCTGGGCGACACGTGCGATTGCCTCATCCATTTCAATGCCCTCCGCAGCAAACAGCCTCTGCAGATCAGTGGTTGACCGTATGCGCCAGCATCACCGACAGCTGGCACAGCGGCCGGCCGCTCTGTTCGTGCCACTGGTTGAACACGGCCTGCACGAGCGCCAGATCCTTGAGGCTGGTGGGCGCCTTGTCGATAACTTCCTGCGCCTTGAGCGCGGCGACCATGTCGTCGGTGGGAATGAAAGTGTCCTTGCCGATCATCCGCAGCAGGCGCGGTGCAGACAAGCCACCGAGCTGGCTGCCGTGCTTGGCCAGGTACTTCCACAGGCCGACGATATCGGTCACCGGCCAATCGGCGATCAATGCGCCGAAACTGCCCTTGTCCTTCTGCACATCCAGCACGAACTGGGCGTTGCGCGGCACACTCTTGAGCTTTCCAAGGTGGCGGATGATGCGCGCATCCTGCATCAGCCGCTCGAGGTGCTCGGCACTCATCAGCGCAACCTTTTCCGGGACGAAGCCGAAGAACACCTCTTCGAACGCCGGCCACTTGGCATCCACCAGGCTGTGCTTGAGACCGGCACGGAACACCCGCAGGGCAATCAGCGACAGGTAGCGGTCATCGCTCAGGCTGCGCAGTTCGGCGTCGCTCTTGACCTGCGGCAGGCGGGCTTCCAGGGCGGCAGCCGAACCGAAACGGTTCAGGCAGTACTCGTGGAGCCATTGGTAGTCACGCATGCACAGTCCTTATGAAGGCGCCCGCCCGGCCATCGGCGCGCGCAGAACAAACAGGATCAGAGGCTCATCACATCGAGGAAGCGCGGCGTGGCGCTGTCGTCGATCTTCAGGCTCTTGAAGTCGAACAGGTCGCGGTCGGCTAACTGCGACGGCACCACGTTCTGCAAGGCGCGGAACATGATCTCGGTACGCCCCGGCGACTTGCGCTCCCACTCCAGCAGCATCTCCTTGACCACCTGGCGCTGCAGGTTTTCCTGCGAGCCACAGAGGTTGCACGGGATGATCGGGAACTGTTTGAGCTCGGAGTAGGCCTCGATGTCCTTCTCACTGCAGTAAGCCAACGGGCGGATTACCACGTTGCGGCCGTCGTCGGACAGCAACTTGGGCGGCATGGCCTTGAGGGTGCCGCCGTAGAACATGTTGAGGAAGAAGGTCTCGAGGATGTCGTCACGGTGGTGACCGAGGGCCATCTTGGTCGCGCCGATTTCGTCAGCAAAGGTATACAGCGTGCCGCGACGCAGACGCGAACACAGCGAGCAGGTGGTCTTGC
>JBBNAI010000175.1:0-4010 GCA_037994305.1 Pseudomonas sp. | reverse complement strand
GGTTGGGTACGTAGCCAAGCTCGGTCACCGCCGCCTGGATGCGCTCGCGCAGCTCGCCGGAAACCTGCTCCGGCTGGTTGAAGAAGCGCGATACGGTGATCGCCGAGACACCGGCCTGCTCGGCCACTTGGGTCAGGGTGACGCGCCCGGCGCCACGGCGCTTGCGCGGGGTTTCCTTGTGACTGCTCACGGCGAAAGACGCTGCCCGATTGATGAGTTCGCGACCACCATACTGGATTTGTTAGCGCTAACAAATACTTGCAAGCGGATCGATTGAAATTTCATTTCTGGAATATAAAAGTAATTTTTAATTATTTGACGGTCTATCAAGCGCTCTCTGATACTGGCGATGTTAGCGCTAACAACATCCGGACTGTCTTCTTCCAAGCTGCCACTCGCACGAGCGAGACCAGACCACTGACAGTCCTTAAGCCGCCTGCTCGGTGCAGGCACAGTCTGGTCAAATCGGGGCAGTGGAAATCATGCACAACACCATTCAAAAGGCCGCTCAGAACGGTCGTACACAGATCAACCGCCGCAGCCCGTTGGCAGCGGCCATCCTTCTCGCCGCACTGGGCCAGTCGGCCTGGGCCGCCGACAGCAGCCAGGCCGGCGACGAGGAAAGCGCCACCGCGCTGAAGACCGTGACCGTCACCGCCACTCGCCGCGAAGAGTCGCTGCAGGAAGTGCCGGTGGCCGTGTCGGTGGTCGACGGTGAGCAACTGGAGCGCGACAACCGCAACAGCGTGTCGAGCATCGTGCAGCAGGTGCCGAGCCTCAACTACCGCACCGGCGCCTCGAACAAGGACACCTCGCTGTTCATCCGTGGCGTGGGCACCATCTCCACTTCACCGGGCGTCGAGCCGACCGTGGCCACTGTGGTCGATGGCGTGGTATTCGGTCGTCCGGGCCAGTCGACCCTGGACCTGCTCGACCTGCAGCGCATCGAAGTGCTGCGCGGCCCGCAGGGCACCCTGTTCGGCAAGAACGCCTCGGCCGGTGTGCTGAACATCGTGACCAAGGACGCGCCGGAGGAAACCCACGGCTACGTCGACTACTCGCATTTCGGTGGCGGTAACGAGAACCGCCTGCGCTTTGGCATCGGTGGGCGCCTGACCGACACCCTCAAGGGCTCGCTGAGCACCCTGCTGGGCAAGTACGACGGCAATGTCGAGAACGTCGACAACGGCCACGACGTCAATGGTTACGACCGCAAGGGCGTGCGCGGCAAGCTGGAGTTCGAGCCCAGCGATGACTTCAAATTCACCCTGATCGGCGACCACTCCGATGGCGACGACAATATTCCCAGCGGCGTGGTCGTCTCCACCACGTCGCCGGCCTTCGCCGGTTCGCTGCAGCCGGTCAACCCGAGTGCGCACAACCGCGACATCAACAGCGACTACAAGACCCACGTCGAAGACCAGAACAGCGGCCTGTCCGGCCAGGCCGACTGGCAGCTGGGCGACTTCACCCTGACCTCGATCACCGCCTGGCGCGGCTGGGACAACACCCAGTACCAGGACGGCGACCGTACTGCCGACCTGCCGCTGACCGCTTCCCACGACAAGGGCGAAGTGGACTACGACCAGTACTCTCAGGAATTCCGCCTGGCCTCGCCCAAGGGTGAGTTCAACGAGTACGTGCTCGGCGCCTTCTACTTCCACGGCAATTCCGACGAGACCTACAAGCGCCTGTCGGTCAACGGCGGGGCGGCCAACAACGGTCGCGCCGACTACAGCGTGACCAACGACAGCGTGGCCCTGTTCGGCGAGAACACCTTCAACTTCACCGAGGACTTCCGTGGCCTGCTCGGCCTGCGCTGGACCCACGACGACGTCGAGTACGACCACCGCCGCGTCTCCAGCTCGGCCACTGCGGTCACCGGCATCCAGCCGTCGACCAGCAGCGAAGGTTCGGTGGACGAGGATGGTTACAGCGGCCGCACCGGCGTGCAGTACGACTTCAGCGACAACCTCACCGGTTACGCTACCTACTCGCGCGGCTACAAGGGCCCGGCCTACAACGTGTTCTTCAACATGCAGCCGCGTGATACCGCCGCGCTCAAGCCGGAGACCTCCGACTCCTTTGAAATCGGCCTCAAGGGCAACGCCTGGGACAACCGCCTGAGCGCCAACCTGGCGGTGTTCCACACCGAGTACGACGACTACCAGGCGAACTTCTTCGACACCGTGGCCAACCAGGTGGTGACCCGTTTGATCAACGCCGGCAGCGTCGAGACCGAGGGCGTCGAGCTGGACTACAGCCTGCAGGCCACCCGTCAGCTGAAGTTCTCCGGTGCCATCGCCTACACCGAGGCGCGCATCGACGAGTTCACCTGCCCGGCCGGCGCGGCCGCCACTTGCGATGTGAACGGCGGTCACCTGCCCTTCACCCCGGATTGGAAAAGCTACGTGCGCGCCGACTACAGCATCCCGCTGGACAACGGTCTGGATGTCGAGCTGAGCACCGACTACAGCTGGCAGGACGAGGTGCAGTTCAGCCTCGACCAGAACCCGGACACCATCCAGGGCGCCTACGGCATCTGGAACGCCAGCCTGGCCCTGGCCGACTACAACGAAGGCTGGCGCGTGGCGCTGATCGGCAAGAACCTCGGCGACAAGTCCTACGCCCAGGCACTGGCCAGCGGCGGCACCTACATCTACCGCTCGGTGCCGCGTGACGACGAGCGTTACTTTGGCGTGCAACTGCACAAGGACTTCTAAGCGGCCATTAGCGCTGGCGCCGTAGCCCGGACTTCAGTCCGGGAAGGCTGGCAGGTGTGCCCCGGACTGAAGTCCGGGCTACCGGGCGATGCCTCTCACGTCGTCATTTGTGTTGGCGATATCACAGCGTAAGGCGGGTGGAGCTTCACCTGCCCTACGAAATTCCTGCGTGCAGGTCCGCCCGCGTCGCCGCAGAGCGATCGGGCGGTTTTCCGTTCCAGTCAGGTAATTCCCTATGAGCCAAGCCCAACGTCAACTCAGCCTCGGTGCCTTTCTCATGGCCGGCGGGCACCATATCGCCGCCTGGCGCCACCCGGACGTGGCGGCCGATCCGCTGGATTTCAGCCAGTACAAGCGCGCCGCGCAGATCGCCGAGGCGGCCAAGTTCGACACCCTGTTCGTCGCCGACAGCGTGGCTGCCTCCATCGACCCGATCGCCAGCCATACCGCGCGCTCGGTGTACTTCGAGCCGCTGACCCTGCTCGCGGCGCTGAGCGCGGTGACCGAGCGCATCGGCCTGATCAGCACCGTCACCACCAGCTACAACGAGCCTTACCACGTGGCGCGCAAGTTCGCCTCGCTGGATCATCTGTCCGGCGGCCGTTCCGGCTGGAACCTGGTGACCTCCGATGCCGCCGCCGAGGCCTACAACTTCGGCCGTGACGCGCACATCCCGCACGCCGAGCGCTACGCCCGCGCCCGCGAGTTCCACCAGGTGGTCAGCGGCCTGTGGGACAGCTGGGCGGACGATGCCTTCAGCCGCGACAAGGCCAGCGGGCAGTTCTATGACCCGAGCAAGCTGCAGGTTCTCAATCACCAGGGCGAACATTTCCGCGTGCAGGGCCCGCTCAACGTTGCCCGCTCGCCCCAGGGCCGGCCGGTGATCGTGCAGGCCGGCTCCTCGGAAACCGGCCGCGAGCTGGCAGCGGAAACCGCCGAAGTGGTGTTCACCGCGCAAACCTCGCTGGCCAAGGCGCAGGCCTTCTATGCCGACCTCAAGGGCCGCCTGGGCAAGTTCGGGCGTAGCGAGGACGAACTGAAGATCATGCCCGGCGTGTTCGCCGTGGTCGGCCAGAGCGAGGCCGAGGCGCGGGAGAAATTCGAGCAGTTCCAGGAGCTGGTCGAGCCTGCCGTCGGCGTCGCGTTGCTGGGGCGCATGCTGGGTAACTTCGACCTGTCCGGCTACCCGCTGGATGGCCCGTTGCCGGAGCTGCCGCTGACCGAGAACGGCCAGCAGAGCCGGCAGAAGCTGCTCACCGAACTGGCCGGCGCGGAGAACCTGACGCT
>JBBNAI010000174.1:0-13809 GCA_037994305.1 Pseudomonas sp. | reverse complement strand
CTACGGCAGCATCGGCGCGATCATCCTGTTCCTGCTCTATCTGTACATCTCCTCGGCCGTGCTGCTGTTCGGCGCCGAGCTGAATGCGGTGATCGAGCACCACGCCCGCGACGGCAAGGCGCCGGGGAAGAAAGTGGCTGAGGCCTGATACTTAGGGCGCGCTGGCTGGGTTTGGCCAGTTCAGTGTGCCGCTGTCGTTAAAGCGCACCGTGCCCAGTAAGCCGCCGGCCAGTTTGCCGTTGAGCCGGTAGGGCAGGTTCTGCCCTTGGCGATAACCGGACGCTGCCCAGGCCTGGCGCACCAGGGAGAAGGTGGAGATGCTCAGTGGCACGCGAACCAGCGCTTCGCCAAAGCGCGGCACCTGCCCGGCTTCAGCGCTGACGCCGCTGGCCAGGGGCTGACCGTTGACCTCCAGGTCGAGTGCCACGCCGTTGTAGTCGATGGCGTTGTCATTGGGGTTCTGCACGCGCAGTACTACGGTAAAGCGCATCTCCATTTCCTGCCCGGCCAGTGGCTCCAGCCCGACCAAGTCGATATGCAGCGGGTCACGCGGGGTCAGCAGGCTGCAACCGCTCAGGCCGAGTAACAGTGACCACGCCAGCAGGCGAGCAAGAGTCTGGGGTAGGGGGCGGGGCATGGCGATCTTCCTTGGGTGTTACAGACACCATAGAAGACCGCATCGAACGTGGAAGGTTAGGGCAAGCGGTTAACGTCTATTGGCCGGTACAAATGGTGCGGATGATGGCTGCGCTACAAATCGCAGGCAAAAAAAGACCCGGCAGAGCCGGGTCAAATAACCGTGATTAGCCTGATGAGGAGATAATCTGAAGAGTCCGACTGCGTGGTCTCTAGAGCTTATCGGCTGATCTCGCGACCAGTTGAGTTAATAATAACAATTCTCATTTTCCAGTCAACACCCAAATGCGAATTATTTTCGACTGGTTGGCATTACCCAGAAAAACCAACCCCGGCGCATGGCCGGGGTTGGTTTGGGGATTGGCTGGACGTGCTGCCGATCAGGTTGTCTCACGCGGCAGGCGTAGCTGGGTGACTTCCTTGTTCAACAGGTCGATGCGCCGGGCCATGCTTTCGATCAGGCTGTGGGCGATGCGCGGGTTGCTTTGCATCAGGCTGAGGAACTGGTCCTTGGGGATGACCATGACGGTGCAGGGTTCGCTGGCGATTACCGTGGCACTGCGCTTCTCGCGGGTGAACACGGCCATGGCGCCGAAGATCTCGTCCTTCTGTACATCGCCGACTTTCTGCCCGTCGACATGCGCTTCGGCGTGACCTTCGATGATGACGAAGACGTGGTCGGCTTCATCGCCCTGGTGGATCAGCTCTTCGCCGGCGGCGAAGTGCTGGAAGCCGGTGGCGGGGCGAATTTCCGGCTGCTTGAGGCGCGCGAGAGCATCGGACAGCAGGGCTGTATGGCCTATCAGATACTGGATAAACAGTTCCTGACGCTGCTCGCTGGCGTAGATGTGCTTGAACACTTCGGTGCGGCTGAAGGGAATCAGGGCCAGGGGCTCTTCGCTGCTGTAGCGGCAGCTCGGCAGATCAATGCCCTGGCGCAGGCCGACCAGGTCGCCTTCCTGCAGATAGAACAGCGGGCGTTCATCGACCAGTGCATGCAGCAGACCGTTCTCGATGATGTACAGCTGATTGCCGGGCAGGATCTTGGCCAGGTCATCGACCTGTTCGAGACGCAGCGGCGGGCCACTTGGCTGCAGGCCATCGAGCAGCTGCGCGGGCAGGCTCTGCAGGCGTTGGATCAGCTGGTCGGCGTAGGCCGGTTGCTCCCCGAGTAGGTACATGACAGTAATTCCTTGAGCTGGCAGGGGCGGACGATAAGCCACGCGCGACCCTGCAACAATAGGCGGCGCCGAAAAGCAGGTAAATGCCCGTGCTTGGAGGTTGTGAGCTAGCTCTTGTTGCTCATGCCCAACGCATCGACTTGACCGTTCAGTTCCGCCTTGTGCGCCGGCGGAAGCTGGTTCCAGTGCACGTCCAGTAGTGCGCCTTCAATGGCATATAACAGTACCTTGGAAGCGCGAAAGCCTCGTGCACGTACGGCACGATAAGCGTCTACTGCGCCCAGGCGGCGCAAGTCGGTCGCGTTGTGGATACCAACCGCATGGAGCCACTGCGCGGATGTTTTCCCCAGGTTTTTCAGGTGTTGCAGTTCATCGTTCATTGCGCCTCCATGCATTGCTGCGCAGCTACTGATGGGGCCGTGCGGGTATGCCTGCAAGGAAGTGTAGCGGCCATCGCACAAAACGCTGCCGTTGCGGCTCTCCCCAGGCTTTTTCCAGTTCAGGTAGCAGATCAATCAGTGGGTCGCGCCCGCTGGCCTGTTCCAGTTTCTGTACCGCCGACCAGGTGCCGAGATAGCCGAGCAACTGCGGCAGATCCCATTCGAGCTCGATGGCGAAGGCCGGCACGACAAGCTGTGGAAAGGGCAGCTGGATATCGCTGTAGCCGGCATCCACGCTGGCTCGGCCCTGAGGCCAGTAATCGCCCAGGGTATTTCGGTAAAACGCGTGAAGCACGCTATCGAACTCATCATCGATCTGCAGCAGGCTGTAGCACCAGGCGCAGAACAGGCCGTCGGGCTTGAGCAGGCGCGTCACTTCGGCAAAGAAACTCGGGGTGGCAAACCAGTGCAGGGCCTGGGCGACGACAATCAGGTCGAGGCTGGCATCGGCCAGCGGCAATGCCTGTGCATCGGCGGCAAATGCATTGACCCCAGTGAGGTCGGTAGCGGCCTGCAATTGCTCCGGGCTGCCGTCACAGGCCAGTACTTGCTGGAAATACCCCAGCAGCGGACGACTGGCTTGGCCGTTGCCACAGGCGATATCGAGCGCGCGGTGCTGGCCAGGGCTGTTGGCCGCCAGCCAGGCGAACAGAGCTTGCGGGTATTGCGGGCGGAAGCTGGCGTAGGCGCTGGCGCGGTTACCGAACAGGCGGGTGATCTCGCTCATCGATGCTCTTCACTTAGCGGGTGCGATAGCGCAGGCGGGTGCCGAAGTTGACCGACATGAGGATTTCGTCGGCGCTGAGCTCGACCGGGAAGTAGGCGCCGGAGATCTGCGCATGGGCAATGCTGGCGCCCTCCAGGGCGGCTTCGCGCAGGTCCAGGCCGCGCAGGTCGGCACCGCGGAAGTAGGCATCGGTGAAGTCGACGTCGTGGGCATCCAGGTCACGCAGGTCGAGGCCGCGGAAGTCGCCGCCACGCAAATTGACTTTGCTGTCCTTGGGTTTCTGGGTGTTGAACTCGCTGACCTGTTCATCGTGCAGCAAGCGGTAAAGCGGGTTGTCGAGCTGGCGTGGCTGGCTCATGGCGTGCCTCCTTTCTGGGCCTGCCGCCAGTATAGATGGCGGCAGGCCCGTTGGCGGTTTGCCTCAGAGCCCCGGCAGACGCTGGCGGATACGCTCGATCAGGCTATCCAGGCTGGCGGCTTCGTGGGTGTCGACGCGCTTGCTGTGAGCCAGTTCGTCGTCGCTCAGGGCTTCACGGTTGGTTTGCTGGGCCTGGATTACTTCGAGGGTGGCATCGGACGGGTCGCTGCCTTCGCTCTGGCGCTGTTGCAGCCAGCCGGCGATGACCTCTTGCGGGGCCTGGCAATCGAGGATCAGGAACGGGTCGCCATTCTGCTCGGCAACCTGCCAGGCGGCGCTGCGCTGGGCCTGCTTCAGGTAGGCGGCGTCCAGCACCACCGGGAAGCCTGCGTGCAGGGCGCTTTCCGCCAGTTGGTGCAGGCGCTGGTAAGTGGCCTGGGTGGCTTCCTGGGTGTAGATGCCGCTGTACAGGTCGTTCTTGCTGCCGGATTGTTCGCCGAACAGACGCTTGCGTTCCACGTCCGAGCGCAGGCGAATGGCACCGAGGGCCTCCACCAGACGCAGGGCTACGTGGCTCTTGCCGACCGCGGAGACGCCGGTGGTAATGGCCAGGAAGGGCGAGGGGATGGCGCTGTAGCTTTCCGCCAGGTTGGCGTAGTTGCGGTACTGGCTCAGGGTTGCGCTGCGCTGCTGTTCATCGGTCTGGTGGGCCAGGCTGAACAGTGCAACCTTGGCGCGCACCAGGGCGCGGTGAGACTTGTACAGGTTGAACAGCTCCAGCGCGTCGTAGTCGCCGCTGTGTTCCAGCCAGGCGCTGACGAACCGTCGCGACAGAGCCTTGAGACCGCGGTCTTCCAGGTCCATGGCGAGGAAGGCGGCATCCAGGGCGATGTCGATCAGGCGGAACGGTTCGTTGAATTCGATGCAGTCGAACAGCACGACATGGCCGTCCAGCAGCGTGGCGTTACCCAGGTGGATGTCGCCATGGCACTCGCGGATCGCACCAGCCGTCGAACGTCGGGCCAGTAGTGGCTCCAGGCGGGTAATGCTGGCCTCTACCCAGGCTTCCAGAGCATCGAGCTGCTGCAGGTCAGCGGTTTCGCTGAGCATCGGGCGGATCTGTTCGAAGTTCTGTCGCATCGGCGCGACAATCGACTGCGGCGAGCACAGCGGGTGGTCGGCGGCCACAGCGGGGGTGCGGCCGTGGAAATCGCCGATCTGCTCGGCCAGGGCGTCAATGTGCGCCGGCGTCAGCTCGCCACGGGCCTGCACGGCGCTGAGCAACTGGCTCTGCGGGAACTGGCGCATCTTCAGTACATATTCGATGGCCGGGCCGGCGCCGCCGAGTTGCGGAGCGCTTTCGCTGCCGGTGATCGGCAGTACTTCAAGGTACAGGCCTTCGGTCAGGCGCTGGTTGAGGCGCAGCTCTTCGCCGCAGAAATGCTGGCGGGCATCAAGGCTGGTGAAGTCGAGGAAGCCGAAGTTCACCGGCTTCTTGATCTTGTAGGCGAAGGGGCCGGTGAGCAGCACCCAGGAAATGTGCGTCTCGATGACCTGGAAACCGTCCACCGCATGGGGGTAGAGGGCCGGGTTCTGCAGCGCGGCGATCAGGGCTTGGCTCACGGTCTTTCCTTAGCTTTTCACGTCGATAAGAGGCGGCATTATGGCCGCTGTGAGGCGCTCTGCAAACCGCCGGAGTGCGCCTGTCGGGCCTAGGCAAAGTGCGTATAATGCCGCGCCATGACTCGTTCCCGTACCCCGCGCAAAAGCGCCAAGCGCCGCTCTGGCGCCTCTCGTCCCTGGCTTGGCTGGGTTCTCAAACTGGCATTGGTCGGCCTGGTGGTCCTCGCCGGCTTCGCCGTGTACCTGGACGCCGTGGTGCAGGAGAAATTCTCCGGCAAGCGCTGGACGGTGCCGGCCAAGGTCTATGCCCGTCCCCTGGAACTGTTCGTCGGCCAGAAGCTGAGCAAGCAGGACTTCCTCACTGAGCTCGATGCCCTGGGGTATCGCCGCGAAGGGGCCGCCAATGGCCCGGGCGCTGCGGCGGTCAACGGTAACCAGATCGACCTGTTCACCCGCGGCTTCCAGTTCTACGAGGGCAACGAAGCGTCGCAACATGTGCGCGTGCGTTTCTCCGGTGATTACGTTGCTGGCCTGACCCAGACCAACGGCAGCAATCTCGCCGTGGCACGGATGGAGCCGTTGCTGGTCGGCGGCCTGTACCCGGCGCATCACGAAGACCGCATCCTGATCAAGTTGGAGCAGGTGCCGGCCTATCTGGTGGAAACACTGGTGGCAGTGGAGGACCGCGAGTTCTTCCATCACTTCGGCGTCTCCCCCAAGGGCATTGCCCGTGCCGTATGGATCAACGCCACGGCAGGGCAGCTGCGCCAGGGCGGCAGTACCTTGACCCAGCAGCTGGTGAAGAATTTTTATCTGACCAACGAGCGTAGCCTCACGCGCAAGGCCACCGAAGCGATGATGGCGGTGTTGCTGGAGCTGCACTACGACAAGAAGGATATCCTCGAGGCATACCTCAACGAGGTATTCCTCGGTCAGGACGGCCAGCGCGCGGTGCATGGCTTTGGCCTGGCCAGCCAGTACTTCTTCAGTCAGCCGTTGAGCGAGCTCAAGCTCGATCAGGTGGCGCTGCTGGTGGGCATGGTCAAGGGCCCGACCTATTACAACCCGCGGCGCTTCCCCGAGCGTGCTCTGGAGCGGCGAAACCTGGTGCTCGACCTGTTGGCGCAGCAGGGCGTGGTAACGGTTGCCGAAGCCGAGGCAGCGAAGAGCAAGCCGCTGGGCGTGACTAAGCGCGGCAGCCTGGCCGACAGTTCGTTCCCGGCTTTCCTTGATCTGGTCAAGCGCCAGCTGCGCGAGGATTACCGTGAGGAAGACCTGACCGAGGAGGGGCTGCGCATCTTCACCAGCTTCGACCCGATCCTCCAACTCAAGGCCGAAGCGGCCCTGGCCGAGACGCTCAAGCGGCTGGGCGGGCGTAAGGGTGTCGACGAAGTGGAGGCGGCCATGCTGGTGGCCAATCCGGAGAATGGTGAAGTGCAGGCCATGCTCGGCAGTCGTCAACCACGCTATGCCGGCTTCAACCGTGTGCTGGATGCGGCGCGGCCGATTGGTTCGCTGATCAAGCCGGCGGTCTACCTCACGGCGCTAGAGAAACCGAGTCAGTACACCCTGACCAGTTGGGTGGCCGACGAGCCGTTCTCGGTCAAGGGGCAGGACGGCCAGGTCTGGCGCCCGCAGAACTACGACCACAAGGCTCACGGCACTATTTACCTGTATCAGGGCCTGGCCAACTCCTACAACCTGTCGACTGCCAAGCTCGGCCTGGAACTGGGTGTGCCGAATGTGCTCAAAACCCTCGAGCGCCTGGGTGTCAGTCGCGAATGGCCGGCGTACCCGTCGATGTTGCTCGGGGCTGGTTCGCTCAGTCCGATGGAAGTGGCGACCATGTACCAGACCCTGGCCAACGGAGGCTTCAATACGCCGTTGCGGGGTATTCGCAGCGTGCTGACCGCCGAAGGCGAGCCACTCAAGCGCTATCCGTTCCAGATTCAGCAGCGCTTCGATCCGGGCGCGATCTACTTGGTGCAGAACGCCATGCAGCGAGTGATGCGCGAAGGGACCGGGCGTTCGGTGTACAGCCAGTTGCCGTCGTCGCTGACGCTGGCGGGCAAGACGGGCACCAGTAATGATTCGCGTGACAGCTGGTTTGCTGGCTTCAGTCAGGATCTGCTGGCCGTGGTCTGGCTGGGCCGCGACGATAACGGCAAGACGCCGTTGACTGGCGCGACCGGCGCCTTGCAGGTCTGGACCAGCTTCATGGTCAAGGCCGACCCGCTGCCGCTGGACATGCCGTTGCCGGATAACGTGGTGCAGGCCTGGGTCAATGCCAGCAGTGGCCAGGGTTCGGCGGCCGGTTGTCCAGGGGCTGTACAGATGCCGTATATTCGCGGCAGCGAACCACCCCAAGGTCAGCCCTGCGGCCAGAGTGCACCGGCTGATGCGGTGATGGACTGGGTGCGTGGCTGGCTTAATTGAATGTGCTTCAAGTGAGGATGTGAATGGCTAAGTGGTGGATTTCCGTCGTGGTCGCTTCAACGCTGTTGAGCGGTTGTGCCAGCGTGCAGCGCGGCTCGATTCCGGTCGAAGACTCCAGCGGGCAGCTGATGACCGACGAGCAGGCGGCAGCCGATGGCTATGGCCGCGCACCCGCCCGGGCGCAAAGCCAATCGCAAGCGCAGAGCATGCCGCAGGATTCCGGTGTGGTGGTGATGGTGCCCGGTGGCACGTCCAGCGCTCCATTGCAGACCTATCCAGATGGCAGCAGCTCGATGCCGTCCTCGATCAGCAACTCGGCGCCGCTGAGCACGGGGCCGATTTCCAGTGCAGGTAGCTATCCATCCAGTGTGCCGAGCATGCCCAGTGGCATTCCCTCCGGCAATCTGGCCGCTGATGAGCAACTGGATGGTCCGGTACTGGCTCTGTTGACCACGGCCCAGCAACAGCAGGGCAGTGGTGACCTCAATGGCGCCGCATCCAGCCTGGAGCGGGCGCAGCGCATTGCGCCGCGTGAGCCGCAGGTGCTCTATCGTCTCGCCGAAGTGCGTCTGGCCCAGGGTGATGCAGCTCAGGCCGAGCAGTTCGCCCGTCGTGGCCTGACCTATGCCAGTGGTCGTCCGGCCTTGCAGGCCAGTCTGTGGAACCTGATCGCTCAGGCCCGTGAGCGCCAGGGCGATCCCGCTGGTGCTGCGCAGGCCCGCGAGCGGGCTCGGGTCAATCTCTGATGGACCGGCGTATTCCTGCTGTTGCCGACCAGCTGTTGCTGATCGAGCGAGAATTGCGTGTGCTCGGGCTGTGGGGGGCGGTTGCTCCCTCGGCAGAGGCGTTGGCCAGCGAGCAGCCGTTTTGCGTGGATACGCTGTCGTTCGATGAGTGGCTGCAGTGGCTGTTTCTGCCGCGCATGAAAGGCTTGCTTGAGACGGGCGGCCCGTTGCCGGCGGCGTCGGGTATCCAGCCGATGGCGGAGGAGAGCTACAAGGGGCGGGAGGCCGAAATGCAGGGTTTGTTGCGGCTGTTAGGTGAGTTCGATCGGTTGATCGGGGGCGCATAAGGCGCCCCGTCGCTGCCAGTGCTTACTGGCAGTTTTCCTTGATGCCCGCTTCGCTCTTGGCCATGCGCTCTTGGCGTTCTTCTTCGGTAAGGCGGCGTGGCTCGCCATTTTCCTCGATGCGTACGCGCGGATTGGCTTTCATCTGCGCCAGGTCCTTGCGGAGGCTCTCGCAGTAGGCCGAGAGTTCTTTCTCGCGCTTGTCGGCGGCGGCCTTGGCCTCGCGATCAAGCTCTTCCTGCCTGGCTTCGCCTGCCGATTTCTCGAACTTCGGCGGGGCTGGCGGGGCCACTTTGGGCTGGGTGATGTTGGTGTTTACTTGTGCGGCCTGCTGACCTTCCGGCGGTTGCGCGCCGAAGTGAGTATTGCCCTGTGCATCCACCCATTTGTAGATCTGACCGGCCATGGCGCTGGCGCTCAGGGCGAGCAGCAGGCTGCCCGTGAGAATCATGCGATGCATGCTGTTTCCTTTTTTATGGCTGTGGAACCTAGTGGTTACTATAACCAAAACGCGCAAAAGGTCATCCTGCGCCATGTCACAGCTATCAGCGGAAGATTCGATGCTGTGTGGCTTGACTTAGTGTGCGCTATTCAGAACAATCGCACGTTCCGCTGTAGTGGAGTCCACCGCAAGTGTCCTCCAGCTCAGCGAAAAAAGGCGCTACCCGTGCCAACCCCCGTTACACCCGCAACGCGTTACCTCGCGCTGGGAGGAGGGGCCCCGCAAGCTCTGGGCCGTTCCGTTACTCGTTATGCAGACACCCCGCACTACCCCCGCGACCACAGTCGCGCTTGTCCGCTGACCAGTAAGACCTACTTCAAGGACCACTCGTTGACGGGTGGTAATCTGGCGTTTTAGAGGTGAACAACGTGGAGCTTTTATCCGGCGCTGAAATGGTCGTCCGCTCGCTGCGCGACGAAGGCGTGAAGTACATCTATGGGTACCCAGGTGGTGCCCTCCTGCACATCTACGATGCCCTGTTCAAAGAACCGGAAGTGACCCACATCCTGGTTCGTCACGAGCAGGCGGCAACCCATATGGCTGACGGCTATGCTCGCGCGACTGGCAAGGCCGGCGTGGTGCTGGTGACGTCCGGCCCGGGTGCGACCAATGCCATCACTGGTATCGCTACCGCCTATATGGACTCGATTCCGATGGTCATCATCTCCGGTCAGGTGCCCAGCACCGTGGTCGGTACCGATGCCTTCCAGGAAACCGACATGGTCGGTATTTCCCGCCCGATCGTGAAGCACAGCTTCATCATCAAGCATCCTTCGGAAATCCCCGAAGTGATCAAGAAAGCCTTCTATCTTGCCCAGTCTGGCCGTCCAGGCCCTGTGGTCGTGGATATTCCGAAAGACATGGGCGACCCATCCCAGAAGTTCGAGTACAGCTACCCGAAGAAGGTCAAGCTGCGCTCCTACAGCCCGGCTACCCGTGGTCATTCCGGGCAGATCCGCAAGGCAGCCGAGATGCTCCTGGCCGCCAAGCGCCCGGTGCTCTACTCCGGTGGTGGTGTGGTCATGGGGGGCGCTTCCGAGCCGCTGACCGAGCTGGCCAAGATGCTCAACATCCCGGTGACCAATACCCTGATGGGGCTTGGCGCCTTCCCGGGTACCGATCGCCAGTTCGTCGGCATGCTCGGCATGCACGGCAGCTACACCGCCAACCTGGCAATGCACCATGCTGACGTGATCCTAGCTGTCGGTGCGCGTTTCGATGACCGCGTGATCAATGGCGAGACGGGTGCCAAGTTCTGCCCGAACGCCAAGATCATTCACATCGACATCGACCCAGCTTCGATCTCCAAGACCATCAAGGCCGACATCCCGATCGTAGGCCCGGTGGACAGCGTGCTGGTTGAAATGGTCGCGATCCTCAAGGAAATTGGCGAGACCCCGAACAAGGAGACTGTTGCCAACTGGTGGAAGCAGATCGACGAGTGGCGCGGCAGTGGTCGCCTGTTCCCTTATAACGAGGGTGACGGCAGCATCATCAAGCCGCAGACCGTGATCGAGACCCTTAGTGACGTGACCAGGGGTGATGCCTTCGTCACTTCCGACGTCGGTCAGCACCAGATGTTCGCGGCGCAGTACTACCGTTTCAACAAGCCGAACCGCTGGATCAACTCCGGTGGCCTGGGCACCATGGGCTTCGGTTTCCCGGCAGCCATGGGCGTCAAGCTGAACTTTCCGGAGGCCGACGTGGCCTGCGTCACCGGGGAAGGCAGTATCCAGATGAACATCCAGGAACTGTCGACCTGCCTGCAGTACGACCTGCCGGTGAAGATCATCAACCTGAACAACGGTGCGCTGGGCATGGTTCGCCAGTGGCAAGACATGCAATACAGCAGCCGTTATTCGCACTCGTACATGGAATCGCTGCCTGACTTCGTCAAGCTGGCCGAGGCCTATGGTCATGTGGGCATGCGCATCACCGACCTGAAAGACCTCAAGCCGAAGATGGAAGAAGCCTTCGCCATGAAGAACCGCCTGGTATTCCTCGACATCGCCGTCGATACCAGCGAGCACGTCTACCCGATGCAGATTCGTGGTGGTGCCATGCGTGACATGTGGCTGAGCAAGACGGAGCGGACCTGAACATGCGCCATATCATCTCCCTGTTGCTGGAAAACGAACCGGGCGCCCTGTCGCGCGTGGTTGGCCTGTTCTCCCAGCGCAACTACAACATCGAAAGCCTGACCGTGGCGCCGACTGAAGACCCGACCCTGTCGCGCCTGACGTTGACCACCGTGGGTCATGACGATGTGATCGAGCAGATCACCAAGAACCTCAACAAGCTGATCGAAGTGGTCAAGCTGGTGAACCTGTCGGAAAGCGCGCACATCGAGCGCGAGCTGATGCTGGTCAAGGTCAAAGCCACCGGTGCCCAGCGCGCCGAGGTCAAACGCACCACCGACATCTTCCGCGGGCAGATCGTCGATGTGACCAGCAGCGTCTACACCATTCAGCTGGCCGGCACGAGCGACAAGCTGGACAGTTTCATCCAGGCCATCGGCACCGCGTCGATCCTGGAAACCGTACGCAGCGGCGTCACTGGCATTGCCCGTGGCGACAAAGTACTCAGCATTTAACTCTTTAGCGAACGGCCCACGAGGCCAGAAAATAGGGGAATTCCCATGAAAGTGTTTTACGACAAAGACTGTGACCTCTCGATCATCCAGGGCAAGAAAGTCGCCATCATCGGTTACGGCTCCCAGGGCCATGCCCAGGCGTGCAACCTGAAGGACTCCGGCGTTGACGTCACCGTCGGCCTGCGTCCAGGTTCGGCCACCCGCGCCAAGGCTGAAGCCCACGGTCTGAAAGTGGCTGACGTGCCTGCTGCCGTTGCTGCCGCCGATCTGGTCATGATCCTGACCCCCGACGAATTCCAGTCCCAGCTGTACAAGAATGAAGTTGAGCCGAACATCAAGAAAGGCGCGACCCTGGCCTTCTCCCACGGCTTCGCCATTCACTACAACCAGGTCGTGCCGCGTGCCGACCTCGACGTGATCATGATCGCGCCGAAAGCCCCGGGTCACACCGTGCGCTCCGAGTTCGTCAAGGGCGGCGGTATTCCTGACCTGATCGCCATCTACCAGGACGCTTCCGGCAATGCCAAGAACGTTGCCCTGTCCTACGCCGCTGGCGTCGGTGGCGGCCGTACCGGCATCATCGAAACCACCTTCAAGGACGAGACCGAAACCGACCTGTTCGGCGAGCAAGCCGTTCTCTGCGGCGGTTGCGTGGAGCTGGTCAAAGCCGGTTTCGATACCCTGGTTGAAGCTGGCTACGCGCCGGAAATGGCCTACTTCGAATGCCTGCACGAGCTGAAGCTGATCGTCGATCTGATGTTCGAAGGCGGTATCGCCAACATGAACTACTCGATCTCCAACAACGCGGAATACGGTGAGTACGTCACTGGTCCGGAAGTCATCAACGCCGAATCCCGCCAGGCCATGCGCAATGCTCTGAAGCGCATCCAGAACGGCGAATACGCGAAGATGTTTATCCAGGAAGGCGCGTCGAACTACGCTTCGATGACCGCTTACCGCCGCAACAATGCCGCTCACGGTATCGAAGTGGTCGGCGAGAAGCTGCGTGCGATGATGCCGTGGATCTCTGCCAACAAGATCGTCGACAAGACCAAGAACTAAGGTCTTTTGATGCTCTAAAAAGAACGCGGCTCCGGCCGCGTTTTTTTATGCTTGGCATAGGCTTCTGGTATAAAGCCCATTCGTTTGTATGGAGCGGCTGGCGAACCTCTGCCGGCTGCTTCGGTCGAAATCCATTCCAAATCGCTGCAAGGTGTTGTTCATGAACGAACGTCCCGAGGAATCCGGCTCTGCCTCCGAAGAGGAAAGCCTTCTGCCCATCGACGAGCATGTGGAGGAGGGGCACGACGCGGAAGGGCGCAAGGTCCGCCATCGCGGAATTTACCTGCTGCCCAACCTGTTCACCACGGCAGCGCTGTTTTCCGGTTTCTACGCGATCATCAATGGCATGAGTGGTCAGTTCGACCATGCGGCTATCGCCATCTTCGTGGCCATGGTGCTCGACGGTCTGGACGGTCGCGTTGCACGCCTGACCAATACGCAGAGCGCGTTTGGTGCCGAGTACGATTCGCTGTCGGATATGGTTGCCTTTGGTGTGGCGCCGGCGCTGGTGGCTTTCGAGTGGGCACTGGGTAGCCTGGGCAAGGTCGGCTGGATGGTTGCCTTCATCTATGTGGCAGGTGCTGCACTGCGCCTAGCGCGCTTCAATACCATGGTCGGCAAGGCGGATAAGCGCTACTTCATCGGTCTGGCCAGTCCGGCCGCAGCTGCTCTGGTGGCGGGTACGGTGTGGGCGTTCAGTGACTTCGGCATCAAAGGCTCGAACATGGCCTTCGTCGTGGCCTTGCTGGTAGCGGCTGCCGGTACCCTGATGGTCAGCAACATCAAGTACAACAGCTTCAAGGACCTAGACCTCAAGGGGCGCGTGCCCTTTGTCGCGATTCTTATCGTGGTGCTGGTGTTTGCCGTAGTGTTCAGTGACCCGCCGCGCATCCTGCTGCTGATCTCGCTCGCCTATGCAGCGTCCGGTCCTGTG
Organism: Pseudomonas sp.; assembly: GCA_037994305.1. GTDB lineage: Bacteria > Pseudomonadota > Gammaproteobacteria > Pseudomonadales > Pseudomonadaceae > Aquipseudomonas. The sequence goes on along the minus strand of JBBNAI010000174.1, from coordinate 248 downwards.
CAATATTTGTTGCGACTGCGTCGTCGCAAAGCTGCCGAGTGATGTAATTTCCTGCCGACTCCGCAGTCTATTGGCGCATCAGTCGTCCCTAGCTGCGGAGTCAACATGCTGATCAAAGCTCCCCTCGCGTCTGCTGCACGCGAATCCGATGTCACTCCCGAGTCCGTTTACCTCTCGCGCCGCACCTTCATGGCTGCTGCTGGTGGCTTGGCTGCCATGAGTGCGCGGCCTTTGCGTGCTGAAAGTGC
>JBBNAI010000173.1:0-12143 GCA_037994305.1 Pseudomonas sp. | reverse complement strand
GTCTTGGCAGCCAGGCAGGCTCTGATAGTGCGCTTCGTAGCCGAGCAGTTCGTCGCGAACGAAGCGGATATCACGCAAGGGGGCCTTGTACTCAGGCATAGCGGTAAACCTCTACGGTGGATTCCTTGATTTTGTGTGACCGGAACAATCACGGTCGTCTGCGGGATTTCTCCCAGCGCCCGGCAGCCATGAGCTGGCGCAGCAATCAAACAGGCGTTTGAAACATACGTTTACGCCCCAACCTTGTCAAGCATCCGCCGGTCGCCGCTCAAGCGCGCAGATCAAGTGCCGGGGCTGGCTCTTGCAGCTGGGAAAGGTTGCGGTACACCTCAAGACTAGGCGTAGAAGCAGCAGGCTGCTGGACGGGCTCTTCCTCGTCAGCGCTCACCGCCTCTTCGTCTTCCTTGCGTTGCTCGTCGCGCAGGCGTCGCTCTTCGGCAGCCGCGACGGCCTCTTCGCGGCGCTGCTGGACGATCGCGGCCCGCGCTTCGGTCGCCTGGGCCTGGGCTTGAGCCGCGACCCGGCGGTCCTGCGCGGACGGATCAGCTGGCGCCAGGGCGGCGCGCTGCACCACTTCCATCTTGCGCAAGGTCGCCTCGGGGTCGTTGGGGATCGGGCTGACGTCGATGCCGACCTCGCCGCCCACCGCATAGGAGCGGCCGTCCGGGCCACGCTTGAAGCTGTAGGTCGGCGAACCGGCATACGCGCCGCCCACCGAGGCATGGGCCTGCTCGTGGGTGCGCACTTCACGGTCGCGGCTTGCCAGATCGGCAATCTGCGCCTGATCCTGGCGCAGCTTCTCGGCCTCGCCGGGCTGGGCCTTACGGCCTTCGGCCGTCTCCGGGCGATCGGCCTCTTCGCGCAACGAAGCCTGTTCGCCGGAAGCGGAAGAAGGAGCGGGAGTGGCCGGAGCCTGGTTGGTGCGATTCAGATCGGGAGAGGAAGGCCCGGCAAATTCAGCGGACGAAACCGCGCGCGCCGACAGGGCTGCCGGCGAAGGCGCGACATGAGTCGTGGCGCTGCCGATCTGCATCTCACTCCTCCTCGCCCAGTGGCGGGCGAGCCCTGCTTAGCCGCGCGATCAGGCGCGGGTATCGATCAGGGTACCCAGTACTTCGTCAGCGGTTTCCACGACCTTGGCACCGGCCTGCACCTCGGTCTTGCCAACGGTCAATGCCACCAGGCTCTGCGCCAGATCGGCCTGCGAGCTCTGTTCGAGCGCCTGGCTCTGGTTGACCTGCTGCGACGGTGGAGTCTGCTCCGGCGGCGGCGTAACGGCATTGCCGGCGATATCGACGGCGGCCTGGTCGACACGGCGCTGCCCAGCCTGAATCGTGTTCAGGCCTGAGTTGAAGGCACTACCGGTGATTTCCATACTGCAACTCCCAGCGGAGACGGACTGACTGGGTCAATTGAAGCAGAAAATGCTCAAAAAACGTACAAGCAAAAGGCTATGGCCGACTGATGGCTTATATCTGCCCGCTCAGTGGTGCCAGATCAAGGTACGCCGCCACAGCTGCCGGCGAGGCCTCGGCCAGGTGCGCGACCCGACCCAGGCAAGGTGCGCCCAGGCGCTCGGCAAGGGTCGCCAGGTTCTCCTCCAGGCGCGAGGTGTGCGGGTCGACGATGTTCGCCACCCAGCCTGCCAGTTGCAGGCCATCACGAGCAATCGCCTCGGCCGTGAGCAGCGCATGGTTGATGCACCCCAGGCGCACACCCACCACCAGAATCACCGGCAAACCCAGTTCGATGGCCAGGTCGGACAGGCTTTCGCGCCCCGCCAACGGCACGCGCCAACCGCCGGCGCCTTCGACCAGGGTGAAGTCCGCGCCCTTGCCGAGAATATGCCTCACCGGCCCGGCCAGCGCCGCGACGGTCAACGCCATACCCACTTCGCGGGCCGCCAGGTGCGGTGCGATGGCCGGAGCGAAGGCGAAGGGATTGACCTCGGCATACTCCAGCGCCAGCGAACACTCGCCAAGCAACGCCAGCGCATCGCTATTACGCAGCCCCGCGGCGCTCGGCTCGCAACCGGACGCCACCGGCTTGGCCGCCGCCGTGCTCAGCCCGGCCAGGCGCGCGGCATGCAGCAGACCTGCGGCGATGGTGGTCTTGCCGACTTCGGTGTCGGTGCCAGTAACAAAGAAAGCTCTGCGCATTGTTATCGCTCCTACAGAGGCTTTTGCAGCACGCCGTAGACCACCTGATAGGTCGCCGGCAGGCCCTGCGGCTGGCGGAAGCGTTCGTAGGCCTCGACCAGCGCGCGGATACGCGCACGCCCGGTCAGGCCATCAGGGCGCCCCGGGTTGAGGTTGTGCGCGCCGAGCGCCTTGAGCTCATGGGTCAGCTGGCGCAGATCGCTGAAGTGCAAGCTCTGCGCCTTGCGCTCCAGGCCGAGCACCTGCAGGCCGCTATCGGCACACAGCTGCTGGTATTCGCTGAAACGACGGAACCGGTTGACGTGGACGAAGCCGTCGACGGCCTGCCAGCTATCACGCAGCTCCTGCAATGTACCGACGCACAGGCTGCTGAAGGCCAGTACCCCCCCCGGCTGGAGCGCACGCCGTGCCTCACTGAGTACCGCGGCGAAATCGGCGCACCACTGTACGGCCAGGCTGGAGAAGATCAGCTCGACGCTACTCCCGCGCAGCGGCAGGCTCTCCGCATCACCGGCAACGAAACGCCGGGCACCGCCCAGCGGCCGCGCATGGCGCAGCATGCCTTCGGCCAGATCCAGGGCCACCCCTTCCGCCTGGGGATAACGGGCGGCCAGCACCCGGCTGAAATGCCCAGTGCCGCAGCCCAGGTCAAGCCAGCGTTGCGGCGCCAGCTGCACCGGCAGCCGCGCCAGCAGGTCGATGCCGACCGAGCGCTGCAACGCGGCGACGCTGTCGTAGCTGTCCGCCGCACGGGAAAAGGACGCGGCGACCCGGCGCTTGTCCGGTAGGGCGCCCTGCTCGTGCCACTCAGTCATCGCCCACCTCATGCAGGAAGGCCTGGATCGCGGCCGCCACCTCATGCGGACGCTCGACCGGGAAGGCGTGGCTGGACGCGCCGATCAGACCGGTCTCGACATCACCCAGCAGGCTTTGCAGCTCGCCGGCAGCCGCCGCTGGCACCAACGCATCAGCCGCAGCGAACAGGTGCAGTTGCGGACCGTTGAACGCCTGTAACGCCGCGCGGGTATCCAGCGCCGCCAGCACATCCAGCCCGCACAGCAACTGCTCGGCGCCCGTATGCGGCGCGCCGCCGAACAGCAGGCGCCCCAACGCGCGCGGCTCGGCGCTGCCCTGGGTACAGAGCAGGGCGAAGCGCTTCAGCGTGGCCTGGGCATCTTCGGCGCAGCCACTGCGAAACAGCTCGAACGTGGCAGCCGGCATCGCCGCCGGCCACTCGGCCGACGCCACGAAGCAGGGGTTGCTGGCCAGGGTCAGCAGCCCACGGCAGCGTTCGCCACGACGCGCCGCCAGCGCAGACGCGAGCATGCCACCCAGCGACCAACCGCCCAGCCAGCAGTCCTGCGGCAAACGCGCATCCAGTTCATCCAGCCAGGCACCCGGCGCACTGCTGGTCAGATCCGGCAACAGTTCGAGCTGGATCTGCAGGTGCGGGTCCAGCCCCTGCAGCGCCGCGACCAGTGGTTGCAGAGGGGCCGTGCCCAGCCCCCAGCCAGCCAGGAGAATCAGTCGCTCACGCATCGCCAGCCACCTGCGGCCAGCACTCGGCCAGCGCCTCGAGTAAGTGTTCCAGCTGCGCCTCGCTGTGCGCGGCGGACAGGGTCACCCGCAGCCGCGCGCTGCCCGCCGGCACGGTTGGCGGACGGATGGCACCGACCAGCAGGCCGCGCGCATTGAGCAGGGCAGAGAGCTTCAACGCACGCTCGCTGTCGCCGATCAGGATCGGCTGGATCGGTGTCGGGCTGTCCATCAGGCTCAGGCCGATCTCGGCCGCACCCTGGCGAAAACGCGTGATCAGCTTGTTCAAATGCTCACGGCGCCAGCCCTCGCTATGCAGCAGCTCAAGGCTCTTCAGCGTGGCGCAGGCCACTGCTGGCGGCTGGCTGGTGGTGTAGATGTAGGGACGGGCGAACTGGATCAGCGTCTCGATCAGTTCCTCGCTGCCGGCAACGAAGGCACCCGCGGTGCCGAAGGCCTTGCCCAGGGTGCCGACCAGCACGTGCACATCGTCCAGGCCCAAGCCGAAATGCTCGACGATGCCGCCGCCGGTGGCGCCCAGCGGGCCAAAGCCGTGGGCGTCGTCGACCATCACCCAGGCGTTGCTCCTACGCGCCTCGGCGCACAGCGCCGGCAGGTCGGCGAGGTCGCCATCCATGCTGAACACGCCGTCGGTGACCACCAGGGTATTGCCCTCGGCCTTGCGCAGGCGGTTGCTCAGGCTGACCGCGTCGTTGTGCAGGTAGCGTGAGAAGCGCGCGCCGGAGAGCAGCCCGGCATCCAGCAGAGAGGCGTGGTTGAGGCGGTCTTCCAGCACCGTATCGCCGCTTCCGATCAACGCAGTGACTGCCGCCAGGTTGGCCATGTAACCGGTGGAAAACAGCAGCGCCCGTGGGCGACCGGTGAATTCGGCCAGCGCCTCCTCCAGCTCGTGGTGCGGCGTGCTGTGGCCGATCACCAGGTGCGAAGCACCGCCACCGACACCCCACTGTTCCGCGCCCTGCTGCATCGCGCGGATCACCTCGGGGTGATTGGCCAGGCCCAGGTAGTCGTTGGAGCAGAAGGCCAATAGCTGCCGGCCGTCGACCTGCACCAGCGGCCCCTGTGGACTGTCCAGCAAGGGGCGCTGACGGTACAGGTGGGCCGCGCGGCGTTCGGCCAGGCGAGTGGTGAGATCGAAGGTCATGGATACAGGTACCGGCAACTGGTGGATAACCGCAAGCGGGTTATCCACCCTGCGAAGAGGTCAGATCCGGCGTAAGGTGGATGACGCTTCATCCACCTGACGGATGATCAAGCCGAAGCGGCGTTGTAGAACAGCTTGCCGTCGCGCTGCTCGACCAGGGCCTGCTCGATGGCGGCCTGGTGCACTTCGTCGGCGTGTTCTTCGCGCTCTTCCGGCTTGATGCCGAGACGGGCGAACAGCTGCATGTCCTTGCTCGCCTGCGGGTTGGCGGTGGTCAGCAGTTTCTCGCCGTAGAAGATCGAGTTGGCGCCGGCCATAAAGGCCAGGGCCTGCATCTGCTCGTTCATCGCCTCGCGCCCGGCGGACAGGCGCACGTGGGATTTCGGCATCATGATCCGCGCCACGGCGAGCATGCGGATGAAGTCGAACGGATCGACGTCCTGCTCCTCGGCCAGCGGCGTGCCCTTGACCTTGACCAGCATGTTGATCGGCACGCTTTCCGGGTGTTCCGGCAGGTTGGCCAGCTGGATCAGCAGACCGGCGCGGTCGTCGACCGACTCGCCCATGCCGAGGATGCCGCCGGAGCAGATCTTCATCCCGGACTCGCGCACATAGGCCAGGGTCTGCAGACGCTCGCTGTAGGTGCGGGTGGTGATGATGTTGCCGTAGAACTCCGGCGAGGTATCGAGGTTGTGGTTGTAGTAGTCGAGGCCGGCCTCGGCCAGGGCGCGGGTCTGCTCCTGGTCGAGCTTGCCCAGGGTCATGCAGGTTTCCAGGCCGAGCTTCTTCACGCCCTCGACCATCTTCAGCACGTAGGGCATGTCCTTGGCCGACGGGTGCTTCCACGCCGCGCCCATGCAGAAGCGGGTGGAGCCGATGGCCTTGGCCTCGGCGGCCGCCTCCAGCACCTTCTGCACTTCCATCAGTTTTTCTTTGTCGAGGCCGGTGTTGTAGTGGCCGGACTGCGGGCAGTACTTACAGTCTTCCGGGCAGGCGCCAGTCTTGATCGACAGCAGGGTCGAGACCTGCACGCGGTTGGCATCGAAATGCGCACGGTGCACGGTCTGCGCGGCAAACAGCAGGTCATTGAAGGGCTGTTCGAACAGCGCCCGAACCTCGGCAAGAGACCAATCGTGACGGGTGACGGAAGTGGTGCTGGCGCTCATGGGCGATTCCTTGTTCTGGACTTGCTAATCTGGCAACACGGCTGTTCGGCATCGTCAGGGAAGGACCATGCACTGTCAACCAGGGAACGACGACCAGGTTTACATCTGGTCAAAAAACAAACAAAACTGCCTGCTCTGCGACGAAACCAGCGACACCGCCTACGCGCTGTGCAGCGCGTGCGAGGGCGAGTTGCCCTGGCTTGGCGGGCATTGCCGGGTATGCGCCCTGCCCATGCCAAGCGAGGGCCTGGTCTGCGGCGAATGCCTCAAGCACCCGCCGGCCTTCGAGCGGGTGGAAACGCCGTGGCGCTATGCCTTTCCGGTCGACAGCCTGGTCACGCGCTTCAAGCATCAGGCGCATTGGCCATTGGGACGTCTGCTGGCCACCCTGCTGTCACATCACCTGCAACATGCCTTCGGCGAAGGCCTGCCGCGGCCCGACCTGCTGCTGCCGGTTCCGCTATCAGCCCAACGCCTGCGCCAGCGGGGTTTCAACCAGGCCGGGATGCTCGCCGACTGGCTTGGCGGCCAGCTCACTCTGCCGGTGCAACAGCACTGGCTGCTGCGCCCGCAGGACAGCGCGCACCAACAAGACCTCGACGCCGCCGCGCGCAAGCGCAACCTGCGCCGCGCCTTTGCCCTGGATGCTCGGGCGCAGATCGCCGGGCGCCACCTGGCGGTGATCGACGACGTGCTGACCACCGGTGCCACCGCCGAAGCCCTCGCCCGCCTGCTGCACAAGGCGGGGGCCGCGCGGGTCGACATCTACTGCCTGGCCCGCACGCCCAAGCCTGGCGAGGCCTGAGCCTGGCCATAGTCCGGACTTCAGCACGGGCCCTGCACGTCCCGGACTGAAGTCCGGGCTACGGCTGAGACGGCCTGGGGTTACACTCTGCGCCCCGCTACTGGAGTCACCCATGTCGCACCCTTTCGCCACCCTCACCCCTGACCTGGTACTGGATGCCGTGGAAAGCCTCGGCTATCTCAGTGATGCCCGCGTGCTGGCGCTGAACAGCTACGAGAACCGTGTCTACCAGGTGGGCATCGAGGACGAGCAGCCGCTGATCGCCAAGTTCTACCGCCCGCAGCGTTGGAGCGATGCGGCGATCCGCGAGGAGCACAGCTTCAGCCAGGAACTGGCCGAGTGTGACGTACCGGTGGTGGCGCCGCTGCAGCGCGACGGCGAAAGCCTGTTCGAGCATGCCGGCTTCCGCTTCGCCCTGTTCCCTCGCCGTGGCGGTCGTGCGCCGGAGCCGGGCAACCTCGACCAACTCTACAGCCTCGGCCAGCTACTCGGCCGCCTGCATGCAGTGGGTGCCAGCCGCCCGTTCGTCGAGCGCGAAACCCTCGGCGTGCAGAACTTCGGCCACGACTCGCTGAGCACCCTGCTCGACGGCGGCTACGTGCCGCGCAGCCTGTTGCCGGCCTATGAGTCGGTGGCCCGTGACCTGCTCACGCGCATCGACCAGCTGTTCGCCGGCGTGCGCTACACGCCGATTCGCGTGCACGGCGATTGCCACCCGGGCAACCTGCTGCACCGCGACGACGCCTTCCATGTCGTCGACCTCGACGACTGCCGCATGGGCCCTGCCGTGCAGGACCTGTGGATGATGCTCGCCGGCGATCGCCAGGAACGCCTCGGGCAACTGGCCGAACTGGTCGACGGCTACAATGAATTCCATGATTTCGACAGCCGCGAGCTGCCCCTGATCGAAGGGTTGCGCGCCCTGCGCCTGCTCCACCACAGCGCCTGGATCGCCCGCCGCTGGGACGACCCGGCTTTTCCCCGGGCCTTTCCCTGGTTCGCCAACGAACGCTACTGGGGCGACCAGATCCTGGCCCTGCGCGAGCAGCGGGCGGCGCTGGATGAAGAGCCGCTCAAACTGTTCTGAGGCAAATCACCGGCGCCACTGTAAAACCTTTCTTACGCTTATCGAACGCACGTACCCGGCACAAAAGCTGAACACACAGACAAGTCCGGGTGCCTGCGACTAGAATTCGCTGCTTTAGTTAGCTGCCTAAGCAAGGATCTTCCATGGCCACCGCCAACCCGCGGCGCGGGTACATCCTCGGCCTGATCGCCTACACCATCTGGGGCCTGTTCCCGCTCTACTTCAAGGCCATCGCGGCCGTGCCGGCGCTGGAGATCATCGTCCACCGCGCGCTCTGGTCGGCGCTGTTCGGCGCCGCGCTGCTGCTGTTCTGGAAACACCCGGGCTGGTGGCGCGAACTGCGCGAAAACCCGCGGCGCTTTGCCGTGCTGGGCTGTAGCGGCCTGCTGATCGCCAGCAACTGGCTGGTGTATGTGTGGGCGGTGAACAACGGGCGCATGCTCGAGGCCAGCCTGGGCTACTACATCAACCCACTGATCAACGTGCTGCTCGGCCTGCTCCTGCTCGGCGAACGCCTGCGCCGCCTGCAATGGCTGGCCGTGGGCCTGGCCGCGCTGGGCGTGTTGCAGCAAGTGTGGCAACTGGGCAGCCTGCCCTGGGTGTCGCTGGTGCTGGCGCTGACCTTCGGCTTCTACGGGCTGATCCGCAAGCAGGCGCCGGTGGCGGCATTGCCCGGGCTGGTGGTGGAAACCTGGCTGCTGTTGCCGCTGGCCCTCGGCTGGCTGCTGTTGCACCCTGCGGCGATGACCAGCCAGACCAGCTTCTGGAGCACACCGGAAGCCTTCTGGCTGATCGCCGCCGGCCCCATCACCCTGGTGCCGCTGGTGTGCTTCAACGCCGCCGCGCGGCACCTGCCCTACACCACTCTGGGCTTCCTGCAGTACCTGGCGCCAACCCTGGTGCTGCTGCAGGCGATCTTCCTGTTTGGTGAGCATTTCGCGCCGGCCACCCTGGCCTCCTTCGTCTGCATCTGGGCGGGGCTGCTGGTGTACAGCGTGGATATCTGGCTGAACCTGCGCCGCCGCGGGCAGAGCGTCTAAGCGCAGGAGCTTCACGCACTCGCTTCTACAAAAGCAGTCATGTCGCGCTGGGTGAAAAACACTCAATCCGGCGCAACCCGCGCCAGTGCTAGCGCTGCGCCAGCCATCCCCGTGTTATCCACAGAAGCATCCCCGGCATTTGTGCACAAGCCGTTGAAACTGCTGTTTTTTTAGCCATTGCGCGAAGAGCCTCGGGGCACTAGGTGCCGGGCTTTGCCTCCCCAGCTTATCCACAGCACCATCCACGCGAACCGGGGATATCGTCGGTGCATAACCTGCACAGGCGCCCGGCCCGCCAACGGACTCCTGCACCCATCACCACCTGAGCAGAAAACAACCAGATCGCTACAGGCCCCGCCAGCACCGGCCTGGAGCAGACTACCCCCGGCTTATCCACAGAAGCGTCCCCGGCGTTTGTGCACAACTGTTTGAATCCGCTGCATTTTTGATCAGGCAAAGAAAAGCCCCGGGGCACTAGTGCGTGCGCCGGGGCTCCCCAGACTATCCACAGCTTCATCCCCGACAAACGGGGATATGTCTGCGGCTACTCGTCGGTGCGCAGGTTCAGCTCCACCATCAGGTCGTCGGCCAAGCCTTCGAGCTTGTCGCGCAGCAGGTCGAGTGACAGGGTCAGCGGCACCGCCAGCACGGCCACCGCATGGAACAACGGCTCACTGCTCATCGGCGCGGGCGCCACCTCGGTGGTCAGGCTTTCCAGGTTGACGCCCTGCTCGGCCAGCAGGCGGGTGATGTCGCGCACGATGCCGGGGCGGTCGTTTCCAACCAGGTCCAGGTGAATCGGCTTCCAGGTGCACGACGGCTCGATGCCGCTTTCTGCCAGCAGTACGCGGATGCCGTGGGCGCTGAGCCCCTGCAGGCCTTCCACCAGTTCGTCGTAGCCTTCGGCCGGCACTGCCACGCGCAGGATCCCGGCGAACTGGCCGGCCATGCGCGACATGCGGCTTTCCAGCCAGTTGCCGCCGTGGGCGGCGATGCACTGGGCGATGCGCTCGACCAGGCCGGGCTGGTCCGGGGCGATAACGGTGAGTACCAGATGATCCATGGGAAACCCCCTGCTCTTGTTAAATGCCGGAGCGAACCCTGCTCGCAAATGGCTCCGGGGTGACGGGTTGGTGAGCAGCGCTTCGCTGCTACAGGTACCCGTGCTGGCTCAGGACTTGAGGTCGAGCCAGTAGGTATAGAACACCTCATCGCGCACATAACCAAGCTTTTCATAGAGCGCCTGGCCGCCCAGGTTGCTCTTCGCGGTTTCCAGTTGCAGGCCGCAAGCACCGGTGGCCACGCCATGCTCGCGGGCGGCATTCATCAGCGCTTCGGCCAGGCCCTGGCGGCGCGCTGCGGGCGACACATACAGGTCACTGAGCAACCAGGCCGGTGCCAGGTGCAGCGAGGCGTAGAACGGGTAGAGCTGCACGAAACCCAGCGCCACGCCCCGGGCATCACGGGCAATGAACAGTGTCGAGTCGCCGCCCTGCAGGCGCGCGCCGAGGAACGTGGCAATCTCCCCTGCCGGCTTGGGCACTTCATAGAAGCTCAGGTAGGCGGCAAACAGCCCCACCAGCTCATCCAGATCATCGACACCTGCACGTACGACCGGCATAACCCTCTCCTTCGGTAATGGAGCCCGCAGTATAGCCACGCCCCCGGCGCCATCCGGCAGGCGGTCACAGCCCGTGACTGATTTTTTCGTTTGAGTCATGTAGTATTCCGCGGCTCTTACTACATGGCCGTCCGGCCCGGATCTAGAGCTGTCTGTAATCAAGTGAGGCAAGCAATGACTGAGCGCGTTCAAGTCGGTGGCCTGCAGGTCGCCAAAGCCCTTTACGACTTCATCAACAACGAAGCCATTCCCGGTACCGGCATTGCTGCCGACGTGTTCTGGGCTGGCGCTGAAGCCGTGATCAACGATCTGGCCCCGAAAAACCGCGCCCTGCTCGCCAAGCGTGACGACTTCCAGGCCAAGATCGATGCCTGGCACCAGGGTCGTGCCGGCCAGGCGCATGACGCCGCCGCGTACAAGGCCTTCCTCCAGGAAATCGGCTACCTGCTGCCGGAGCCGGCTGACTTCCAGGCCACCACGCAGAACGTCGACGAAGAAATCGCCCGTCTGGCCGGCCCGCAGCTGGTCGTACCGGTAATGAATGCGCGCTTCGCCCTGAACGCCTCCAACGCCCGTTGGGGCTCGCTGTACGATGCCCTGTACGGCACCGACGTGATCAGCGAAGAAAACGGCGCCGAGAAAGGCCGTGGCTACAACAAGGTCCGTGGTGACAAGGTCATCGCCTTCGCCCGCGCCTTCCTCGACGAAGCCGCGCCGCTGGAAAACGGTTCGCACGTCGACGCCACCGCCTACACCGTGAACAACGGCAACCTGGCCGTGAGCCTGAAAGACGGCAGCACCAGCGGCCTGCAGAACGCCTTCCAGTTCATCGCCTTCCAGGGTGAAGCCACTGCGCCGATCGCTGTGCTGCTCAAGCACAACGGCCTGCACTTCGAAATCCAGATCGACGCCTCCAGCCCGATCGGCAGCACCGACGCCGCCGGCGTCAAAGACGTGCTGATGGAAGCCGCGCTGACCACCATCATGGACTGCGAAGACTCCGTTGCCGCCGTCGATGCCGACGACAAGGTTGTGGTCTACCGCAACTGGCTGGGCCTGATGAAGGGCGACCTGGCTGAAGAAGTCAGCAAGGGCGGCCAGACCTTCACCCGCACCATGAACCCGGACCGCGTCTACACCAAGGCCGACGGTAGCGAGCTGACCCTGCACGGCCGCAGCCTGCTGTTCATCCGTAACGTCGGTCACCTGATGACCAACCCGGCGATCCTCGATGCCCAGGGCAACGAGATTCCGGAAGGTATCCAGGACGGCCTGTTCACCAGCCTGATCGCGGTGCACAACCTCAACGGCAACACCAGCCGCAAGAACACCCGTACCGGCAGCGTGTACATCGTTAAGCCGAAGATGCACGGCCCGGAAGAAGTCGCCTTCACCAGCGAAATCTTCAGCCGCGTCGAAGACGTCCTCGGCCTGACTCGCAACACCCTGAAAGTCGGCATCATGGACGAAGAGCGCCGCACCACCGTCAACCTGAAAGCCTGCATCAAGGCCGCCAGCGAGCGCGTGGTGTTCATCAACACCGGCTTCCTCGACCGTACCGGTG